>JAICUF010000002.1 GCA_025935995.1 Gemmatimonadales bacterium
CGATGTCATCGAGCACCTGCCGGCGCTGCGTGTCGGACGCGCTCACGAAGTCCTTCCCGAACCGCCTCTCGCATTCGGCGTCGAGCCAGGCCAGGCCGCCGCGGATGGCGGTCTGGCCATCGGGGTACTCGGTCAGGATGTAGTCCATGAACCCGGGCACGCCGGCGTCGCTGGCGCTGCCCGAGCGATCGTCCTTCGGGATGATCATGTCGGCGAGCAGGGTGACGGTGTCGTGCTCATGCGGCGTGAAGAAATTGGTCGCCACCTTCCCGCCGCTGGCGGCCGCGGTGTCGCGCGCGGCCTGGGCGCTCCGGTGCGCCTTGTCGGCCACTTCGGGCGTGCACGACAGCGTAGTGGCGGCGACGCCCACGCCGAGCATGCGGAGGAGGTCCCGCCGGTTGAGGTCGCTCACAGGGCCCCCTTCTTCTTCTGGTCGGCGATGTATTCCCCGGTGCGCATGGCGAGCGCCAGGATGGTCCAGGTCGGATTCTTGTCGGCCTGCGAGACGAACGGCCCGCCGTCGGCGACGAAGAGGTTCTTCACGTCGTGGGCCTGGCAATTGGCATTGAGGGCCGACGCCTTCGGGTTCTTTCCCATCCGGGTGGTGCCGAGCTCGTGGATGATGCGGCCGCCGCTGGCGATGCCGTAGCCCTGCTCCTTCGTCGGCATCGGCGAGAAGACCTCGCCGCCCATCTCGGCGATGAGGGCGCGGAAGGTTTCCTGCATGTGCTTCACCTGGTTGTACTCGTGGTCGGACCACTTCCAGTGGAAGCGGAGGACGGGGATGCCGAAACGGTCCACCACATCGGGATCGATCTCGCAGTAGGAGTCGTTGTTGGGGATCATCTCGCCGCGGCCGGAAAAGCCGACGGTGGCGCCGTAGTAGCGACGATAGTCGTTCTTGAGCGACGCGCCGTAGCCGCCCCCGGTGGGATAGCGGTGGATCCCGCCCATGAAGCCGTACGACGGCGCGCCGAGCCCGCCCCAGACCTCGATGTGGTAGCCGCGGGGGAAACCGAGCTTCCGGTTGTCGAGCCACCAGGGCATGTAGACGTGCCCGCCGCCCACGCCGTCCTCGTTGTGGGGAACGTGGTCCACCATCTTCGGGATGAAGCCCGCGACATCGGTGCCGGTCGTATCGGTGAGGTACCTGCCCACCGTCCCGCTCGAGTTGGCGAGGCCCTGCGGAAAGCGCGACGACTTCGAGTTGAGGAGGAGCCGGGCCGACTCGCAGGCGCTCGCGGCGAGCACGACGACGCGGGCGCGGACGTGCTCGTCCTTCAGCGTCTTCCGGTCGATGTAGGCGACGCCGGTCGCGAGGCCCTTCGCGTCGGTGGTCACCTCGCGCGCCATCGCGTCAGTGAGGATGGTGAGCTTGCCGGTCCTGAGCGCGGGGAGCAGCAGGACGTTGGTGGACGAGAAGTTGGCATTCACGGCGCAGCCGCGATTGCACTGGCCGCAGTAGTGGCAGGGCGGGCGGCCGTTGAGCGGCTGCGTGATGATGGAAAGGCGGGCGGGAATGCAGGTGACCTTGAGCCGGTCGGCGGCCTGTTTCACCATGAGCTCGTAGCAGCGGGGCTTCGGTGCCGGCTGGAAGAAGCCGTCAGGATGGTTCGGCAGGTTTTCCCGGCTCCCGAAGATGCCGACGAGCTGGTCCACGCGGTCGTAGTAGGGGGCCACGTCGTCGTAGGTGATCGGCCAGTCATCGCCCAGGCCGTCGCGACTCTTCCCGCGGAAATCGTCGGGGCCGAAGCGGAGCGAGATGCGGCCCCAGTGGTTGGTGCGGCCGCCCAGCATGCGGGCGCGCCACCAGTCGAACTGCGTGCCGGCGGCGCGGGTGTAGGGCTCGCCGTCGATGCTCCAGCCGCCGATGCAGGCGTCGAACTCGCCGAAGGGACGCTCCTTGGTGGAGGCGCCGCGCCGGTCGGATTCGTACGGCATCTTCAGCATCGCGCTGTCCTTCGTGTTGTCCCACGGCCCCCCGGCCTCGAGCACCACTACGTCGGCGCCGGCCTGGGTGAGCACGTGCGCGGCCATGCCGCCGCCGGCGCCGGAGCCGACGATGCAGACGTCGTAGAGCTTGCGGGCTGGGGACTGGGGCATCAGGGTCTCGTGGCGGGGTGAGAGTGGGTTGATAGGCTGAAACTATGCGCCGCCGATTGTGGGCACCAGCCGGTCACGTGTTACCCCGCCCGCCGGCAGTCGGACGCCAGCGGACGAAACCCTCCATCGCGGCGTACTCGGCGAGGCCCAGGCGGTCGTAGAGGTTGGCGGTCTCGCGGTTCCGGGCCTCGGCCCGCTGCCAGAACTCCCGCTCATCGGTCCCGGGAAACATCGCCCGGTCCTTCTGCGACTGGTGCTTGAAGATCGCGTTCCGCTTCCGCACTACTTCCTCCGGACTCAGCGGCACCGCCATCTCGATCCGCTCCGGCTCCCACTCCTGCCAGGCGCCGCGGTAGAGCCAGACCTCGCACGCCGCGAACCACGGCTGGCCGCGCACGCGCTCGAAGGCGCGGAGGATCGCGTCGAGGCAGACGCGGTGGGTACCGTGCGGGTCGGAGAGGTCGCCGGCGGCGTAGATCTGGTGCGGGCGGATCCGCTCCAGGAGCTCGGTCACGATCGCAACGTCATCTTCGCCGAGGGGGCGCTTCCGGACGGCGCCGGTCTCATAGAACGGCAGGTCGAGGAAGTGGAGCCGCTCGACGGGAAGCCCGCTGTCGCGGCCGGCGGCGCGGGCCTCGCCGCGGCGGATCAGGGTCTTGATCCGTCTGACCTCGGGCGTGTCCACCTGTCCAGGCTGCTTCTGCCGGAGTGCCGTCTCGATGTGACTCTCGATGCGCTCCGCCTGATCGGAGCCGATGCCGAAGATGGCGTTGAAGTCGGTGGCGAAATCCGCGAACCGGAGCGCGTCGGCGTCGAAGACCGCGAGGTTGCCGGACGTCTGGTAGGCGACGTGGACCTCGTGCCCCTGGTCCTGCAGCCGGATCAGCGTCCCGCCCATCGAGATCACGTCGTCGTCGGGGTGAGGTGAGAAGACGAGCACGCGCTTGGGGAAGACGGCGTCCGTGGGACGGGAGATGTCGCCGGGACGCTTGAGCTCGTCCGGCTTGCCGCCGGGCCAGCCGGTGATCGTCTCGGCCAGCCCGCGGAAGACGTTGATGTTGATCTCGTACGCCGGCCCGCGCTCGGCGGCGAGGTCCTGCAGGCCCGACTCGTTGTAGTCCTCGTCGGTGAGCTTGAGGATCGGCTTCCCGAGCCGGCCGGCCAGCCAGACCACCGCCTTCCGGATCGACGCCGGTCCCCACTCGATCGGTCCCAGCAGCCACGGGCTCCGGAACCGCGTGAGCTCCGCCGCGCCCGCGAGGTCGAGCACCACTTCGGCGTTGGGATGCCGCTGGAGATAGCTGGCCGCGATCTTCGGCGTCACCGGCCCCTCGACCGCCTGCGCCACCACCGCGGCCTTGTGCTCGCCGAAGGCGATGAGCACGACGCGCCGCGCATCCAGAATCGTGCCGACGCCCATCGTGATCGCCCGCCGAGGCACGAATTCCTCGCCGAAGAAATCGCTCGCGGCATCGAGGCGCGTCACGCGGTCGAGCGCGATCAGGCGGGTGCGGCTGTCCGCGGCGGAGCCGGGCTCGTTGAAGCCGATGTGACCTGTGCGCCCGATGCCCAGGAGCTGGAGGTCCACGCCGCCCGCGGCGCGAATTGCGTCCTCGTATCCGCGCGTGAAGGCCGGCACGTCTTCGGGCGGCACGGTGCCGTCAGGGATGTGGATGCCGGCGGGATCGATGTCGACGTGATCGAACAGGTGCTCCTGCATGAAGCGCCGGTAACTCTGGAGCGAGTCCGGGCGCATCGGGTAGTACTCGTCGAGATTGAAGGTCACGACGTTCCGGAACGACAGCCCGTCCTCGCGGTGCATCCGCACCAGCTCGGCGTAGATCGACACGGGCGTGGAGCCGGTCGCGAGGCCCAGCACCGCGGTGCGGCCGAGCGCCGCGCGCTCCCGGATGAGCGCCCCAATGTCGCGGGCAACGGCGACGCTCACCTCTTCGGCGGTGGGGAAGACGCGGGTGGGAATCCGCTCGCGGGTTTCGGGGGACGGCGCGCTCATTGACGGAAAGAAGGGCTCAGACGCGGCAGACGGCAACGGCCTCCCGAAGCGACGCGATCGGATCCCGTGTCGGCTCGAACTCGTGGGCCACGAAGCCCCCGAAGCCGGTGCCGGCGATGGCCGCGGCGATCGCGTGGTAGTTGAGCTCCTGCGTGCCGTCGAGCTCGTGCCGGCCGGGGACGCCGCCGGTGTGGTAGTGGCCGATCCAGTCGCGGTTGTCGCGGATGGTGCGGATCACGTCGCCTTCCATGATCTGCATGTGGTAGATGTCGTAGAGCAGCTTGACCCGCGGCGAATCCACGCCGCGCATCACGCGGACGCCGAACGCGGTGCGGTCGCCCATGTAGTCGTGGTGGTCCACCCGACTGTTGAGGAGCTCCACGCACACGGTGACGCCGTGCTCCACCGCCAGCGGCGCGATCTTCGAGAGGCCGGCAATGCAGTGCTCGGCGCCCTCGTCGTCGCTCTTGCCGCGCCGGTTCCCGAACATCGTGATCACGTTGGGGACGCCGGCCTTTGCCGCAAGCGGGATCGTGTGCTCGAGCTCGGCGAGCAGCATGTGGTGGTTGGCGGGATCGTTGAAGCCGGTCGTGATGAAGTCGGGGCGGTCGGCCGGATAGCCCATCGAGGGGACGAGCCCCGCATCGCGCACGACGGGCCACTCGGCGGGCTGGAGGAGATCGATGCCGGCGAGGCCGATGCCGCGCGCGGCACGACAGAACTGGCGAAGCGGGATCGAGGCGAAGGGCCAGCGGGAGACGGATTGCCGGAGCCGGCCGGCCGCCGGCTCCGCCGATTCCGACTCGGCTTGGGCGAGCGCGCCCGGCACCATCGCCGCCCCTGCGAGCGCGGCGGAGCGGGCCAGCAGCTCCCGGCGGCCGATCAGAACCGAAGCCCCCGGAGCCAGGCGTAGCTCGCCGCGATGCTCGCGAACGGGTCGGCCGGCTCGTCGTGCTCCACGAAGAAGTGCCTGATGCCCGCCTTCTCCCGCTCGGCGAAGATGCGAGCGAAGGGAATCGTGCCCTGTCCCACGTCCACCATCTTCCCGTCCGGCGCCATGTCCTTGACGTGCACCAGCGGGAATCGGCCGGGGTAGCGCGTGAAGTAGGCGAACGGATCGCCGCCGCCCTTCACGATCCAGAAGAGGTCCATCTCGAACTTCACGAGCTCGGGGTCGGAGCCATCGAGCAGGATGTCGTACGGGAGGCGGCCCGCGATCGGCACGAACTCGTAGGAATGGTTGTGGTAAGCAAACCCGATTCCAGCCTTCTGCGCGGCCTCGGCCGCGCGATTGAACTCGGCCGCCACTTTCCGGTAGCCGTCGGCGGAGCGGTCCTCGTCGTTGATCCAGGCACAGACGAGGTAGCGGTGCCCGATCGTGTGCGCGTCGTCGAGGGTCTTCTCCCAGCGGGTGCGGATGTCCTCCAGCGAGATGTGGGCGGCCGGCGCCTCGAGTCCGTGCCGATGGAGAATGCCGCGGACCTCCTTCGCGGGGTGATCGAAGTACCCGGCAAATTCCACCTCGCGGTAGCCGATCTGCGCCACCCGGGCGAGCGAGCCCTCGAAGTCCCGCTTCATCGCATCGCGAATCGTATAGAGCTGGACGCCGATGCGGCCGAGGCGATCGAATCTCGCGGTGCTGAGGAGCCGGGCGAGGGGCGACGCCCCGGCAAGTCCACCGGCGGCGGCGCCGAGAAATCCGCGGCGGCCGATGGGGCGCGGGTCGTTCACGGCGCGATCCGTCACAGCGCGTTCCTTTTCATCTGGTCCACGGCGTAGTCCACGGCGCGTGCGGTGAGCGCCATGTAGGTGATGGAGGGATTCTGGTTGGCCGACGAGGCCATGCACGCTCCGTCGGTGCAGAAGAGATTGGCGGCGTCCCACGCCTGGTTGTGGGCGTTGAGCACCGAGGTCTTCGCGTCGCGGCCCATCCGCGCGGTGCCCATCTCGTGGATCGTGAGCCCCGGCGGGTTGTGGTCCACGAAGGGCCGGATCCCGGTCGCGCCGGCCGCCTCGAGCATCTCGGCTGCGGTCACCGACATGTCCTGCAGCAGCTTCTGCTCGTTGTCGCTCCAGGCGCAGTTGATGTGGAGCGCCGGGATCCCCCACGCATCCACCTTCACCGGGTCGAGCGCCACGTAGTTGGTGGGGCGCGGGAGGCACTCGCCGAAGCCGTAGAACTGGAAGCCCCAGGGGCCGTGCTCGCGGAGGCGCTTCTTGAACTCGCGGCCGAAGCCCGGCGAGTCGGCGCCGAAACCGCCGCGCCAGCCGCCGCCCTGGAAGGCGTAGCCCCGGAGGAAGTCGGGGTGGCGCGTGGTGACGTTCCGGAAGCGCGGAGTGTAGGTGCCGTTCGGGCGGTTGCCGTACGACTCGTGGTCTTCCATTCCCGCGAGCGTTCCGCTCGCGCCGGCGCCCATCACGTGGTCCATGAGATTCCGGCCCACCTCGCCGCTCGAGTTGGCCAGCCCGTCGGGAAACTCCGCCGACCTGGAGTTGAGGAGAATGCGGGTGGACTCGAGGGCGGAGGCGCAGAGGAAGATGACGCGCGCCTTGAACTCCATCGTCTGCCGGGTGCGCGCGTCGATCACGTTGACGCCGCTCACGCGCCGCGTCGCGGGATCGAAGGAGAGGCTGTGCACCACGCTGAACGGCCGGAGGGTGAGCCGGCCGGTGGCCTGCGCCGCGGGCAGGGTGACGCCGATGCTGTTGAAGTAGGAGCGCGTGATGCAGCCGCGCTCGCAGGTACCGCAGTAGTGACACGCGGCGCGACCGCCATGGTTCTCGGTCAGGATGGCGCAGCGGCCGATGGTCACGACGCGCTCGCCGCCGAAGCGCCGGGTCACTCCGTCGCGCACCATCCGCTCGGCGCAGTTCAGGTCCATCGGCTTCAGGAACTCCCCGTCCGGCAGCTGCGGGAGGCCGAGGCGCTCGCCGCTCACGCCGATGAAGCGCTCGACGTAGCTGTACCACGGGGCGATGTCGGCGTAGCGAATGGGCCAGTCCACGCCGTGCCCGTCCTTCGCGTTGGCCTCGAAGTCGAGATCGCTCCAGCGGTAGACCTGGCGGCCCCACATGATGGAGCGTCCGCCTACCTGCCGCCCGCGGATCCAGTGGAATGGCTTGTCGGCATCGAAGGTGTAGGGGTTGTCGTTGTCGTTGACGAAGAACTTCCCGCTCCACTCGTCGCAGGCGTAGCAGTTCTTCTGGATGAACTGCTCCTTTTCCATGGTGCGGCGGTCGCCCTTGCCGCGGAAGTGAAGCTGCCAGGGCTGGACGTGCTCCACGAAATCCTTCGCGGGATCGATCGGCCCGCCGGCCTCGAGCACGAGGGTGCGGAGGCCGTGCTCGGTCAGCTCCTTCGCGGCCCAGCCGCCGGTGATGCCGGAGCCGATGACGATCGCGTCGTAGTCGGCGGCGCGGCGGCTCACGAGCGGGACCCCTGCGGCCGGGCGCCGATGGTGCGGCATCCCTCGTAGCGACCGGGCCAGATGATGGTGTGAAGGAACTGCTCGGAACCGACTTTCGAGGCGTAGAAGCCGCTCACCGTGAGCTCCTTCATCCACTGGAAGAACGGCTTCGGCGCGCCGGGCTCGCGGGCGGCGTGGGCCTCGGAGTCGAGGGCGGTGAGGAGCTTCGTCCGTCCCGCCGCCGAGAGCGCGGTGAACGGACGGCCCAGCTCGCGCGTGCTGCGCTCGTCGAAGGCGGTGAGCCCGCTCAGGAACTCGGCGGTCGACGCCGGCGGGTACCACTCGTTGAGCAGGAGGGCGATGTACTCGTCCACGCGCGCCGCCGTGGCGCCGGGGGTGTCGGTGGCCGGGATGATCGCGTCCGCCAGCGCGGCCACGGTCTGGCGCTGCGCCGCGGTGAAGGGAGGCAGCGGCCCGCCGGGCAAAGGCTCCCGGTGGCCCAGTGCCCGGCCCGCGGCGAGGAGCTCATCGGCGGTGAGGCCGAGCGAGGCGGGAATGGCGGCGCCGCCCAGGAGGCGGAGCAGGGTGCGGCGGTTCATCGGAGAGTCTCCCCGGCGGGGATGGAGGGACATCACGAAGATGGAGCGGCGCGCGGCGCGGCGCCAGATGGCAGCTCAGGGGGCCAGGACCCGGAGAATGTCGCGCAGCCGGATGTCCTTCGACGAGCTTCCGATCATCACGCGGTAGTCGCCGGGCTCGAGCACGCGGTGCATGTCGCGGTCGAGGATCTCGAGCTGCTCGCGGGTCAGGCCGAAGGTCACCTCGCGCGACTCGCCGGGCCGGAGCCGGATCCGCTCGAAGCCGGCGAGCCGCATCACCGGCTGGGCGACCGACGCCAGCTCCTGGTGCAGGTAGAGCTGCACCACCTCATCGCCTTCGCGCGGGCCGGTGTTGGTCACGCGGCAGCGGATGGTGGCGACGTCGCCCGGGCGTGACGCGGGGGAGATGACGAGCTCGGAGTAGCCGAACGTGGTATAGCTCAGTCCGTAGCCGAAGGGAAAGAGTGGCTGGCCGGTGAGATCCAGGTAATCGTCGCCCCGGCCGGTGGGTTTGTGGTTGTAGCGGAGCGGGAGCTGTCCCTCGGCCATGGGAAAGCTGATGGGAAGGCGGCCGGCCGGATCGGCGCCGCCGGTGAGAACGTCGGCCACCGCGGTGCCGCCCGCCTCGCCCGGATACCAGACGTCGAGCACGGCGCCGGCGCGCTCGAGCCAGGGCATGGTGACGGCGCTTCCCCCGACCAGCACCACGATGAGCGGCGTCCCGGTGGCGGCGACGCGGCGGATGAGCTCTTCCTGCGAGCCGGGGAGGCCGAGCCTGGCGCGGTCACGGAACTCGCCTTCCTCGATTCCGGCCACCACGATGGCGATCTCGCTCCGTGCGGCGAGCGCCACCGCGGCGTCGATGCGCGCCCGGCGGTCGTGCTTCACGCCCGCGTCCCAGAGAAGCCGGAGCCGGGCGTTGCCGGTGCTCTCGAAGTACTCGAGGCGGATCGCATGCTTCGATCCGGGTGTCAGCTTCACCGGGACGAGACGGCTGCCGAAGGAGATCTTCTTCCAGTTGTCGAGGATGAGGACGCCATCGAGGTAGAGGCGATAGCCGTCGTTGCCCTCGATGCCGATGCGCGAGGCGCCGCCGGCCGGAACGGTGAGCGTGCCGGTCCAGCGGGCGGAGTACCAGTCGTACGCGATTCCGGGCGCGGGTGAGTCGAGCGTCCAGCGGAAATCGATCGCGGGGTCGCGGCGGACGAGGAAGGGCCTGCCTTCCAGCCGGTTGTTGGTGAAGTAGCTGCCGGTCAGCTCGAGCGCCGAGGCGGGAACGACCACCGCGGTGGTGTCGAGGCGGCCGGGGCCGGGTGCGTAGCGGACCGCGCCGGCGCCGAGTGCGGTTCGGAGCCCGTCGACGATGGAGACGGCGCCGTCGGGCGGCGCGCTGTAGCCGCCGAATCTCGCTTCGACGGCGTCGGTGCCGATCACGGCGACGGAGCGGAGCCCGCGCCGGAGCGGAAGCAGATTCCGCGCGTTCCGGAGCAGCACGATGGATTCCCGTGCGGCCTCGATCGCGAGCGCCCGGTGCGCCGCTGACCGGTTGGCAACGCCCGCGCTGTCCGCGTTCACGAGCGGCCGCTCGAAGAGACCCAGCTCGAACTTGGCGCGGAGCACGCGGCTCACCGCGCTGTCGATCACCGCCTGGGGAACGAGCCCGCGGCGGAAGGCGTCGAGGTACGGCCGGTGCTGTGGATACGACGACTGGAAGATCACGTCGAGCCCGGCGTTGAGCGCGTCGCTCGTGGCGGAAGCGGTCGAGGCCTCGGTGTGGTGCAGCACGGTGGCGCCGCCCGTCGCGGCCGCGTCGGAGATCACGAAGCCGGTGAAGCCCCAGCCGCGCTTCAGGATGTCGGTGAGCAGGTGCCGGTTCTGGGTGGCGGGCGAGGCGTCCACGGAGTTGTAGGCGGTCATCACGGAGCGCGCACCCGCGGCGAGGGCCGCGCGGAAGGGCGGGAAGTAGAGCTCCTCGAGCTGCCGGGCGCTCACCTCGATGGGATAGGAGTCGCGCCCGCCCTCGCCCACGTTCGCGACGAAGTGCTTCGGAGTCGCGATCACGCCGGCTTGCTCCATGGCGCCGACGTAGGCCGTGGCCATGCGCGAGGCGAGGAGCGGGTCCTCGCCGTACGTCTCCTCGGTGCGTCCCCAGCGGACGTCGGTCGCAAGGTTCACCACGGGCGAGAGCACCTGCCGGATGCCGCGGCTCCGGGTCTCCGCGGCGATCGCGCCGGCCACGCGGCTCACGAGCGCCGTGTCCCAGGTGGCGGCGAGCGCGATGGCCTGGGGAAAGACGGTGGCGCCGGAACGGGCCAGCCCGTGCAGCGCCTCCTCGAACGGAATGATGGGGATGCCGAGCCGCGTGCGCTCGACGAAGTAGCGCTGGATGGCGTTGATGCGCTCGGCGTGGGCGCGTGCCGCGCGGGCCCCTGTGTCGGACCTGCTCTCGGTGGTGCCGACCTGGAGGCCGAAAATGCCATGCGAGTAGTCGTAGCCGGCGCTGTCGAGATCGCCGGGGATCATGAAGAGCTGCCAGAACTTCTCGTCCGGCGTCATGCGGCCGAGGAGATCGCGGACGCGCTCGGCGATGGGAATGTGCGGGTCGCGATAGGGCGGGGTGGTCTGGGCGGCGGCGGATGTGCGCGCCAGCAGAACAGCCGCCAGCAAGGGCAGCGATCGGCGGAGTCGGGGCATGGCGAGAAATACGGGCTGGCGGGCGCACGGGCAACGGGTGACCTCTTGCCGCTCGTCGCGGCCGCCGATATCCTCACACGACCGAAGTCCCCCCACCGCTGGAGAACCATGCCCACCTCGATGCCGGCGACCGCGGCCGTCCTGCGATGATCGGCGCGCTCGCGATGCTCGTATCGCTGAGCGGAGCCGTCGCTCCCGCGCCGGCCCGCGACGACCTCGCCGAGGCGCGCGCGCTCATTGCGCGCGTGGTGCCGGGGAACGCGGCGTCCTTCATCGTCGAGGCGATTCCCGCCGACTCCGGCCGCGACGTCTTCGAGATCGAGAGTCGCGGCGACCGGATCGTTCTCCGCGGCTCGAACGGCGTCGCCGTCGCCTCGGCGCTCAACCGGTATCTCGAGGACTTCGCGGGCGTCAATGTCTCGAACCCGCTGCAGCCGATCCGGCTCCGGCGCGTCCCGTCCGTCCCGGCCCGCGTCCACGTCGTGTCGCCCTACCGGTACAGATACTTCTTCAACTACTGCACCTTCTCCTACAGCATGGCCTGGTGGGGCTGGGACGACTGGCAGCGCATGATCGACTGGATGGCGCTCAAGGGCATCAACCTGCCGCTTGCCGCCACGGGCCAGGAGGGAACGTGGGACGTCGTGCTGGGGGAGCTTGGCTTCAGCCGGAAGCAGATCGACGACTTCCTCGTGGGCCCGGCCTATCTCCCGTGGGGCTGGATGGGGAACATCGACGGCCTCGGCGGTCCGCTGCCTGGGAGCTGGATCAGGAGCCACGTCGCCCTCGAAAAGCGGATCCTTGCGCGCGAGCGCGCGCTCGGCATGAAGCCGGTGCTGCAGGGATTCACCGGACACGTTCCCGAATCCATCAGCGATGTGTTCCCATCGGCAAGGATCCACCGCACCGGCGACTGGTCCGCCGGCTTCAGCGGCACCTGGTTCCTCGATCCGCTCGACCCGCTCTTCCAGCGGATCGGCACGCTGTTCATCAAGCGGCAGACCGAGCTGTTCGGCACCGATCATCTGTATGCGGCCGACAGCTTCAACGAGATCAACCCGCCCACCGACGACTCGACCTTCCTCGCGGGGATGGGCCGCACCGTGTACGAGTCCATGCACGCCGCCGATCCCGATGCCATCTGGGTCCTGCAGGGCTGGTTCCTCTACTACCAGGCGAAATTCTGGCGCGATCCGCAGGCAAAGGCGCTGCTCGGCGCCGTGCCCAACGATCGGATGCTGGTCCTCGATCTCTACGGCGACCGGCATCCGGTGTGGAAGGATCGCCAGGCGTTCTTCGGCAAGCCGTGGATCTGGAACGTGCTCTACAACTTCGGCGGGCAGGTGACGCTCAACGGCGATCTCCCGCACATCGCTTCCAACGTGCACGACGCCGTGACCAGTCCCGCGCGCGGACGCCTTGCCGGGCTCGGCATGATGATGGAAGGGCTGGGATACAATCCCATCGTGCCGGACTACGTGATGGACCTTGCATGGCGGGACGACGCGCCGCCGATCGAGGAGTGGGCACACGCCTGGGTGCGCCGGCGCTATGGGGGAGAGAACGCGCGCGCGTGGGCCGCGTGGAAGATCCTGCTCGCGACGGCGTACCGCTCGCCGGCGCAGACCGGGACGTTCGTGGCCGAGCGGCCGCAGTTCTACGATCCGAAGATGGCGTATCGGACGGAGCCCAGGCTGCCGTACGATCCGAAGCTGCTGGTGGCGGCGCTGGACACGCTGCTCTCGGCGTCCAGGGAACTCGGCGGGAGCGACGCCTACCGGTACGATGTGGTGAACCTCGCGCGGCAGGTGGTGGGCGGACTCGGGCTCCCGACGGTGCAGGCAGTCGAATCCGCCTATATAAGGAAAGACAAGGCGGCGCTGGAGGCGGCCGAGGCGCGGGTGACGGGGCTGATCGCGGACCTGGACACGCTGGTGGGGACCCGGCGCGAGTTTCTTCTGGGCCCCTGGCTCGAGAGCGCAAAGGCGTGGGGGAAGACGCCGGTCGAGCGCGATCTGTACGAGTGGAACGCGCGGAACATCATCACGCTCTGGGGAACGAAGTGCACCGAGGGCCAGAATGACGACTTGAATCTGTATGCGTACAAGCAGTGGCAGGGAATGTTCGGGGGGTACTATCTGCCGCGGTGGAGGGAGTTCTTCACGCGGTTGAATCGGTCGCTGGATGAGGAGAAGGGGTTCGATCGGAAGCCATTTGCGGCGGAGAGTTGTGAATGGGAGAAGGGGTGGTCGGCCGGCCACGGGAGGTACCGTGTTGCGCCGGAGGGGGACGCGATTGAGGTGGCGAGGAGGATGGTAGAGAGGTGGCGCATGGAGTAGTCCGCCCGCAGCTCCCGCCACCATGGAGACGCCGAGCAGGATGCCGCGTCGCAGCCAGTGACAGCAAGACACCGATCCACAGTCCGGCCAGGACTACCACGCCACCTCGCCGATCACCATCCCGGACCACTTCCTGTTATCGCTTCCTCCCTCCGACGCCGGGCACGGCCGCGACCTGCTTCATCCAGGCCGCGACCTGGCGTTCGTCGAGATCGTCCACCGACTCGAGCTCCACGCCGCGTGTTGACTTGCCCATCCCCACCGGCGTCACCGGCGGCACCGGCGTGAGCGCGGCGCCGTTGATGAACATGAGCTTGACGTGCCGGGCAAAGCCGCCGCAGGAGAAGCACCAGCCGTCGCCGACGCCGTAGTACGCCATACCCCACTTCACGGAGCGCTCGAGTCCGGGCAGCGTCCTGGCCGCCAGGGCATCGACACGTTCCGCAATGCCGCGCTGCGGCTCGGGCAGGCTTGCGATGTAGGCGAAGACCGGCTTGTCGCCGACCGCTGCCTTCGCCGGGCTGGCCTTGCCGGTCATCGCTTCCGGCAGCGTGAAGGGGTCCGTCTTGCGGGGCATGCTGGTAACCTCTGTGTGCGAGTGACGGTTTCGCCGCGCGGAGTCGCTCCTACTTCATCGACTGCACGTGCGCCACCAGCTGATCCAGCGCGATCTCCGTTCCCTGCTGCCAACCCGACTCCCTGTTCTTCTCCACGTCCGCTTCATCCCGGTGCAGCGCCGTGAATACGTAGCGCGTGCCGGCCCCCTCGGCCTTCATCGTCATGATGGCCGTGATCGGAATGTCGTCGAAGACCGCCGGGCGATAGCCGGGGAACAGCATGGAGGTCCAGACGAGCCGCTCCATCGGAACCGCTTCCAGGACGCAGCCGAGGTTGGGCACCTCCCGACCGTCGCCCACGGCGATGTCGATGCGGAAGATGCCGCCCGGCCGGGCGTCCAGCTCGGTGTGCGACACCCGTCCCCACTCCCTGGGCATGTACCACTCCTTGATGTGCTCCGGCTTCGTCAACGCCTCCCAGACGAGACGCACGGGAGCGTCGATGAACCGTTCGAAGACGATGTCGAGCTTCGGATCGATCGTGGCGGCGGTGCTCATGATTCCTGTTCCTTCTGCTTGAGTTGTTTGACGTACTCATCGAAGCGGTCCAGCCGGGCTTCCCAGGACCGACGTCGCTCGGTCAGCCAGTCCTCGGCCACCTTGAAGCGCTCAGGAGCGATCTCGTAGGTTCGTACCCGCCCGCGCTTCTTCGACTTGACCAGCCGGCTCTGTTCGAGCACCGACAGGTGCTGCACGAACGATGGGAGCTGCATGTCGAACGGCGCCGCCAGTTCGCTGACCGTCGCGGGCCCGACGGACAGTCGCTCCAGGACTCGTCGCCGCGTCGGGTTGGCCAGGGCGTGAAAGACGTCGTCGGCAACTGCGATTTGAGCCATGTCCACGCGCTGTTCGGGTTGTCCGCTCGCTTCGAAGGAAGTGTACAACCGGGAAACACTTTTGTAAATACCTAAGTATTAATTATATTCGAAGCGCCCGCGCGATCCACGGCCGCGGGCGGCGAGTCCGCCGAAGGACCATTGCGCGATGACGCGCCGAACGGTATGCTCATATTGCCATCCAATAGGAAGCCACGCCCGTGCCGCCGAAGCTCGACATCCAGCAGGGCACCCTCGCCCTGATGATCCTCCGTACCCTCGACGTGCTGGGGCCCCTGCACGGCTACGGCGTGGCGCGCCGCATCGAGGAGACGAGCGGAAACCGCCTCGCGCTCAACTACGGCACGCTCTATCCCGCCCTGGTCAAGCTCGAGCAGCAGGGATTCGTCACCGCCGAGTGGCGGCCGTCGGACAACAATCGTCGGGCCAAGTACTACGCGCTGACGCCGGCCGGACGCAAACAACTCGCGCGGGAAACGCGGGAGTGGAACCAGACGGCCGATCTCATCGCCGCCTTTCTCGCACCGAGGCCGGAGGCATCATGAGCATGCTGCGTGAGGTCGTTGCCCGTCTGGCCGGGACCCTCCGTGGTCACCCGGCCGACCCCGAGCTCGACGAGGAGTTCCGGTCGCACCTCGAGATGGAAACCGCCGAGTACGTCCGGCGCGGCATGGCTCCCGAGGAAGCGCGGCGGCAGGCGCTGATCGCATCCGGCGGCGTCACGCCCGCGGCCGAAGCCGTGCGCGACCAGCGCGGCCTCCCCTGGGTGGAGAGCATTGCCGCCGACCTCCGCTACGCGCTCCGCGCCCTCCGCCGGAGCCCGGGCTTCACCACCGTCGTGATTCTCACCCTCGCACTCGGCATCGGCGCCAACACCGCCATCTTCAGCGTCGTCCGCGGCGTGCTGCTCAAGCCGCTGCCGCATCGCGACGGCGACCGGCTCGTCTACCTCCGCCAGTCCACCGACGGACCGGCCGGTGAGGACATCGCCTTCTCCGTGCCCGAGATCCGCGATATCCGGACCGGCGTCAGGTCGTTCGAGGGCGTGGCCGAGTACTCGCCATGGACGGTGACGCTGCAGGAGCGGGAGGGCGCGACCCATCTGGATGCGGGGCTCGTCTCCGGCAACTTCTTCAAGGTGATGGGCCTCTCCCCCGTTCTCGGCCGCGTCACCCAGCCGGACGACGACGGAAGCGGCGTGCCGCCGGTGATGGTGCTGACGCACGAGTTCTGGATGAAGCACTTCAGCGGCGACCCGGGCATCGTCGGCCGGAAGGTCATGCTCGACGGCGAGCCGGTGACGGTGATCGGCGTGATGCAGCAGGCGCCGTTCTTCCCCGCCCGTGTGGACGTGCTGCTCAACATGGTGATCAGCCCGCATCATGTGAGCGCCACGATGGTGGAGGGGCGGACGCACCGCATGACGCAGATGCTGGCGCGGCTCGCCCCCGGCGCCACAGTGGAGCAGGCACGCGCCGAGGTGACGGCGACCTACGCACGAATGCAGCAGGACCACACCGACGCGTACGACCCCGGCTCGCACTACCGCATGACCGTCCTTCCGTTCAAGCAGGCACTGGGCGAGCACGCACGGCTCACGCTGATGCTCCTGATGGGCGCGGCGGTGTTCGTTCTCATCATCTCCGCCGCCAACGTCGTGAACCTGACCTTGATGCGGGGACTCCGCCGCGGCCACGAGCTGGTCCTCCGCGCCGCGCTCGGCGCCGGCGTGCTCCGGCTCCGGCGCCTCCTCCTGGTCGAGAACCTCCTGCTGACCCTGGCCGGCTCGGTGCTCGGCATCCTCCTGGCATTCGGCGGAACGGGGCTGCTCAGGTCGCTGGCCGCGCGGTATTCGACACGCGCGAGCGACGTGCGGCTCGACCTCGTGGTGCTCGCCTTCACGCTGGGGCTCGCGGTCGCGATCGCCCTCCTGCTTTCCTTCGCCGCGTCGCTGCCCAAGGAGGGGCGGTTCGCGGCGCTGATCGCGGCGGGCGCGCAGCGGGTCGCCGGCGGCCTCCGGAGCCAGCGGCTCCAGCGCGCGCTCGTGGTGGCGCAGGTGGCGGTGAGCGTGATGCTCCTCGCCGGCGCGGGGCTCCTCACCCGCACCATGATCCGCCTCTCGACGGTAGACACCGGGCTCAGGACGGAGCAGGTGCTGACGATCCCGCTCGCGCTCATCAATCCGGCGCAGCTCTCGGCCGGCGGGCCCAACATCATGGCGCTCGACGCCGAGGCGAAGCAACGCTACGAGGAGATACGGCGCGAGCTGCGGGCGCTGCCCGGCGTCATCGAAGTGGGCGTCGGCTCGACGATGCCGCTCCGGGCCTCGGACATCCGGCTGGACGTGAAGGCGGAGGGCCGCCCCCTCCAGCCCGGGCAGGCGATGCCGCAGGGCGACTACCGGACCGCGAGCCCCGAATATTTCCGCGCGGCCGGGATTCCGATCCTCAAGGGACGGGAGTTTCAGTCGACCGACCGCGCGGGTGCCGGCCGCGTCGTCGTCATCAATCAGACGATGGCCAATCAGCTCTTCCACGGTGAGGACCCGATCGGAAAGCGCATCGCCTGGACCGGCGACGTGCTCCGCTTCACGCCGTTCAGCGGCGACTGGCGCACGGTCATCGGCGTGGTGGCGAACACGCAGGACGGCGGACCCGAGGCCGAGCCGCGCGCCGTGGCGTTCATGCCGTTCGACCAGGAGCTCACGGTGTTCGGCGGGCTCGTGGTGCGCGCGGAGAGCAACGTCGAGGGCCTCACGGCCGCGGCGACGCGCATCGTCCGGCGGCTCGCACCGGGGGTGCCGCTCGAGAACGTGCTCACCGTCTCGCAGATCCGCTCGGAGGGCGTCGCGCCGAAGCGGCTCAACGCCGTGCTCGTCTCCCTCTTCGGGCTTCTCGCGGTCCTGATCGCCGCGGTGGGCATCGGCGGCGTGCTTGCCTTCTCCGTCGGCGCCCGCACCGGTGAGATCGGGATCCGCATGAGCCTTGGCGCGGATGCCGGGCGGGTGCACCGGATGATCCTCAGGGAAGGCGGCGTGCTCGTGGTGCTCGGTCTCGTCCTCGGCATCGGCGGCGCCTGGTTCGCGGCGCAATTCATCCGCGGACTCCTCTTCGGCGTGGCGCCGCATGATCCGGTCACCTTCGGCGGCGTGGCACTGCTGATGGCGGCGATCGGCGTCGGCGCCTGCTGGATTCCGGCACTCCGCGCGGCGCGCATCGATCCCGCGATCACGATGCGATCGGCGTGACGCGGAGCGGGGTGCGCGGGAAGGCGACCTGCCCGGATTGCGGAGGTCACGCCGCGGGGACGGCCTCGCCCCATCCTGTCGCATCTCCTTCCGGAGCGACCGATGGCGGCGCGCCACCAGACGAGCCCCCCTGAACGGCCATACCAGCCATTTCCCGACGTCGCCCGCCGGAACTTCATGCAGCGCCACGTCGAGATCCCTCTGATGACGCGGGCCCTGGGGCTCCCGCGCGGGGGCCGCGTGCTCGAGATCGGCTGCGGCCGGGGCGTGGGGCTCGGCGCCCTCTCGGCCGCTCTCCGTCCATCGCTGCTCGTGGGACTCGACGTCGACGCCGCGTTGCTGGCCGAAGCCCGGAGGCGCCTGGCCCTCGAGCGAGTGCCGGCCCGGATCGAGCTTGGTGACGCCCGCGCCTTGCCATTCGGTGATGCGAGCTTCGACCTCGTCATAGACTTCGGCACCTGCTACCACATCGCGGGCGCCTCCGCCGCGCTCAGGCAGATCGTCCGCGTCCTGGCACCCGGCGGGCTCTTCGTTTCCGAGACGGTGAGCAGCCAGCTCCTGTCGCATCCGTGGCGCACGCGCGGGCGGCGGTTGCCGTGGGGCTCGGCGCCCGAGCTCAGCGTGGTGAGGCGGGGAATTCTCTGGAAGGCGCGGCGGCGCGGCGCGGGGTATCCGTGGGACGGCCAACTACCAGTCCCTGACGGCGAGATGCCTCATGCAGCGCGAAACGATCTACGAGTACGATCTTGATGTGACCGGAATGGCGGATTACGGCGTGAGCCTCGACGCGGTGGTTTCGGGCAGGGAGCAGGTTCCTGCCCAGGGGCTGCGCTTCGATGTGGCGTTCGAGGGCAGCGCCAGTGGCCGCCTGGCGGGCAGTGTCCGCGGCGTCGACCGGCTCCGGACTACGCATCAGTCAACAGCCGGCAGATCTGGGGGTATGGGACGGTGAACTTCGCCACCGGATAGATCCACATCGAAGGCTACATGCAGTGACGGTGTAGCTCGCGGAAGGCGCGCGCGAGATCCTTCGGCTGATGGTGCGCGTTGAGGCCGCTCGGATTGGGCAGCACCCAGATGCGCGTGGCGCCGATCGTCCGATCCTGCGGGCCAATCCCCGCGCGCGGGCTGTCGAATGCGACGCGGTACGCGCCGATCCCCGCCACGGCCAGCCACCTGGGCGAGTAGCGCCTCACCTTCCGCTCGAGCCGCCGCCGGCCCGCGACCAGCTCCTCCCGCGTCACCTCCGCCGCCGTCGCCGTCGTACGGGCGACGATGTTGGTGATTCCCACCCCGCGCTCCAGCAGCAGATCCTTCTCCCACGGCGCGAGCAGTCGCTCGGTGAAGCCACCGGCGTGCAGCGCCGGCCAGAACCGGTTCCCCGGCCGCGCGAAGTGGTGTCCCGTCGCACCCGAGTAGAGTCCCGGGTTGATGCCGCAGAAGAGCACGTCGAGTCCCGGCGCGATCACGTCCTTCAGCGTCGCGGTGACGGCCGCGGCAAGCTCGGCGCGGGTGGGGCGCGAGAAGGAAGGAGGGGGTGCGTTGCGCATGTCGTCGACAAGAATACTTCGGAAAGCGCCCGCAGAGACCCCAGCGGATCGAGCGGTAGCGTGCCGCTGACCGTCGCTCTAGCTTGTCAGATCGTCCCATCTCACGGAGGGACCAGTGCCGATTCACTCACGGTCGGGTATCGGACCAGCGCTTCCTGGCTTCGCGATCGCTCTCGCGCTTGCCAGTTCCCCCGCCAGCCGGTTTCCGGTCGGCAGCTACGATTCCGATGCCTACACGCTCACCTTCGAGAAGGGCGGCACGTTCCGCTACATGAAGGGTGAGCAGCTGATGGTCCGGGGCAGGTACGTGGTCCACGACAGCACCATGTCGATGACCGACCGGACGGGGATCGATGCGTGCGTCGGACCTCACCGGAACCCGGGCACGTATCGGTGGAAGCTGGACGGCAGCGCCCTGTGGTTCACCACGCTTCACGATGCGTGCCCGGACCGGATTCGCGGACTGGCCGATCAGTCGTGGAAACCGCATCGGCCTCGCGGCTATTCCTCCGGTTCGAAATAGACGATCCGCTGTCGGCGGTCGAAGGTGAACGACCACCACGTGCCCGCAGAGCTGGCGGCGTGCACGAAGCACACCTCGGTGCCGCGGCCGGCGGGCGGCCATCCGGGTGGCCGGTGAATCGTGCGGCAGCCGAGCAGCTCGGGGACGGCATATCCCGCGAGCCCCTGCCGCAGCTCGGCCGGCGGAACGCCGGTGAGGAGGAGGGCGGCGCTGTCGAGATCCGGCGCCCGGCGTCCGTGTGCGAGGGCAGCGAACGTCCGTCGAACGGCCGCCCGCTCGCGCGGCCAGTCGCCGCGTAGCGCGGAGTTCCGGCTGATCGGCGCGAAGTCGGCGTCGAAGAGGCCCGCCAGCCCGCGCGCGATCGAATACGCGTGCGCCGACTGCCGGTTGGTGAGCACGATGACCGTGAGACTGTCCTCGGGGTAGCGCGCGATGGTGCTGCTGAATCCGGTCCGGAATCCGCCGTCGTGCTCGATCTCGCGCCGCCCACGCCAGGGCCGGATGAACCAGCCCAGTCCGTAGGGCACGGCCGCGCCGGAGCGAAGGTGCCCGGGCGAAAACATCACGGCCCGGCTGGCGGGGGTCAGCAGGCGATCGCCGTCGAGCGCCGCGTCCCAGCGGGCGAGATCGAGGGCGGTGGTGTGGATGCCGACATCGCCCCGCGCGTGGGCCGCGGCTGATATCCGGACGCCGGGGACGAGGCTGTCGCGGAGCCATCGGTACCCCAGGGCCGAGTCGGTCGCCGCATCCACTTCGTTGATGCCGGTGGAGGTGAGGGCCAGCGGCCGGAAGATGCGCTCCCGCATGAAGCCGGAGTACGGCATGCCCGTGACACGGGAGATGAGCAGGCCGAGGACGAAGGGCCCACAGCCGTAGCTGAAGCCGGTCCCGGGGGGAAAGCGGAGCGGCGCCGCCTCGAGCGCCGCGAGGAAGGACGAATCCGTCCTCCGGGTCTGGAAGAACGTGTCCTCCTCGTCCCAGTCATCGCGCAGGCCGGCGGTGTGCGTCATCAGCTGACGGATGGTGATCGGCTGCCATGCCGCCGGAAGGCCGGGCAGATAGCGGGCGATCCGGTCGTCGAGTCTCAGCTTCCCTTCCTGCGCCAGCAGCAGCACGCCGGCGTCGGTGAACTGCTTCGTGATGGACGCGATCTCGAACGAAGTCGCGGCGTCGACCCGCTTCCCGGTGGCCACATCGGCCAGCCCGTACGAGGCGGAGAAGATGACGCGGTGCGCCCGGCTGATGACGACCTGCAGGCCGGGTATGTGCCGGGCCGTCATCTCGGCGCGGAGGTAGCGATCGATGGTCGAGGGATCGGGATCCACATGCCATGCGAGTGGCGCCGGGGAGGCGAGCAGCGCCGAGGCGGCGCAGAGCAGGGCGACGAAGCGCGGGAGCATCGTTCAGAGATACGTGCCGGGACAGCCGGGGACAACCGAGGCGATCGTTCGAGGCGTCGCGGTCCTCGATCCGTGAGCTGAATCCAAACTGAGAAAGGATCGCGGAGCTCATGTCCAGGCTGATCCTCAGGGGACTGATCGGCGGACTGTTCCAGTTCACGCTGTTTGCCGCCGCGATCATCGTTCCGGCGGGCCTCATTCCCGGGGGCACATGGCACTGGCCACGCGCGCTCATATTCGTGGCGCTGTACGGCGTCGTGCTTGAAGTCTCCATCGTCGTCCTCGCGCTCACGGCGCCGGCCAGTCTCGCCGCCCGGCTCACGCCGCCGGCGTCCAGAAAGCAGCCGGCCGCGGATCGCCTCGCCACCGCGTTCCTGGTGGTGGCCACGCTGGGATGGCTCGTGTTCATACCCGTCGACGTCTTCCACCTGAAGCTGCTTCCGCCTCCATCTCTCCCGGTATCCCTGGCTGCCGCCGTCGTGTCACTCGCCGGCTTCGGCATCACCCTCGCCGCGATCTACCAGAATTCGTTCGCCATCCCCATCGTCGAAGACCAGTCGGGCCGCGGCCAGGTGCTGGTGGATTCGGGACTGTACGCCTTCGTGCGTCACCCGATGTACCTGGGCATCCTGCTCTTTCATGCGGGGCTTGCCCTGTGGCTCGAGAGCTACGCGAGCCTGCTGACGCTGCTCGTGATCCTGCTGGCGCTGCTCGCCCGCACCCGCGTGGAGGAGGCGACGCTGCGGAGGACGCTGCCGGCCTACGGCGCGTACGCCGCGCGGGTACCGTACCGTCTGGTTCCTCTTCTCTGGTAGGGATGGTTGCACAGCCGGGAGGTAGCTTGGGGAATCTCCGATATCGATCCGAGGGACTGATGCTGAGTGAGAGGCGGCGTTGGCGATCGAAGGCTCGGCTGCTGCTCGTGGCGCTCACTGTCGGAGTGCCCGGGATCGCCGCGGGGCAGACCGGCTGGCAGCCGTCGGGGGGCCACCGGCAAATTCCGATCTGGCCGGGGACGCCCCCAGGCGCACGGCCGATGCGGGGCCCGGAAGTCGCCGCGACGGTGGTGGACCCGGCCGGTCACGCGAAACTCGTCGCCGGGAAGCCGTGGGTCTACGTGGATCGGGTCTCCCAACCGACCATGACGGTCTACTCGCCCGCCGGCCGCAACACGGGCGCGGCGGTCGTGGTGTTTCCGGGCGGCGGCTACAGCATCCTGGCGATCGATCTCGAAGGCACGGAGGTCTGCGACTGGCTGACATCCCGGGGGATCACCTGCGTGCTGCTCAAGTACCGCGTGCCCTGCGCGAAAACCGGACCGTACCGCGATTGCCTGACCGCGCTGCAGGATGCGCAGCGCACCGTCGGGCTGCTCCGCTCCCGGGCCGCGGAGTGGCATGTCGATCCGCACCGCATCGGCGTGATCGGCTTCTCGGCCGGCGGGCACATGGTCGCCGCGCTGAGCACGCATTTCGACAGGCGGCTCTACCGGCCGGTGGACGCGGCGGATACGGTGAGCTGTCGCCCCGACTTCGCGATCGCGCTCTATCCCGGTCATCTGGCGGTGCCCGAGCGGCGGTTCGCGCTGAATCCCGATATCCGGGTGAGCAGCCGGACACCGCCGACGTTCCTGGTTCAGGCGGAAGATGATCCGGTCGATCCGGTCGAGAACTCGCTCGTCTATCACGCGGCGCTCAGGAAGGCCGGCGTTCCCGCGGAGCTGCACCTGTACGTGAAGGGCGGCCACGCGTTCGGTCTCAGGCGGACGAGCCTGCCGATTACCGCGTGGCCCGAGCTGGTGGAGAACTGGCTCGGAACGATCGGGATGATCTGAAGGACACACGGATCTCTGAGCGAGGCGCCCATGCCTGTCTGCTTCCGCTCCACGCGCGTCCGAATCGGGCTGGTGCTCCTGATCGTGGGTACCGGCCCGCTGCTCGCGATCCTCGCCGCCGCGGAGCTCGGCCTGACCGACGACCCGAATCCGAACCCCGTGATCTTCGGCATCCTGGCCTTCCTGACGTTCTGGCCGAGCGTCGCGCTGATCCTGAGCGGCCTGGCGCATGGTCGGAAGGCAAGGGAGGGGCGCACGCGGGGCCCGGCCGGTCGCTGAGCCAGGCTGGAACATCCAACCCTTTCCCGCCGTCCGATGTCAAAGGAATCCACGGAAGCCTGGAACCCACCTCGAACTCGAAGCTGAGGCCCTGATGGCCAACGAGTCACAGCCATCGCGGGACGCGAGCCGCGACATCCGCGGCACCCGCTGGCTCGAACGCCGGGCGCAGGACATCCGCTACGCCGTCCGCGGGCTGCGCAACCACCCGGTCTTCGCCATCACGGTGGTGCTCACCCTGGCGCTCGGCATCGGCGCCAACGCGGCGATGTTCTCGATCGTGGACCGGCTCCTCTTCCGGGCGCCGCCTCTGATGCACGACCCCGCCCGGGTCCACCGGGTCTACCTCGCCACCACCTGGCGCGGGGATGTGAACGAAAACAGTTACATCCCCTACGCCCGCTTCACCGACCTCACCAGCGATACGAAGTCCTTCGATCGCACCGCGCTGTTCACCGAACGCGAGGTCGCCATCGGAGCGGGCACCGACGCGCGCGAGATGCAGGTCGGGGTCGTGACCGCGGGGTTCTTCGGGTTCTTCGATGCCACCCCGGTGGTGGGTCGGTACTTCAGCGCGTCGGAAGACTCGCCGCCGAAGGGTGCCGCGGTCGTCGTCCTGAGCTACGGCTTCTGGCGCACCCGCTACGGCGGCGACCCCGGGGTCATCGGCCAGACGCTGCAGGTTGGCCCGACGCTCTGCACCATCATCGGTGTCGCCCCCAAGGGGATGGTCGGACTGTGGCCCGACACGCCTCCCGTGGCGTTCGTGCCCGCGGCCACGGTCGCGGGCGAGCGGGGCGACCTGGGAATCCGGGGGGAAACCTGGTGGGGCACCTATCACTGGACGTGGGCACAGACGATGGTCGAACGGAAGCCGGACGTGACCCTCGCCCAGGCGAACGCCGACCTCTCGCAGGCTTTCGTGCGGAGCTATCAGAAGGAGCTGGCGGCGAGCCCTGGCCAGCAGCCGCTCGCGCTGGCCCGGCCCCACGCCTTTGCGGGATCGGTCTCCAGCAATCGCGGGCCGCAGGCATCGAGTCTCGCGAAAGTCGCCACCTGGATCGGCGGCGTGGCGCTGATCGTCTGGCTGATCGCCTGCGCCAACGTCGCCAACCTCCTGCTGGCGCGCGCGCTGCAGCGGCGCCGCGAGATCGCGGTGCGCCTGGCGCTTGGCGTGAGCCGGGCGCGGCTCGCGTCGCAGCTCCTCACCGAGAGCGTCATCCTGGCGCTGCTGGGCGGCGTGACCGGCGTGCTGATCGCCCAGTGGGGCGGCGCCGTGCTGCGCTCGTCGTTCCTCTCCGCGACGACGACGGCCACCGTCGTCTCCGACCCGCGCACGCTGATGTACGCCGGAGCGGCCGCGCTGTTCGCCGGCCTGCTCACCGGGCTGGCGCCGCTGGTGCAGACCCGCCACGTGGACCTCAATCGCGACCTGCGCGAGGGCGCGCGCGAAGGCACCTACCAGCGCTCCCGCCTGCGCTCGGCCCTGCTCGTGTTCCAGGGCACGCTGTCGGTCGTGCTACTGGTGGGGGCCGGCCTCTTCGTCCGGAGCCTCACCCACGTCAAGGCGATTCCGCTCGGGTATCATCCCGAACAGGTGCTTCTGGTCGACATGAACCGGCGCGGCGTCACGCTCGACAGCGCGCAGAGCGTGGCGCTCATCACCCGGCTGCACGAGGCGGCGGCGGCCGTGCCCGGCGTCGTCAGCGCGACGCGGCAGCTCACCATGCCCTTCTGGAGCAGCTGGAGCATGGGCCTCCACGTGGCCGGCATCGACTCGGTCAGCAAGCTCGGCCAGTTCAACCTCGACGCGGTGACGCCGGAATACTTCGCCACCATGGGGACCCGGATCATCGCCGGGCGCGGGATCGAAGCGCAGGACGTCGCGGGCGCGCCCGGCGCGATGGTCGTGAGCCAGGCGATGGCACGGAAGCTCTGGCCGAAACAGAATCCGCTGGGCCAGTGCGTACGCATCAACGCCGACACGCTGCCATGCTCCTACGTCGTGGGCGTGGCCGAGAACATCAAGGCGCAGCAACTGGGGGACGACCCGGGACTCTTCTACTACCTTTCGTCGGCCCAGTTCCACCCGGACGAGGGCGGGCTGTTCGTGAAGGTGCGCGGGGACCCGGCGCAGATGCAGGAGACCGTCCGGAAGTCGCTGCAGCCGCTCATGCCGGGGTCGTCCTACCTCACGGTGACACCGGTGCGCGACATCATCGGCGAGCAGACGGCGCCCTGGCGGCTCGGCACGTCCATGTTCGTGATCTTCGGCGGGCTGGCGCTGGTGCTCGCGGCCATCGGCCTCTACAGCGTGATCGCGTTCAACGTGAGCCAGCGGCGCCACGAGCTCGGCGTGCGCGTGGCGCTCGGCGCCAGCATGGGCGACATCGTGCGTCACGTCGTGACCGGCGGCCTCAAGCTGGCGGTCGCCGGCATCGTGCTCGGCGCGGTTCTGGCCCTCGTGCTCGGCCGGTGGATCGAGCCGATGCTGTTCGAGGAATCGCCGCGCGACCCGATGGTGTTCATGCTGGTGGCGGGGGTGCTGCTCTTCGTCGCCGTACTGGCGAGCTTCATTCCGGCCAGCCGCGCGGCACGGGTGGATCCGATGCTCGCGCTGCGGGCGGACTAGCAGGGCGGGCCACGCTGCAGATGCGCTCTCTGTCCGGAGTCCGCAGGATGATGCTTGCGGCGATTCCGCTCGCGCTCGGCGCGGCACCGGGCCGACACCACGTCGTGCTTCCGCGCGTCACGATCATCTCGGGGTCTCGATCGGACGGCTCGGCTACCGACCTGTGGCTGGCGATACTGCGGCGCCGGCTCGAGCCACGGGAGCTCGACAGCGTGGCGAGGATCCGGCGTGAGCGCACGACAGACGAGGAGGCGTGGGCTCGCCTCATCGAAGCGGAGTCGCACCGCTGGCCGGCCGCGGCGGATTCCCTCGGCCGCCTCTTCGAGCTCGCTCCCCTGCCGGCAGTCCGGATCGTCCTCGGCAACCGTGGCGCGGAGGACGCGTTCACCCACGACTCCTCGACGATCGGCATGGACCTCGCCGCGCTCCAGCGCGTCTATGGCGCAGCAGCGGAACCCATCAATCGGGATCGGGTGAACCGGTTTTTCCGTCACGAGTACGTCCATACATTGCAGAAGCGTTGGCTCGTGCATCATCCCTTCAGGGCGCGTTCGTTTCTCGACGATGCCGTATTCGACGCATGGGCAGAGGGCCTGGGCAACTATTTCTCGCTGTCGGGTGACTGGCGGCCGGCCGGCGGCGCGCCGTCTCCTCTGACCGCCGCGGCCCTCGCGCAGCTCGAGCCGATTCTCGTCGCACGGTTCGCAGCCCTCGCGTGTGCCGATTCCGCCGCCGCCGGCAGCCTGGTCAAGGGGCTGTCGAGCGGCCCGTTCACGAAGAAGTGGGGGGCGCTGCCGGTCGCGTTGTGGCTTCTCGCGGATCAGGAGTCGGACCGGGGGACGCTGCGCCGTTTCGCAATCGGCGGTCCGCCCGCCTTCTGGGCTCTCGCCGAGCGGCACGTCCCAGGCCCACGCGCGGACTCGCTGCGAATGGCGCGCCGGCGAGACGCCGCATGCAGGCCCAGCGCTCCGTGAAGCGCCACAACTCGCCCTGCGGCACATGACTCCAGCCATGACAGTGGCGGCGTACGTAGCCCAGACACCGCCGCCGGCGCGCCGGGCGCTCAAACAGCTCCGGGCCGCGATCAAGGCGGCGGCACCCGGCATCACGGAGCGAATCAGCTATCGCATCCCGACCTTCGAGCTGGACGGCCGATACCTGCTGTACATCGCGGCGTTCAAGGAGCATGTGGGCATGTATCCGGTTACGGCCGGCATGCTGGCAAAGCATGAGAAGGCGATCGCCCCGTATCGGACCGGGAAGGGCACGCTCCGTTTTCCGCTCGACGCGCCGATTCCCGTCGACCTGGTGACCCGGCTGGCGAAGGTCCGGGTGCGCGAGCGACGCGCGGCCAGGTGAGCTACCGCTACGTCATCTGCGACGTCTTCACCAGGACCCGCTTCGGCGGCAACCAGCTCGCCGTGGTGCCCGACGCCCGCGGGCTGTCGGACCGGCAGATGCAGCAGATTGCCCGGGAGTTCAACTTCTCGGAGACCACCTTCGTGCTTCCCCCCGAGCGGGGTCACGACCGGCGCGTCCGCATCTTCACTCCCGCTGCCGAGGTTCCGTTCGCGGGTCATCCGAACATCGGCACCGCGTTCGTCCTGGCTGCGACGGGAGCGTTCGGCGCGGTGGACGCACCGAGGACCGTGACGTTCGAGGAAAGGGCAGGCCTCGTTCCAATCACGGTCCGCCGCCGCGACGGCACGATCTGGTGCGAGCTTTCCGCACCCGAGCGCCTGTCCCTCGGCGCGACCGTCTCGGCGGCGTCCCTCGCCTCGGCGCTCTCGCTCGACGCGGACGACGTGGTCACGGCGAATCACCCGCCGCTGGTCGTGTCGGTCGGGCTCCCGTTCCTCGTCGCCGAGCTCAGGGACCGTCGGGCGTTGGCGCGAGCGCGTCCCGACCTCCGCGGCTTCGATGCGCTGACCGCTCAGGGCGCCGTGCCCGACGTCCACCTGTACGTCAGAAGCGCCGACGACTTCGATCTCCGGGCTCGCATGTTCGCCCCGCTCGACGGCGTGGCGGAGGATCCCGCGACCGGCAGCGCGAACTGCGCGCTCGCCGGCCTGCTGCTGCATTGCGGTAGCCCCGCTGACGGCGCGGGATCCTGGCGGATTGCCCAGGGCGTGGAGATGGGACGGCCCAGCGTGCTCGAGGCGCGAGCGGAAAAACGGGGCGGCGTCGTCACGGCCACGTGGGTCGGCGGCGCGAGCGTGATGGTGAGCGAGGGCATGATCGACGCGGGCTAGCCGTCCCGACAAACCAGACGCGAACGAGGATGCTCGACCATGCGCCCGGTACTGTACCGCGTTGCCGCGAGTCTCGATGGCTGCATCGCCGGACCCCGGGGCGAGGTGGACTGGATCGTGAGCGATCCCGCCGTCGATTTCGCCGGCGTGTACGAGGCGGTGGACACCGTGCTCCTCGGACGGCGCACCTGGGAGCTCACGCGCCGGCCGGGCGCGCCGCCGTGGCCGCGCGGCTGGCAGGTGTTCGTCTTCTCACGGACGCTGAAGGCGGAGGAGCACCCCGGCGTCACCATCGTGTCGGCCGACGCCGGCGCGCGCGTGGCGGGGCTCCGCGCCGCGTCGGGCCGTGCGATCTGGCTCTTCGGCGGCGGCGGCCTGTTCCGGAGCCTGCTGGAGGCGCGGCAGGTCGACCTGGTGGAGCTGGCGGTGATGCCCGTGCTCCTCGGAGGCGGCATCCCGCTCCTCGAGGCGGGATTGCCGCCGACCGGACTCGCGCTCGAGGACGTGCAGCGATATCCCAGCGGTTTGCTGCGTCTCAGGTATCGGGTCCCGGGTGCCGCCGCGGTCTGACCCGCCGACTCCCTGACAGCGCGATGCACGTCCTCCTGATCCATGGGCTCGCACGGACGCCGCTGTCGCTGCTCGGCCTCGCGGGGGACCTGCGTCGGGCCGGTCACCGGACCGAATCGGTCGGCTACCTGGGCGCGCTCGAATCCTGGCAGAGGATCGTGGCGCGGGTGCGGGGCCGGCTGGGCGTGGCGGCCTGCGCGGGCGCGCCGTACGCGATCGTCGCGCACTCGCTGGGCGGGCTCATCGCCCGGGCCGCGCTCGGTGAATGGCCCGCCGGTCGGCCCCTGCCGGGCCGGCTCGTGCTGCTCGGCACGCCGAATCGGGTGCCCCGGCTCGCGCGCCGCTTCCATCGGTGGTGGCCCTATCGCCTGCTGAACGGGGAATGCGGACAACTGCTGGCGGAGGCGGCATTCTTCGCGGCGCTTCCACGCCCGCCGGTGCCGACGGTGGTGATCGCGGGGACGAAGAGCTGGCCTCGCGCGCTCGGCCTCTTCGGCGATGCGGCCAACGACGGGATCGTCGCCCTGGACGAGGCGCGCCTGGACGGAGCGGCTGAATTCATCGAGCTGCCGGTTTCCCATACGTTCATGATGAACGATCGCCGCGTGCGGGCGACGGTGCGCGATCTCCTCGCGCAGGCTGGTGGCACCTCCGAAGCCGGCGACCCGTAGTGCTGACGAGCAACGAGGCCGGCCATGACGAAGAAGCGCTGGTCGCGCGATCCCTCAGCGCTCGGCAGATGGCAGTCGGAGGCACAAGGCCGAGTCCTGTCGCTCGGCGATGTCGATGCTCGCGTTCTGCATCAACCGGCCGGGGAAATCGTTGTCCGCCACGCAGCGCCGAGGATCGAAGCCAGGCGTCCACGTCCACGATCGGGGAGGAGATCAGATGAGGCGAACCGTACGACTGCCGCTACTCGCGTCGCTCGCCATCACCGCCCCCGTGGCGGCCCAGAACCCGCCCTCGGTGCCGCGCGCCATCACGCTGCCGGATACGATGGGCGCCGACTTCGCGGCGGCGGACACCCTCACCGGAACCAGCGGGCCCACGGACTACGATTTCCTCGTCGGCGTCTGGAGCTTCACCTTCCAGTCCCGAAACCAGAGCGGGACCTTCACGCCGGCGTTCACCGGACACTGGGTCTTCACGAAGAAGCAGACCGGCGACCAGGGCGTGCTGCTGGAGGACCACTGGCGCCCGGACAACCCGACCTCCACCTGGGACGCGGGCACCTGGACCTATCGCGCGTTCAACCCTCAGCGCAGGATCTGGGAGATGGAAGGGATCAACACCGCGCGCGGCGCGTGGCAGCCCGGGCTCATGTGGACCGCGGGCGACAGCCGGCTCCTCACGGAGTGGTACGGACCGATGCTGGTCCGCTTCCGCTACTTCGCGATCCAGCCCGACCGGTTCCTCTGGCGGGCCGATGCTACATTCGATCGGGGCAAGACCTGGATCAGGGACTACTGGACGATGGAAGCACACCGGATATCGAGGTGAATGTCACATGAGCCCGAAGAAGCAGGCGCGGAAGGCGGCGAAGGGCGCCGGCAGCGAGTCGAAGTCGTCGAAGGGATTCAGTGCCGAGGAGCGGGAGGCGATGAAGGAGCGTGCCCGGGAGCTCAAGTCGGACGGCGGCGAAGCCGACGTGCTCGCGAAGATCGCCGCGATGAGTGAGCCCGATCGCGGCATGGCAGCGCGCGTGCACGAGATCGTCAAGGCCGGCGCCCCCAGTCTCTCGCCGAAGACCTGGTACGGCATGCCCGCGTACGCCAGGGACGGCAACGTCGTCTGCTACTTCCAGGCGGCGTCGAAGTTCAAGGCCCGGTATGCCACCTTCGGCTTCAGCGACAAGGCGAACCTCGACGAGGGGGAGATGTGGCCGGTCGCCTTTGCACTGAAGCGGCTCACCGCGGCCGAAGAGGCAACCATCGTGGCACTCGTGAAGAAGGCGGCAGGATCATGAGGAGGGCACCATGACGCGGTCTGCTCGTCGCTGGAGGCTCGCCGCCGCGGCCATGTGCGCCGCCTTGCCGATGCGCGGCGCCGCTCAATCACCGCCGCAGGACACGTCCGGCGCCGCGCTCCGCCAGATGCTGTCCGAACGGTATGAGCGCTACGCCACGGCCTTCGCGGCCGCGAATCCCGAGGCCGTCGCCGCGCTCTACGACACCGCCGGCAGCCGCCTCTACACCGGCGGCGTGACTGTGCGCGGACGCGCGGCGATCGCGGCCGACTTGCGGAGCTTCCTCAGGGCCGTCGGGCCAGTGAAGGTGAAGATCGGCGTTCGCGACGCGTGGCAGCTGGGCGATCTGCTCTACGAGGCCGGGGACTGGTCCTACGCATTCACGCCTCCCGGCAAGGCGCTGACGACGCTGACCGGCCAGTATCTGACGGTCTGGAAGCGGCAGGAGGACCGGTCGTGGCTCATCCTCGCCGACGTCGCCATCCCGCCGCCCGCGGCCTAGCCGCACACAACGGACGACTTGCCACCGGCCCGCCACCAGCGTACTTTATCATGCAAAGTAGCTGGCCGTTGACTGCCTGTGGCCCGGGAGGGGCGTGATGACCGACGAGAGAAGCCGAACGCTGCGCGCCATCCTCCGGACCGCCCTGCTCTGGAGCGCGGCCTGGGGTGTCGCGGGGGGCGGACTGATGGCCGTCCTCACCATCGTCGACCCGGCGCCGGGCGCCGCGTCGCTGGCCGGGCGCCTCGGAATGGCGGTCCTCGCCGGCATCGGCTGGGGCCTCCGCTTCGCCCTCGCGGGCGCCGTGGTCGGCAGCATCTTCTCCAGCGTCATCCGGCTCGGCTACCGCGGCCGACGGCTGGCGGACATCAACCCGGTCCGGTTCGCGCTGCTCGGCGCGATCGTCGGCGGGGTCGGCGTGCCGCTCTACCTCCAGACGATGAACGTGATCACGGGCGGGCACACCATCGCGTGGGGCCTCGTCACCGACGACGCCGTCTGGGCGTCGGTCTTCGGCGCCGCCGTGGCCGCCGGATCCATCCTCCTCGCGCGGCGGGCCGATGCGCTGTCGGCCGGCACGCATCGTGATGTCCTCGCGCACGGCAGCGACCTCGGCGACACGGTATCCGTGGGCCGTCAGGAAGTCTCGACCCCGCAGCGCTCGGGCCCGGCCCGCTCGTGAGTCCGGCGGGGTATTCTCCCCGCCTTCACCCCACTCCGCCGCCCGTCCGCCCTGTCCGTCCCACCGCTTGTCGATTTCCGTCCCGGCCATTCGACCTATACTCAGAGCGGCCACCCGGCCGCTCGACGGCCGGCGGCCGGACGACTCGACGGTTCAACGATCCAGGAGCCATCCCATGCGGTACATGATGTTCATCAAGCACCCGGGCGACTATTCCATGAGCGAAGTCCCGGAGTCTCTCTTCGGCGCGATGGGCGACTTCGTCGAGGAGCAGATCCGGAAGGGAATGTTCATTGACGGCGCGGGGCTGCAGCCGCTCGCGAAGGCCACGCGCGTGCGGCTGAGCGGCGGGAAGATCACCGTGACCGACGGCCCCTTCAGCGAGGCCAAGGAAGTGGTCGGCGGCTACTCCCTGATCGAGGCTCCGAGCCACGCCGAGGCCATCGCGCTGGCACGGCAGTTCATGGAGCTGCACCGCGTGCACTGGCCGGCATTCGAGGGGGAGTGCGAGGTCCGCCCGCTCGAGCAGATGGACGACCCGCCGGCCGGCGCGCGGTAGCGATCCTCAGCTCCCGGGTGCCGCCGGCGCGGCCGTGACGTAGAAGACGGGATCGATCCGGAGCTCGGCCCCGGCGGGCAGCGAGGACGGGACGGTCTGCCACGTCTCCGTCGGCCTGATGCGCTCGTACCCGTCGGCGCGGAGCCCGACGCGCACCGGCATGTCGAATCCGGGGACGACGTTGGTCCAGCGATACGAGAGCGCCCTGCCGTCGAAGCGGTACTCCAGCACCGGGATCTTCGTCGTTTCCTGATACTGGACGAAGATCTTCGACAGGTCGGTGCCGGTGGACTGGCTCATGTAGTCGCGGATCTGACTGGCCGTGACCGTCTGGTGGCCGAAGGTGCTGTTGAGTCCGCGGAGCATCGCCAGCCACTTCGCGTCGTCGTTCACCACGGCGCGCATCGTCATCAGCATGTTCGCGCCCTTGGGATAGCGATCCTGCGAGCGCGGCGTGTCGTTCACGCCGTACGTCCCGATGATCGGCGTGTCGTTCCGGATCATCCGCCGCACGCCCACCAGGTACTTCTCCGCCGATGCCCGGTCCCTGGTGCACTCCAGGTAGAGCGCCTCGGCGTACATGCCGAAGCTCTCGTGGATCCACATGTCGGCGTGATCCTTCGCGCTGATGCTGTTGCCCCACCATTCGTGCGCGCTCTCGTGCACGATGATGTAATCCCACGACATCCCCTCGCCCGTGGCCGAGAGATCGCGGCCCAGGTAGCCGCGCAGGTAGCGGTTGCCGTAGGCGATGCCGCTCTGGTGCTCCATGCCGAGGTAGGGCACCTCGATCAGCTTGTAGCCGTCGCGGTACCAGGGATAGGGCCCGAACCAGTGCTCGTGGCAGCGGAGCATCTCCTTCACCTCGGGCATGAGGGCCCGCGCATCCTTCTCGTGCGGCCGGAGCGCCCAGAACTCGAGCGTGAGCTTGCCCTCCTCGCCGTTGAACTCGTCGCGCACCGGCACGTAGGCCGGCGAGGCGTTGACGGCGACGTCGTAGGTGTTGATCGGGTCGGCGACGAACCACTCGAAGGTGGAAGTGCCGTCTGCGTTCTTCACGGTCGAGCGAAGGCGGCCGTTGGAGACGTCGATCATCGGGTCGGGCACGGTGATGGCGATGCGCTGGCTGTCGGGCTCGTCGGCGGGAAGATCCTTGAGCGGCCACCAGGTGCTGGCGCCGGGCCCCTCGTTCGACGTCGCGATCCAGGGCGCGCCGGCGCTGTCCACCGCCCAGTGCACCGGTCCCGCGTTCCGGCGGCGGGAGGCGGTGTCGCCGGGAGCGCCTCGCCAGTTGCCGTGGTACCAGACGGTGATGGTGTCATGGTCGCCGGCCTTGCCAGCGGCCGGCACGCTCACGAAGAAGGCGTTGCCATCCCGGCGGTACTGCAGTCGCGCGTGCTGCTGGACGATGCTGTCCACCTCGAGCGGCACCTGCAGATCGATCTGCATCTCGGTGGCCGGCTGGAGGACGCGGTAGGTGATCGCGTTGTGGCCGCTGATGCTCGAGTCGGCCGGATCGAGGCGGACGTGCAGGTCGTAGAACTCGGCGTCCCACCAGGCGCGGCCGGGGCCGTTGGATCCGCGGAGTGTGTCGGCGTGGGTGAAGACGCGCGGGGTCTGCGCGGCGAGCGCCGCCGACCACACGAGGCAGGCGGCAGGCACGAGGACGAACGCGAATCGGCGCATCGGTGTCCGGGAAGGCGGGGAGGACTGAAGAGGGTGCGCCGAACGATATCCGATGCGCTACTCCATCCGCAACGCCTCCGTCGGCTCCACGCCGAGCGCCCGCCGCGTCGGCACGACGCAGGCGAGCAGACACACGCCGAGCATCAGGACCGCGTAGGCCACGAGGAGCGCCACCTGCGCCGGCGATATCCGGGCATCGGACAGATTGATGCCCTGGTCGGGGGCCCACCCGCTCGCCGCGACGGTGCCGGCCGCGATGAGGATCGTCCCCGCGAGCACGCCGAGCCCGACCTGCGTCAGCGGACGCCGGAAGATGGCGGTGACGACGCGCCGCCGGCTCGCGCCGAGCGCGACTCGTACTCCGATCTCGCGCGTCCGCCGCGCGACCGTGAACGACAGGACCGCGTAGATGCCCGCGAGCGAGAGCAGGAGCGCGATCGCGGTGAGGAGGACGGTGAGCCGGATCCAGAGGCCGACGGCCCAGAGGATCGGATCCGTCACCTTGTCCAGCCGCTGCACTTCCGAGACCCTCAGCGTCGGATCCACCGCGCTTGCGATCGAGCGGATGCGCGGCCCCAGCGCGGTCGGGTCGCCGCGGCCGTGCACGATCAGCTGCGTCTCGTCGGCGCTGCCGGGGGCGGCGGGGAAATAGAGGCCTGCCGCGCGGCCGCGCTCCGTCGCGCTGCCCATGCCGAGATCCCGGACGACACCGACGATCTCGTACCAGGGGCGCGGCTCCTCGGCGCCGCCGTCGCTGGCCCCCGGCCGGGCCGCGTAGCGCAGCCGGCGGCCGATCGCGTTGTGCCCCGCGAGCACCTGGTCCACGAACCCCTGGTCCACGATCACGGCCCGCGAATCGGGTGTCAGGTCGCCGGTGTCGAAGGGGCGGCCGGTGAGGACCGGCGCCTGCAGCACCGCGAAATAGGCGGGATCGATCGCCGCGATGGCGACCTCATGCTGCGTGGAGTCGCCGTCCAGCTCGACATTGCGCTCGGCGTGGCCCATTCGCGGCAGCCGATCGGCGAAGGTCGTGCCGTCGACGCCCGGCTCCGCCGCCACCCGCCGGCGCAGCTCCTGGAGCGACGCGCCGAACCGGGCGCTGGCGGTGCGCGCGGCGGCCGAGTCGGCTGGGACGTCCATCTCGAGGCGCGCGCCGAGGTACTCGTCGGCCGCGAACCCGCTGTCCATCGAGCGGATGCGGACCAGCTCCTGCTGCTCGACGAGGACGATCGCGGGAAAGGCGACCGTGAGCGCGACCTGCGTGATGATGATCGCCGTCCACACGCCGCCGAAGCGTAGTCCGCCCCCCGCCGTATCCTGCCGGAGCCGCGCTCCGAGGCCCCGTGTGACCTTGAGCGCCGGCATGACGCCGGCGATGAGCGCCCCCAGCACGGCCAGGGCGACGCCATACACCGCCGTCGCGAAGGACAGGTGCGGGTCGAACCAGAACGGCAGCCGTCCCGCATTCACCCGGAGGAACTCCGCACCCCATCGGTCGAGCGCGAACCGCGCGGCCGCGAGCCCCAGCGCCGTCGCCACGCCGCCGAGTACCAGCGCCTCGGTGAAGAGCTGCAGGATGATCCGGCCGCGGCTCGCGCCCAGGGCACTCCGCACCGCCAGCTCGCTCTCGCGCGTGGCCGCCCGGGCGAAGAGGAGCAGGGCCACGTTGCTGCAGACGAGCACGATGAGCAGGATGACGAAGCCCTGGATCGAGAGCAGGGCCGCGCGCTCGGAGAGCCGGGGCTCGTAGAACTGCTCGGCGTAGCGACCGACCTGCGGCTGCAGGTGCTCGTGCGTGCTCACATGCTCGCGGGCCGCGCGCCGGCCCAGCGTCGCCAGCTCAGCGCGCGCCTGCTCCAGCGTGATGCCGGGCGCGAGCCGGCCGAAGATGGTGATCGCGGGGCCCGCGCGCGGTGCCTGATCGTAGAGGTCGGGCCGAAGGGGTGTCCACAGCTCGTGGGCGACCGGGAATCCGAATCCCTTGGGCATCACGCCGACCACGCTGGCGAAGGTGCCCCCGAGCGCGACGCTCCGGCCCACCACCTGCGAGTCGCTTCCGAAGCGGGTCCGCCACAGATCGTATCCGAGAACCACGACGGGCGGCGCGCCAGCGGCTTCGTCGGCGGCGATGAGCGCGCGACCCAGGAGCGGCTGTGCGGGCGCGATCCGGAACGCCGACGCCGTGATCTCGGCGACGGCGGCCGGGCGGACGTCGCCATCGGGGGAGACGAGGTTCTGCACGACGTCCCGATACGCGCCGAGGTCGGTCACGGAGGTGAGCGACCTGCGCCAGGCAAGGAAATCGCTCAGCGCCCGCGGCTCCGGGCTGCTGGTCGCCATGTCCCAGTTCCGGAGCAGCACGACGCGGTCGCCGCCCGGAAGCGGCAGGGTGGGGTGGGCCACCAGCGACGACAGCTCGAAGCTGACGGCGCCGACCCAGATGCCGAAGGCCATCGCCAGCCCGCCGACGATCGTGAGGCCGGGATACTTGATCAGCATCCGGAAGCCGAGCCGGAAGTCGAGCGAGAGGCCGCCGAGCCACGCCAGCCCGCGGCCGGCGCGGAGCGCCTCCTTGTGCTGCTCCGCGCCGCCGAAGGCCACGTGCGCGCGCCGCCGCGCTTCGGCCGGGTCGAGGCCCGATTCGCGGACCAGCCGCTCGGTTTCCATGTCGAGGTGGAAGCGGAATTCCCGGTCCATGCGTGATTCGGCGGCGCGGCGGCCAAGCATGAGCCCCGCCCGCGTGCGCGCCGCGTGCAGCCAGCTCATGAGGTGCGCAGCACGGTCTCGAGGCCCGCCGCGAAGCGGCGCCAGCTCTCGACTTCGTGCGCCAGCCCACGCCGGCCCGCGGCCGTGAGCCGGTAGTAGCGTGCCTCACGATTGTTGTCGGTGGTGCCCCACTCGCTGGTGATGAGCCCCTGCTTCTCGAGCCGCTGCAGCGCGGGGTAGAGCGAGCCCTGGTTTACCGCCAGCGCGCCGTCCGAGATCTGCTGGACGCGCTGGCTGATGCCCCAGCCGTGCATGGGAGCGAGCGAGAGGGTCTTGAGGACGAGGAGATCGAGCGAGCCCCGGAGGGCGTCGGTCTGCGGGCGTGCGGCCACGTTCCCTCCGAGGCGGTTACTGTCGCTGTCGAGGGAAGAATGCCCGGGACTTCTCTAGCTGTCAAGAGGTCGCGACCGCCCTCGTCCGACTCAGAAGTGCCCCGGCCAGCCGCTCGGCGCCCTCGGGCCCCTCGGTGAAGAAGAGATCGGGCTCCAGCATCTCGAGCTCCATCAGGAGCGGCCCGCTCGCCGTCTCCACCACGTCCACCCGCGCGTACACCCACGGCCGGCCCGCCGCCGCGATCGCCCGCTCGGCAAAGGCGAGGAGCTGCCGTCCGGGGGCGAGCGGCTCGACGGTGCCGCCGTGATCGTTCTGCACCCGGAATTCGCCGTCGGCCGGCCGCTTGAGCACCGCGTGACTGAACGCGCCCGCGATGAAGACGAGCGAAACCTCGCCGCCCGCGATCTCCGGTACGAAGGCCTGGAGGAGCGAGCCCCATCGTTCGAGCGGTCGCCACTGCGGCTCGGCCGGCCGCGTAGCGGCATCGACCACGAAGGTGGCGTAGGCCGTCCCCGAGATCCGTGGCTTGAGCACGCCCTTGCCGTCGCCGCACACCTCGGCAAAGGCCGCGGCGCCGGGGCGCTCGCCCGCCTCGAACCAGCGCGTCCGGGGGAGCGCCACGCCGCGGGCCGCGAGCTCGCGGAGGTAGATCTTGTCGCCGTTCCAGAGGAGCGTTTCGGCGGGATTGCAGAGCGCGGCCCGCGACGCAGTACGTTCGATCCAGTCGCGGAACTCGGGCCAGTGGAGGTAGTAGTCCCAGGTGGAGCGTGGGGCGACGACCGAGCCCAGCTCCGGAGTGATCGCGTCCCACGGCGCCACGATCACCTCCGCTCCCCGCTCCTCCAGTGCACGCCGCAGGATCGCGTCGCTGGGCGTGAGGCCGGGCAGGTGAGCGCAGGTGGCGAGGATGACGCGGGGGGAACCGGGATTCGGCATGGCGCGTAGAATACCGCCGCAAGGGTGGCGGTCCAACGGGGCCGAGCGCATACTTGAGCGTTCCGCACCCAGCGTCCTCACCATCGAATCTCAGGCCGTCCGCATGCGTTCGTTACTCGCCGCCCGCCTCGCGCTCCCGCTTGCCGTCGCTGTCGCTGTCGCCGCGCCGCTTGGCGCACAGGTCGCCGCCGCCGGCGACAGCCTCACCGTCGCCCGCATCTTCTCCAGCGAATTCTCGACCCGCGGCGTCGGTCAGCTCCGCTGGGTCGAGGGCGGCACCGCCTTCCTCACGGTGGATCCGGCGGCCGCCGGCCGGGGCCGCGAGATCGTCCGCCACGAGACGGCCACCGACGCGAAGCGGGTGCTGGTCACCGCCGCCGAGCTCACGCCGCCGGGCGACACGGTGCCGCTCGCGTTCCAGGAATTCGCCTGGTCGGACGACAATTCGAAGCTCCTCATCTTCACCAACACGAAGAAGGTCTGGCGCCTGAACACTCGCGGCGATTTCTGGGTGCTCGACCGCGCCACCCACAAGCTCACGAAGCTCGGTGCCGGGGCGCCGCCGTCGTCGCTCATGTTCGCGACCTTTTCCCCCGACGGCAGCCGGGTGGCCTACGTGCAGGGGAACGACATGTACGTGGAGACCATCGCCGACGGCCGCGTCACCCGCCTCACGAACGACGGGTCGCGCACCAGCATCAACGGCACCTCGGACTGGGTCTACGAGGAAGAGCTCGGCATCCGGAAGGCATTCGACTGGAGCCCCGACGGCAAGCGCGTCGCCTTCTGGCACTTCGACGCCTCGCCGGTGCGCGACTATCTCCTGATCAACGACACCGACTCGCTCTACCCGTTCATCACGCGCATTCCCTATCCCAAGGCCGGCACCACCAACTCGCGGGTGACGATCGGCGTCGTGGCCGCCGCCGGCGGCCCCGTCACCTGGATGGACGTCGCGGGCGACACGGCGACGAGCTACATCGCGGCCATGGAATGGACCGACCCCAACACGATCATCGTCCAGCACCTCAACCGGAAGCAGAACCAGAACGACTTCTGGATCGGCGACGCCACGACCGGCAAGGGAAAGGTGGTCTTCACCGACCGGGACGACGCGTGGGTGGACGCGGAGAATCAGGAGCTTCGCTGGATCGACCACGGACGCTCGGCGCTCATCGAGAGCGAGCGCGACGGCTGGCGGCACGTCTACCGCATCGGCCGGGACGGCAGCGGAGTCAGGCGGATCTCCGACGGCGACTACGACGTGATGAGCATCGCCGGCGTGGACGAGAAGGCGAAGGCGCTCTACGTGATGGCGTCGCCGGACAACGCGACGCAGCGCTACCTCTACCGGATGCCGCTGGGCGGTGGGAAGGCGGTCCGCGTCACGCCCGCGAGCGAGGCCGGACAGCACAGCTACAACATCTCGCCCGACGGGCACTGGGCGCTCCACACGTGGTCGAACGCGGCGACGCCGCCGGTGAGCGAGCTGATCCGCCTCCCCTCGCACCAGGTGGTGCGGACGCTGCAGGACAACCGGCAGCTCAAGGCGCGCATGGCGTCGATCCTCACGCCGCCGACCGAGTTCTTCTCGGTCAAGATCGCCGACGGCACCTCGATCGACGGCTGGATGATCCGCCCGGCGTCGTTCGACTCGACGAAGCACTGGCCGGTGCTGGTCCAGATCTACGGCGAGCCGGCGGGGCAGACGGTGCTCGACTCGTGGGGCGGGAGCGGCGCGCTCTTTCACCGCATGATCGCGAACGAGGGCTACCTCGTCGTGAGCTTCGACAACCGCGGGACGCCGGCGCCCAAGGGGCGCGCCTGGCGGAAGAGCGTCTACGGCGCCGTCGGCGTCCTCTCGTCCGCCGACCAGGCCGCGGCGCTCCGCGCGCTCGCGGCGATGCGGCCGTACGTGGATACCACGCGCGTGGCCATCTGGGGCTGGAGCGGCGGCGGGACCAACACGCTCAACATGATGTTCCGGCACCCGGAGCTCTACAAGGTCGGCATGTCGGTGGCGCCGGTGCCCGACCAGAAGCTCTACGACACGATCTATCAGGAGCGCTACATGGGGCTCCCGCAGGAGAACGTCGAGGGGTACAAGCAGGGGTCGGCGATCAACTTCGCGGAGGGACTCCAGGGGCATCTGCTGGTGGTGCACGGCTCGGGCGACGACAACGTGCATTATCAGGGGACCGAGCGGCTGGTGAACCGGCTGGTGGCGCTCGGGAAGCCGTTCGAGCTGATGGTGTATCCCAACCGGACGCACGGGATCTTCGAGGGACCGGGCACCACGGTGCACATCTACTCGCTGCTCAACCGCTACCTCACCGAGCACCTGCCGGCGGGCGGGCGGTGAGACGAACCGTGGTCGGGCTCGGCTGTCTCGCGGTCGCCGGCTTGGCGGGCGCCGGCTGCGGCGGCCGCGAACGCGGGGCCGCGCCCGCGGCGAACGGCAGCGCGCACGACAGCGCGGCCTCCGCTCCACCTTCCGCTCCTCCGTCCGTCGCGACCGCGAGCTTCCGTGCCGCCGGCACCGAGCCGTTCTGGGCGCTCGAGATCGGGCCCGGCCGGCTCACGTTCCGGACGCCGGACGACACGTCGGGGACTCGCTTTCCCCATCCGGCCGGCACCGCGCTGGCCGACACGCTTCGCTGGACCGATGTGGCGGGCGCGCGCTCGATCGAGGCGCGCATCTGGCCCGGCCAGTGCAGCGACGGCATGTCCGACCGCGCGTGGACCCATCGCGCGGTCGTGCGGGTGGACACGCTCGTCTACCGGGGCTGCGCCGACCAGCTCTGATTGTCGCGGTTCACGTCGGGGAAGGCCTGCTCGGCGTCGATCTCCACGCGCTCCACCGCGGGCGCCCCTGCCACGCGCGCGACGGCCGTGCGCGCCCCTCCGAGCCAGACCTCCACCGGCACTTCGATCTTCTGCACCGTACCCCCGGCGCGGGTGATCGTGAGCCGCACCGGCATCGGCGCGAGCCCGCGGTCCTCGACCGTGATCGCCGTCGAGTCACCCTCCGTCCGCACCGATGCGATCGCCTGGTCGAGCGGCCAGCCGTGATCGAACCAGGTCTCCCAGAACCAGCCGAGGTCGCGGCCCGCGGCGGCGTTGAAGGTATTGAAGAAATCCTCGGGCTCCGGGTGGCGATCGATCCAGCGGCGGCCGTATTCGCGGAGCGTGCGGTGAAAGAGCGGGTCGCCGATCACGCTCCGGAGCGCGATGAGTGCCTGCGACGTCTTGTCGTAGTACATGGAGTAGAGCTCGAGGGGGAAGAGGTCGCCCCACTGCGAGAGACTCTGGTCACGGCCTTCGCGCGCGGTGCGCACGTAGCGGCCCCGCTGGCCCTGCTCCGAGTCGTTCGGACGCCCGCCCTGTCTCGGCTCGCCGTAGAGCACGCGCATCGCCTGCGCCACGTCGAACTGGGTGAGGCCCTCGTCCATCCACGGGTGGCGGGTCTCGTTCGAGCCCACCTGCATCGGAAACCACATGTGCCCCGTCTCGTGCATGAGGTCGCCGGCGAGCGACAGGGTATCGGCCCACGGCTGCATCAGCGTCATCATCGGGTACTCCATCCCGCCGCTCAGGAGGATCCCCTCCATCGAGCTCATCACCGGCCACGGATACGGCCAGAGGTAGGCCGAGAGCTGCTCGATGGCGTCGCGGGTGAAGCGGGCGCCACCGAGGGGCCACGCGGCGGCGGCATCGGTGAGCCGGTAGTAGCTGTTGATGGCGACGGTATCGGTGCGGCCGCGCGCGGAGTCTCGCACGAAGGCCGACGTCGCGTCCCAGGCATAGCGGTCGCTCGCGCCCCAGGCGAAGTCGCGCACGTCCGTCGCGGTGTAGTGCCAGGTGGCGGTGGCGCCGCCCGCGGCGAAGCCGCCGCCGCGGCCGCGGTCGTCGGCCGCGATCACGTGCACCACGTCGCGCGTGCGGTGCGCCGCGGCGAGGCGGTCGAGGGTGCGGCGCGAGAGGATCTCCGACGGATTCCGGAGCGTTCCCGTCGCGCCGACGACCCAGCCGTGCGGCACCGTCACCCGCACGTCGTAGTCCGCCGGGTCCATGTAGAACTCGGCGCCGTTCAGGTAGGGGTCGGCCACCCATCCGTCCACGTCGTCGTAGACGGCGACCTCGGGGTACCAGTAGCCCATGAAGTAGAGATGGTCCTCGCGGCCTTCGCGCCCGTCGGACGGCGAGGGCGCCGGGACGTACGACCACGCGAACTCGAGCCGCGCGCTGTCGCCCGGCAGGACGGGGTGCGGCGGCCGGATCCACATCACGGCGCCGCTCACCTGATATCCCGGGCGCGCGGCCGCGCCGCGCCCGCCGCGGGACCGGCCCCCGCGCGCGATCGTATCGAGCGCCTGGCCCTCCGCGGCGACGCGCGTGAGGGTGACGCCGCCGGTGATCGGGACCGGCTCGCGGCGCGGGCTCCCGGGTGCGAAGACGTTCTGCCGGAGATGGACCGCGATCAGCGGGAGGGTGTCGGGGGAGTGGTTGATCCAGGTGACGCGCTCCTCGCCGGTCAGGCGCGAGGAGGCGACGTCGAGTGCGGCGGTGATGGCGTAGCGCGCGTGCTGGACCCAGTTGCGCGGGCCGGGAGCGCCGGTGCGGGTGCGCGTGCCCCGGTCCACCGCGCGGGCGAAGCCGGGCGACTCGAAGACGGGGCCGGGCGTCGGCCGGCCGACCGACGCGGTGGATGCGGTGGGCGCGGGAGACGGGACGGTCTGCGCGGCGATCGGGCGTGCCGCGAGCGAGACGACCGCGAGCGGCAGGAGCAGAGAATTTCGACGTCGCCTGATCATCGTGCGTTCCGGTCCGGGATGTGGCTGCAGCCAGCGCCTACATCCATCTACCTGTCGGCCGGCGCTCCGTCAAGCACGATGTACTGCGTGTCGTCCCGGGCCGCGGCCTTCATCCACGCGACGAGCGCGTCGACGCGGTCCGGCGGGAGGATGCCGCGCCTTCCCTCGGTCCGGCGCTCGATCACCAGCTCCTGCCCCTCCTGCCGGTAGCTCGACGTGTACGACCCGATCGGCCCATCCACCCGTACCGGCGCCGGAAGCTCGGCGTGCCAGCCGGCGGGGAGCTTGAGCCGCAGCTCCGAGCGCGTCACCATCGGGCCGATCACCGAGGCCACGTCGATCGGGAAGCGGCGCGGCCCGCGCGCCTCGAGATCGGCCGCCAGGGCCGTGAAGCCCGCCATGCTGGCGAAGGGGACGGTGAGGATGGTGCTGTTCCCGGCGCGCCGCGCCGCCTGGCCCTGCCGGAGCACCAGGGTCACGCGGGGCTCCGCCGCCAGGTCCCTGCCGTCGAAGATCTCGAGGCTGTCGCCGACCGCGCCGGTGAAGATGCCGCCGGCGATGCCGCGGGTGAGCTGCGCCCGCTCGGTCGAGTCGAAGGGCGACGAAAACGCCTCCCGCAGCTGGTACTGCCGGGCGCCGGCGGCGCGCTCGACGACCCGCGCGCTCACGAGCCCCGCGGGCGAGAGTTCCCCCACGATCCGGGTGTCGAGCAGGTTGGCATCGGGCGCGGCCACCGGGAGGGTGACTTCGTCGGTCCGCCCGTCGGGATGCACGACGAGGGCGAACTCGTTCTGGTCCACCATCGGCAGCTCGCCGAGCGGCGTGAGCTCCGAGGTGGGGTCGACGTAGCGTGTGCCGGCCGCGCCGGGAATCGCGACGATCGCGTGGTCGAACTGCGAGATGGAGGGCAGCCGCCGGTCGACGGTGCCGCCCGCGTTGAGGAGCACCGGATACGCGGTGACGCCGAGCCGCTTCGCGAGCGCGATGAAAATGGTCGCCTTGTCCTTGCAGTCGCCGAAGCCGGTCTCGAGCACGGCCTGGGGCGCGCGCGGCTGATAGCCCCCCATGCCGAGCGCGACGGACACGTAGCGAACGTCCTGCGCGACCCAGCGGTGCAGGGCCCGGAGCGAATCGTCCAGCGTGCGTGCGCCCACCACCAGCTGATGCAGCTTGGCCTCGAGCGCCGGCGTGACGGTATAGCGGTCCCGCGCGAGTCCGGCGTACCAGCTGCCGATCGCCTCCCAGGTGGTGGGCGCGGCGAGGCCGATGGACATGTACACGCCGTTGGAGTCCGCGGCGTACGGCTCGCCCTTCACCATCGGCACGTCCGCCCGGGCCCACACATAGGTGCGGCGGCCGCGGGCTTCGCGGGTCTGCCGGGCGAAGTCGAGGTTGGTTTCGACCAGATGGGGCGTGACGTTCGCCGGCAGATCCACCAGGTAGCGCGACCGGCGGACGGTGCGGCCGGTCGAGACGCTCCAGTCGGCGGTGAAGTCGCCGGGGCGGAAGGGCTTGAGCTCCTCGATGGTGTAGCTGAAATCCACCAGCGTGCCCGGCGCGACGCCGCTCAGCGACACGCGACGCAGCTTCTGGTCGGTGTAGACGGGATTGTCCGTCTGGGCGGGCACATCGGCGTCCTGCGTGACCGTCGGCTGATCGCTGATCAGCGTGCCGTCGGCCCGGAGCACCCTGATCCAGTTGACGGTGAGCCGCTGGTGGCCGGGCTGGAAGCCGAACTGCTGCTCGGCCCACGTCTCCACCGCGTCCTGCTTCAGAATTTGCACAACCTGCCGGTAGGTCCGCGTCCCCGTGCCGTCGGCCTCGAGGCGGACCACGCCGTCGTCCAGCAGGTAGACGAACGATTCGTCGGGATAGTCCGCCGGCTTGACCGCGAGCGAGTAAATCGTGTCGGCGCGGACGCTTGGGTCACCCTGGGGAGTGATGACCGGCGCCTGGGCGGCGACCGCCGAAGCCACGAGCGGCAGCAGCAGGAACGAGGTGCAGCGCATGAGGATGTCCGGAAGGGAAGAAGGGGTCGGAAACCGCTGCAATTCAGGTGCCCGGTTCGAAGCGGCGGCCCGCGACCGCGTCATGCGCTGTGGCCGGAGCTCAGCAGCGATGCCTGCGATGATCCCTGGGCGCGCACCCGAACCCGTTCCCCGCCCAGAGTCCGAGCCGGCGCTCGCGGGCCTCAGCGGCTGCGCCGCGGATCCGCTCGATGTACCGCACATTCGGCGGATACACCAGAGGGACGGCAAAGCCGGCGCGCGCCATCTCCTCGTTGACCATCCGGCCGTCCGCGAGCCAGACATAGGCGAGGAGTCGGCCGTACTGGTCGTGCACCGCCACATCCAGTTCCAGCGTGACCGCCGAGCCCGGAGGGGTGAGGGCCAGGAGCCGCGCCCGCGCCTGTCCCCCGAAGGGCCGCTGGTCGCGCTCCGGCGCATCGATGAGGAGGAGGCGGACGCGTGTCGAGCCCGGGCATGCCGCGCGGAAGGTGTCGCCGTCGGTGACGGACGTGACGCGGCACTCGAGTCGCGTCTGCGCGCTGGCCGGTGCGGCCGCACTGAGCGCCGCAAGCAGCGCGAGGACGACGACCCGCTCAGCTCGCCGGGTCACGATCGCAGATCAGGCAATTCAGCGTGGTGCCTAGGCGGCTCGAGCGTCCCGCCTCGGTCAGCACCCACGGTCGCACCTGCCACGGCGGGTCGTGGCGGACGTGCTGCCCGTGCCCGCACTCCAGCTCGGCCACCCAGTGGTGTTCGTCGTCCTGATGAAAACCGGTGATGCGGCGGTCCATCGCTACCTTTGAGAGATCGATGATTTCCGTGAGTCCGGCACCCCGCTTCTTCGCCACGCCCGCCGCCTGGCGGCGCTGGCTCGCCGCGCGCCATGCGAAGGCGGCGGAGCTCTGGGTGGGTTTCCACAAGCGCGCCACCGGCCGGCCGAGCATGACGTGGCCGGAGGCGGTGGATCAGGCGCTGTGCTACGGGTGGATCGACGGAGTCCGGCGGCGGATCGACGACGAAAGATACGCGATCCGCTTCACACCGCGCCGCGCCGGCAGCGTGTGGAGTGCGGTGAACCTGCGCCGGGTGACGGAGCTGACCGACGCGGGCCTGATGCAGCCGGCGGGACTCACGGCGCACGGCCGGGCCCGCGACTCGCGCTCGCGGATCTACTCCTACGAACAGCGCGACGCCGCCGAGTTTCCGGCCGCAATGGCCCGCCGGTTCCGGGCCAACAGGAAGGCGTGGAGCTTCTTCGAGTCCCAGCCCCCCTGGTACCGGCGGACGGCCACATGGCGGGTGGTGAGCGCCAGGAAGCCGGAAACCCGTGAGCGCCGGCTCGCCGCCCTCATCGCCGACTCCGCGGCCGGCCGGCGGATTCGCGAGCTGTCCCGCCCCTAGCGGCCAACCTCGGCCGTGCCGGGCGCAACCTTCCGACGCGGCCCGGCATCCTGACACCATCCGGGCCTCCCGTGCGTCGGTACGAAGGGCCATTATTCCCGTACACCCCGCAAACGTCGCAATCGAGTCCACCCGGTGCCAACCCCCGGGAGGGATCCGGTGTCCAAGTGAGGACCGGCCGCCTGAAGGCGTCCGGCGGGCCCGCCTGAAAGGGAAGCTGATGACACCCAGACAAGTTCGGCGGTCGGCCATCGCGGCCGGCGTCGTGTTCGCCGCGGTTCCTGCCGCCTGGCTCCTCGCGCGGAAGGCGCCCGGCGCCGCCGAATCCAGTCTCGTCGCCATCGTCAAGCGCGGCGACTTCCACGTCACCGTCACCACGTCGGGCGAGCTCCGGGCGCAGAAGTTCGTTCAGATCACCGGCCCCGCCAACGCGCAGCAGGCGCAGATCTACCAGATGAAGATCGCGTCCATCGTCCCCGAGGGCACCACCGTCAAGGAAGGCGACGTGGTGGCGGAGCTCGACCGCTCGAGCGCCGCGACGAAGGTGGCGGAGGTGACGCTCGCGGTGCAGAAGGCGCAGGCCGTCTGGCAGCAGGCGATGCTCGACTCGACGCTCAACCTCTCGAAGGCGCGGGAGGAGATCCGCGGGATGGAGCTGGCCCTCGAGGAGAAGAAGCTGGCCAAGGACCAGACCAGGTACGAAGCCCCCACCATCCAGCGGCAGGCGGAGATCGACCTCGAGAAGGCGCAGCGCGCGCTCGCCCAGGGCAAGGTCGACTACAAGACGAAGACCGAGCAGGCGCGCGCCAAGATGCAGGAGGTGGGCGCCGACCTCGAGCGCCAGCAGAACATGCTGAAGGCCGTGCAGGACGTGATGAACGGCTTCACCATCAAGGCGCCGGCCGCCGGCATGGTGATCTACGTGAAGGAGTGGAACGGTCGCAAGCGCACTTCGGGCTCGCAGGTCTCGGCGTGGGATCCGTCGGTGGCGACGCTGCCGGACCTCACGGCGATGGAATCGGTGACCTACGTGAACGAGATCGACGTCCGCAAGGTGGCGGTGGGCCAGCCGGTGACGATCACCCTCGACGCCGACCCGAGCAAGCACCTGACGGGGAAGGTGACCGCCGTCGCCAACATGGGCGAGCAGCGGCCCAACAGCGACGCCAAGGTGTTCGAGGTGAAGGTGGCCGTGGAGCATCCCGACACCACTCTCCGGCCGGGGATGACGACCGGCAACATGATCGAGACCGGCCACGCCGAGAAGGTGCTCTCGGTGTCGCTCGAGGCACTGGGGGCCGATCACGGCACGCCGTTCGTCTACCGGCAGTCGGGCGGGTCGGTCACGCGCCAGGAGGTGGCGACGGGGCTGGTGAACGACGACGCCGTCGTGATCCTGCGCGGACTCAAGGAGGGTGATCATGTCCTCCTCACGCCGCCCAAGAACGGCGAGTCGCTGCCGCTCGTGCGGCTCCCGGGCGCGCCCGCCCCGCCGCCGGCCGCCGGCAGCGACACCGCGCGCAAGGTCACGATCCCGACGCAGAAGTCATGATCTCGCTGCGCCGCGCGCACCTCGCCTTCGGCGCGCGCACCGCGCTGGAGGCGGTGCGCCACAACCGCCTCCGCGCGGGACTCACATCGCTGGGGATTCTCTTCGGCGTGGCGTCGGTGATCGCGATGCTCGCGATCGGGAAGGGCGCCGAGCGGGAAATCCTGGAGCAGATGGTCCTGCTCGGCGCCAACAATGTGATCATCACGCCGCTGACGCAGCAGAGCGAGGAGCAGGTAAAGGACCCGACGGCAAACCAGGGTGAGAAGAAGGTCGAGCGCTTCTCGCCCGGGCTCACCTATCTGGATGCGCAGGCGCTGGCGCGCGACATCCCCGGCGTCCAGACGGCGGCCGCGGAGATCGTCCTCAACACGAACATGACGCGTGAGGGACGGCGCCGCACCGGCAAGGTCGTCGGGGTGGACACTTCCTATTTCCGGCTCACCAACCTGGAGCTCGGCCGCGGGGACTGGTTCACCCGCGACCAGGTGGAGCGGGGCCTCCCGGTCGCGGTGATCGGCTACGGCGTCCGCACCCGCTTCTTCACCAGCGAGGACCCGATCGGCCGCCCCATCAAGGTGGGCGACAGCTGGCTCACCGTCGCCGGCGTCCTCACCGACCGCAGGGTGAGCGACGAGGCCGTCTCGAAGCTCGGCGTCCGCGACGCGAACATGGACGTGTACGTGCCGGCGCGCACCATGCTGCTCCGCTTCCGCGACCGGGCCCGCGTCACCCAGCGCGACGTGGAGCAGGCGGCGAGCAACGATGGCGGCGGCGGCGACGACGACGCGCAGAAGACCGAGACGACGGAGCAGCACGACGAGCGGGTGAACCACAACCAGCTCGACCGGATCATCGTCCGCGTGGAGAACGCCGCGGAGGTGCCGGGCGTGACGGAGCTGATCCGGCGGACGCTGCTCCGGCGCCACAACGGCGTCGTGGACTTCGAGGTGAGCGTCCCCGAGCTGCTCCTCCGCCAGCAGCAGCGCACCAAGAACATCTTCAACGTCGTGCTCGGCGCCATCGCGTCGATCTCGCTCGTGGTGGGCGGGATCGGCATCATGAACATCATGCTCGCCTCGGTGCTCGAGCGCATCCGGGAGATCGGCGTGCGCCGCGCGGTCGGCGCCACGCAGCAGGAGATCCTGCTCCAGTTCCTGAGCGAGGCGGTGCTCATCAGTGTGGCGGGGGGCCTGGCCGGGATCATCCTGGGCGCCGCCATCAGCGCCGGGATCGAGCGCTTCGCCGGCATCACCACGATCGTCTCCTTTCTGTCCGTCGCCATCGCCTTCGGGGTGTCGTTCGCGGTGGGCGTGCTCTTCGGGATCGTGCCGGCCCAGCGCGCGGCGCGGCAGGATCCCGTCGTCTGTCTCCGGTACGAGTGATTTCATGACGCTTCGCCTCACGCTGGGCTCGGCTTTCGCGCTCGCGGCGGGAGTCCCGTTCGCCGGCCTCCGCGCCCAGGAGCCGCTCACCCTGGAGCGCGCGGTGCAGATGGCGCAGGACCAGGGCTATCAGGGGCGTGCCGCCGTCGCGGCGCGCGACGCCGCCCGGTTCCGCGACCGCTCGTTCTATGCCGCGTATCTCCCCCAGCTCTCGCTCGGCGGCACCCTGCCGCGGTACAACCGCGCCATCATCCCGGTGCTGCAGCCGGACGGCTCGACGCTCTTCCGCCCGCAGAACCAGACCGACGCCGGCCTCTCCGCCACGCTGAGCCAGCGGCTCCCGACCGGCGGCGACCTCTTCGTCTCGTCCTCGCTCACCACCTTCTCCATCAGCGGCGATCAGACGATCCGCACCTGGTCGTCCACGCCGGTGTCGCTCGGCATCCGCCAGAGTCTCTTCCGGCCCAACACCTTCTCCCTCGATCGCCGGGAGCGGCCGCTGGCGTCCGACCTCGCGGAGCGCCAGTTCCTCGCCTCGCGGGAGGAGCTGGCGGGCCAGACGACGGGACTCTTCTTCGACGTCTACTCGGCGGGCGTGCTGCTCAGGAACGCCACCGCCAACGCGGCGGTGAACGACACGCTCTACACCCTCAACAAGGGACGCTTCGAGGTCGGGAAGATCGGCGAGAACGACCTGCTGCAGAGCGAGCTGGCGCTCCTTCGTGCCCGCACGGCGGTGGACGCCGCGCGCCTCGAGTACACGCGTGCTCAGGCGGCGCTGCGGCTCGCGATCAGCCTGCCCGAGCCGGCGCCGCTCGATCTGGTGATTCCGGTGAACGTCCCCGACTACACCCCCGACAGCGCGCTGGCCGTCCGGCAGGCGGTCGAGAACGGCGTGAGCGCGTCCAGCGTGGCGCTCAACGCGGTGCAGGCCGACCGGCGCGTGACGGAGGCGAAGCTCAACAACGGCTTCAGCGCCACCGTGCAGGCCAGTGTGGGGTTCAACGCGACGGCGCCCGAGATGGGTCTCGCCTACCAGAATCTGCTGCAGGCGCGGCAGGCCACGGTCTCGGTCGAGCTGCCGCTCTTCACGTGGGGGACCGGAAGCAACGCGGTGAAGGCCGCCGAGTCCGATCGCGAGCAGACGGCAAACCTGGGGCGGTCGGCGCTGGAGCAGGCGGCGCAGGCGGCCCGCTTCGCGGCACTCCAGCTGCCGCTCGCGCGGCGGAACCTGCTGCTCTCCGCCAAGGCCGACACGGTGGCCGCCAAGCGGTTCGAGGTGGCCTACAACCGCTACGTCATCGGCCGCATCGCGATCGACAATCTCTATCTGGCGCAGGCGGAGAAGGACGAGGCCAGCAACCAGTACGTCCAGGCCCTGCGCAACTACTGGGTCGCGCACTACCGGCTGCGCGCGCTGACCCTCTACGACTTCGAGGCCGCCAAGCCGCTCCGCTAGCGGCCCGGATGGTAGGTGCGCTCGGTGTGGCCCGTCAGCTGCGACGGGTAGAAGTACACCTCGCGCAGATCGCCGCTCGCGTAGCGGGCCGCCTCGTCGTTGAAGTGCGGCGAAGCGGGATCGCCGCTCTCGCCGCCCGCCGTCACCGCCCGCGCCCGCACGCTGTCGCCGAACTCCACCACCGCCACGAAGCTGTTGCCGCTCGTCCCGTACCACTTCTTCGTGCCGGGATACGGTCGCGCGCCGAACGACGCAAGTGAGCCCCAGGTGGCCGACGTGAACGGCACGGGGATGCTCGGGCCGGCATCGCTGAACGGCTGCACGATGTCGCCGGTGAGGCGCTGGAAGCGGTTGATCTCGCCCCAGGCGGTACGCCAGGTGCCGAAGTCGGCGGTGAGCCGGGCGGAGGCGGAATCGAGCGCCGCGAGCAGGAGGTCCGCCGGCGCCCGCGCTCCCAGGTACTCCTCGACGGAGAGCCGGGCCCGCCGCGCGTCGGCAAAGGCCGCGCGCTGCGCCGCCGTGCCCCAGAAGACGCCGAGGGCGGTGGGCACCGATGAGGCCGACCAGCGACGGTCCCACGTCCGGAGCGCCGCGACCTGTTCGGCGAGCCGCGCCTTTCTCGCGTCGGTGGCCGGGAGACCGTCCCACGCGGCGAGGAGTGCCGGGAGCGGCTGCTCGAACCAGGTGAGATAGGTATCGTAGGCCGCCGCGCGGAGCGCCTCGAGCGTGAAGTCCTTCCGGCCCTCGAGCACGCGCACCGCGTGGCGGCCGCGCGCCGAGCCGGCGCCGGTCTCCACGTAGGCGGGGTAGTCGGCGCGCTTCGGGCTGCTCGGCCCGGCGGCCGACCACGGCCAGTCGTTGCTGTTGTAGAGCCAGCCGCTCGCGGGATTGTGGAGGCCGGGGGTCTCGTCGATCGAGAGCACGCCGTGCCAGTCGGTCGCGGGATTGCTGCCGTCCACCGGCCGGGTCCAGTCGAACGACGTGTCGCGGCGCGGGATGAAGTTGGCGTGGAAGTAGGCGATGGTGCCGTCGGCGTCGGCGTAGATGGTGTTGTTGGACGAGTTGGTGTGCAGCTCCATCGATCGGCGGAACTCGGCGTAGTTCCGGGCGCGCGTTCGGGTGTACGACTGGGTGAGGGCCTTCACCGGTGCCTGCATGAGCGCGATCGACACCCACTTGTCGCCGGTCGAGCGGATGACGGGCCCGTGCCGCGTGTAGAAGGCGGTGAAGGTGCGCCGCGCGACGCCGCTGTCGGTGCGCCAGGGCACGGTGATGCGCGTCGTGGTGACCGGGATCTCCCGTCCGCCGTAGCGATAGTAGTACCGCCCGTGCGTCCGCGTCACCGTCTCGAGGTATTCGTCGATCGCGTCGGCGCCGCTCGACGTGTGCATCCAGCCCACGCGCGGGTTGAACCCCTGATAGACGAAGAACTGTCCCCACGTCACCGCCCCGTAGGCGTCGAGCCCCGCATCGCTCGTCATCTGCAGCTCGGAGCGGAAGAAGAACGAGGTGTGGGGGTTGATGAGGAGGAGCGCGTGGTGCGACGTCGTGTTGGAGGGAGCGATGGCGATGCCGTTCGATCCGCGCGGCTCGCCGTCGCCGCCGTCGTAGGTCTCCGTCACTGTCGCCGGCCCCGTGCCGTAGAACTTCTGCAGCTCGGCCAGGCTCACGCGCTCGATGTCCCCGCCGATGCTGCCCTCGCTGAAGCTGAGCGCCATCCACGGCTCGAAGCGGCGGAGGACGCGGGGGTGCACGGCGGGATGCGTCGCGAGGTAGTAGTTGAGCCCGTCGGCCCACGCGGTCATGAGACTCTGGAGCCAGGCCGGGCTCCGGCGATACAGCATCCGCATCGAATCGGGATCGATGAAGAGCTTCATCCGGAGGTCCTGCCAGACGGCCGACTCTCCCTCCGCCTCCGCCATGCGGCCGAGCGAGGTGAGATAGTTGGTCTCGACCCGGTTGAAGTCGTCCTCGGCCTGGGCGTAGATCATGCCGAAGACGGCGTCGGCATCGGTCTTTCCATGGACGTGGGCGATGCCCCAGTCGTCGCGGACGATGGTGACGGCGCGCGCATGCCGCTCCCAGCGCGCCCGCTCGGCCGACCGGGCGGGAGCGGCGGCGCGGACTGGTGCGGGCGACTGGGGGACGGCGGCGAGGAGGAGGAGAATGGGGAGGAGTGTCATCCTTCCAGTATACCACGCGTATACCACGCGCGCGCGTCCGCGCTACGACACCGGCTCGGGGTCGCTTCCGACCGTCGCGTAGTAGCCCGCGACGCGCGCCGCTGCGCCCGCCCGGGTGTAGACGTCGGGCTTCCGCGTCGCGATCACCTGGGCGATCACCGCCGCCACCTCCTCCGCGCTCTGCGATTCGGGCAGGGCCCGCGAGTCGGGCCCGCCGTGCAGGGCGTTGAGGCCGAAGTCGGTGCGCACCACCCCGGGCGAGACGAGCGAGAACTGGATGCCCGGGTGCGTCTCCTGGACCTCGAGTCGGAAGGTGGTGGTGAGCGCGTTCAGGAAGTGCTTGGCGCCGCAGTAGGCCGAGCGGAACACCGCGAAGGGCAGCCGGCCCAGGAGCGACGAAATGTTGATGACGTGGCCGGCGTTCCGGCTCCGGAAGTGGGGCAGGATCTCCTGCATGCCGTAGAGCGCGGACTTGATGTTGATGCGGATCACGTCGTCGACGTCCTCGTCGGTGAGCTGCGAGGGCGGGCGCGTGATGCCCTGGCCGACGTTGTTGATCCAGACGTCCACGCCGCCGAAGCGGCCGATGGCTTCGGTCACTACGCGGCGGACCTCGGTCCGGACCGTCATGTCGGCCGCGATCGCGTGGCCGCGGCCGCCGCACCGCGCGGCGACCTCCCCGAGGGCCGCCTGCCGTCGCGCGGTGAGCACCACCGACATGCCGTCGGCCGCGAGCCGCTCCGCCGCCGCGGCGCCGATGCCGCCGCTCGCGCCGGTGATGACGACGACCGTCACGCTCAGCTCGCGGGCGGGTGGCGGAGCACCACGCCGGTCGCGCCGTTCAGGCGGGCGACATAGCCGGCCGGGCTCTCGCCCGGCTCGCGGCGGGGCAGGGCAAAGTGCGGGTCGTCCGGCTGGGGGCGGCTTCCTTCCGGCGCTTCGTCCACCATGAGGTCGCCGCCCCGCGACTCGACCGCCTGCTCGAACCGCTCCACCGCATCCATCATGGCCGTCAGCTCGTCCGGCGTCTCGCGCCCGTCGAGCGCGATCCCGAGCGCGGTGAGGCGGCCCGCGGTTTCGCGCGAGACGCGGTTCAGGTCATCGTTCGCCATGATGTTTCTCCCGACTGAAGATGATTCTGGCCAGCGCCACGAGACTTACCACTGCCCAGACGCCGTTGAGGAGCACGAAGCCGTACAGCCGCCCGGTGACGGCGACGGCGGTGAGCAGCAGCGATCCCGCGAGATTGACGGTCTGGTACACCGCGCTCCGCGTGTCCACCCAACCGATCTGGCTCGCGGCAAAACCCGCCAGGACGAGCGCGGCGCCGGCAAGCTGGACGAGCTGGGTCACGGTCACGGCCTCCAGGTGAAAAGCGCGGCACAGGTCGCTTGATTGAATGTGGCGGAGACGAGCCGGCGGCAACAGCTGGGCCCGGCAGCAACCCAGGCAAGGAGCTCGGATGAGATACGCCCGGATGGTGGTTCTGCTGGCATGCGTGGCGGGGTGCGGCTCCGACCAGAGCGGGCCCGGCGGCGCGGGCGCCCGCCTCAGCGTGGTCAACGCCGCCGCCGCCGCGGGCACGCTCAAGGTGTACGTGGACGGAAGTTTCGCCGGCGACGTCGGCGCCGCGGCGGCGGGGGCGGCGGTGGAGGTGGACCCCGGCGCGCACGAGGTGATGGTACGGCCGGCCACCGGGGCCGACGGCTTCACGCGGAACGTCACCGTGGCCGCGGGCCGCTCCCTGACGCTGGTGAGCTACGACTCCCTCGGCCTCCTCCGGCCGACGGTGCTCGAGGACTCGAATGCGACCGTCGCGGCCGGGGCGAGCAAGCTCCGCGTGGCGCACTTCGCCGCGGCCGCCGGCGCGATCGACATCTGGCGCACGCAGCCGGACTACGCGACGCCGATCCGGATCATGTTCCCCTTCAACTATCGGGACGTCTCGCCCTACGTGGCGAGCACGCCGGGCGCATGGCGGGTCCTGGTGTCCACGGCGATCGCCGATCCCGCCGGCCCGATGCCGGATACCCTGGCGATGACGGGAAGCCTGACGGTTGGAGACGGCGAGGCGCGGACGGTGGTGGTTGTGGATCGTCCCGGCGGCGGGGTGGACGTCATCGCGGTGGAGTGAGCCGCTCAGAGAAGCAGGTCGCTTCGCACCCGCTTCCGCACCGCCCACCAGAGCGCGCCGGCCAGATTGGATTTGCGGACCACGACCGACGCCTCGCCGCTCGCGCCCGGCCGCCAGGCGGCGCCGGCCGGCAGGTGCACGCGCGCCTCGACGTCCCCCGTCGCCGCGGTGCGCGACACGCTCGTGATCGCGCCGCGCACCGGATGCGCGACATCGGCGAGCGAGAGGAGCGTCACGCGCTGCCCCGGCGCCACCAGCGTCGAGCCGCTGCCGTTGAGCCGGATGCGCACTTCGGATGAATCCGGCTCCCCGATCGTCAGCACGGTCTGTCCCGCATCGACCCACTGGCCGCTGAGCCATTCGGGTCGCGCCGTGAGCACGACCCCCGCCTCCGGCGCCCGGAGCGCGAGCGCCGCGATGCGCGCGCGCGCGGCGTCCAGGCCGGCCGCGGCCACCGCGCGCTCCCGCGCGAGCCGCTCCGCCTCGCCCGCGTCGCCGGCCGCGCGCGCACGGGCTTCGAGCATCGCGAGCGAATCGGCCGAGCGGCGCCCGGCGATCGCGGCGCGCTCGAGGGCAAAGTCGCGGAGCCGCACCAGCGGCGCGCCGGCGGGCACGCTCGTCCCTTCGCGCACCATGACGCTCGCCACGTAGGCGGAGTCGGGGGCGACGAGCGCCGTGGCGCGGGCAGGGGCGGCGGTGAAGGGGCCCGTCACGGTGATGGACCACGGGATGAACAGGAGGGCGAGCAGCACCGCGAGCACCGCCGCGCCGACGCGGAAGCGGAGCGGCTTCGCGAGCAGCGCTTCCCGATGCTCCCGCACCGAGCGCCCGATCGCGGCGGCCCAGGAGCGGATCTGGCCCCTCAGGAGAAGCAGAATCCCGCCCAGCGCCACGACGACGCCCGTGAACCCGAACACCCGACCGGCCCGGGTCACCACGAACGAGCCGACCAGCGTCAGCACCATGATCAGATAGGCGAACGATGCGATGCCGTAGAGCAGGAAGACCTTCCGTTCCCGCTCCGAGGCGGGCGGCATGGCAACCTCGAGCCGCAGCAGGTGGCGCTGCACCATCCAGCGCAGGTGATCGAAGGCCCGGTGCCGCATGTTGGGGATCTCGAGCCAGTCGCTGAGCGCGAAGTAGCCGTCGAGCGGCATCAGCGGGTTCGCGTTGGTGAGCGCCGAAACGACGCCACCCACGAGGAAGGTGAAGAGGGCGAGCTGCGACACCATCGTTCCCGGCTCCGCCAGCCACCACACGATCCCCGCGAGCGACGCGACGATCGCCTCGATCCACGAGCCCGCGGCGGTCACGGCGAGCCGCGCGCGCAGCTCGGGAAAGGTCCAGGCGTCGTTCACGTTGGCGAAGAAGGCGGGCTGGAAGTAGAGCAGCATGAAGCCCATCTCGTGCACCTCGCCCCCGTAGTGCTTGCAGGTGATCCCGTGTCCCAGCTCATGGATCAGGATGATGACCATGAGGGTGAGCCAGAGGAGCACGGCGAGCCCCGGGGTGTACGAGCCCAGGTGCGTGAGCTGCGCAAAGCCGGTGTGGAGCTTGTCCCAGTTCGTCGCCATGAGGACGAGATTGACGGCGAAGAGGGCGAGCGAGAAGATCACGAACCCGCGCGTGTAGAAGAAGCCGAGGCGCGGGATCCAGCGGTTGAAGAGCGCGTCGGGATCGCCCATGGACCACCGCATCCGCAGCAGCTCACCCTTGAAGAGGCGGGGCCGCGCGCGCCGCTTCCGCTCGGCGCGGAGCCGCTCGAGCTGGAGGACGCTCCGCTCGCCGACCGACCGCTCCATCAGTCCCATGCGGTTGAGCTTCTGCGCGAATCCCTCGACCGCCGCCTCCGAGACCCCGATCCCCGCCTCGCGCAGCGCCTCCGCCGCCTCGCCGCAGGTCCGGGTGCCGTCGAGCGCGCGCATGACGGTGATCTCGACCGAGCGGAAGCGGAAGTATTTCTGGCTCGCGAGATCCTTGACGACGTAGCTCAGCTCGCCGCGGTAGGTCTGCTCCACGATGGCGACGTCGGGGCGGAGCCGCGGCGTGCGGGTCATCGCGCGGCGCGCACCACCGTCTCGCCGGGCGTGAGGCCGCTCGCCACCTCGACCCGGCCCCCGCTCAGATCGCCGCCGAGGGTGACCGCGCGGAGCGTGGTGCGGTCATTGGCCCAGACGAGCACGTATCCATCGGGGGAGAGCGCGGAGCGCGGCATCGCCACGACCCAGCGGCGCTGGGCTCCGAGGCGGACCGTGACGCTGGCACCGGGGACGAGATGGGCGCCGCTGTCGAGCTGCACGACCGCCTCCTGGGTGCCGCTCGCGGCGTCGATGGCCGGCGAGACCCGCACGATGCGGCCGGCCGCGGCCGCGCCCCGGAGACCCAGCACGCGCGCCGGAGCGCCGGGCCGGATGCCGTCGGCGGAATTCTCGGGCACCCGCACCGAGACGAGGAGCGGCGACGCGGCGGTGACGCGGAAGAGCGAATCACCCACGCGGACCAGGCGGCGCGCGCGGGCCATGCGCGCGGTGACCACGCCGGCGAAGGGCGCCACCACCCGGGTGAGGTCGGCGTCGCGCCGCGCCTGACGCAGCTGGATCTCCGCGCGCCGAAGCTCCGACTCAACCTGCTCCAGCTCCGCCGCGGTGGACCCGCCGGCGGCCGCCAGCGCGCGCTGCCGGACCGCGACCCGGCGGGCGTTGTCGGCCTCTTCGGTGGCGCGGGCCAGCGCGATCTGCTGATCGGTGCTCTCGAGACTCGCGAGCAGCTGGCCCGCCGCCACGCGGCTTCCGAGATCGGCGTGGACCGCCTCGACCAGTCCCGGGGCCCGCGCGATCACGACCGCATCATTCTCGACGTAGAGCTGGCCGGGCAGCGAGAGGGGCGCGTCCACCAGCTCGCTGTCCACCGTCGCGAGAGTCGCCGGCGGGGTCGCCGCGCGGCGCGCGGGCGGCGTGGCGGTTTCGGCGCGGGGATCGCCTCCGCAGGCCGCGGCGCCCAGCGCCAGGATGAGTCCGACCGCATGGCGACTCGTCATGACCAGATCCTCCACCAGAGAAGCCGCGCCCAGCGGGCCGGCGCCCGCACCATCCGCGTCGCGACGGATGCCGGCGCCGTCAGCACCCGCGCATACGCGGCCATCCCCGGGCGCAGCAGGCCGTCGGGATTGGCCACCAGCGCGCGGACCGGGAAGCGCACATGGTCGGCCGAGTCGGCGGGCAGGGGACCGAGCGAGATGACGCGGCCGCTGAAGGTGCGCTGCGGCAGCGCGTCGACCCGGAGCCGCACCTCGTTGCCCACCGACACTCGGCCGATCTCGCGCTGGTCGATCCCGAACTCGAGCTCCAGGCTGTCGGTGCGGCCCACGGTCAGGATGAGATCACCCGCGTCGAGCCAGCTGCCGGTACGCTCCTCGGGCCGCGGCGTGAGCACCACGCCCGAGGACGGCGCTCGCACCGTCGCGGCCGCGATCTCCTCGTCGAGCAGCGCCACCTCCTGGCGCAGCGATTCGCCGCGCACCCGCTGGCTCCGTTCTTCGGCAGCGTCGCCCCGGCTCGCGGCCAGGGCGGCGGCGCGGTCGCTGGCGGCCACCGCGGCGGCGGCCGCAATGCGGGCACTGCGGGTCTCGATGTCGCGGAGCTGCACCAGCGGCGTCCCCCGCGCGACCGCCGTCCCCTCCCGCACCAGCACCCGCTCGACCACGCCGGGCACCAGCGCCCGCACCTGCACCATGCTGGCCGGCCGGAAGACCGGGCTGCTCCCGCTCACGCGGAGCGGCCAGCGGATGAGCGTGAGCGCGGCGAGCGCCACCACCGCGAGCGCGGCATAGGCCTGCCGCTGGCGGCGAGGGAGCTCCATGAAGGCGCGCTTCTTCGCGGCGAGCGCGCCCAGGGTGTCGATGAGCGGGACCTGCGCGTAGAGCTGCGCGTTCCGGAGCGCCACCGCCGTCTGGTTGGCGAGGATCGCGGCGACCTCGCGCTGGCGCTGCGTCGCGAATTCCGGCTCCCCTGATTCGAAGAGCAGGATGCCGAGGGTGCCCTCCTCGTCCCGGAGCGGCAGGTAGAGACCGCTCCTGACCCCGTCGGCCTCCAGGTCCTGACCGAAGATCTGCACCAGCTGGCGCTCGGCGTCGGAGGCGGGGTCGGCGCGGTCGACGAGGTAGAACGACTCACCGTGGCCCGCGACCCAGGCGGCGCGCGCGGCCAGGTCGAGGACGCGCGGGTCCTTCGCATTCACCGTATCCTGACCCGCCATAGCGCGGATGTCGCAGACGCCCTTGTCGTAGAGCGCCACGGCGGCGCGGTCGAAGGTGAGGGCCTGCGCGGAGAGATTGACGACGGAGCGGAGTACCCGGTCGAGGTCGAGGCTCGCCGTGATCTCGCGGCTGATCTCGAGCAGGAGGGTAAGGTCGGCGGCGGCCGGGGTGCCGGCGCCGGAGGGCGGACTGGTTGTGGCGGTCACGGACAGGATATACAGAAAAAAAGCGGGCGCCGGAAGACCCGGCGCCCGCTTTCGCGTTCAGCCGATCCTCAGGAGGGGACGACCGTCCGCGGGGCGATCCGCTGCTCCAGCTCTTCCACGCTCAGCTCGATGGCTTCGGCGGACTTGCCGGTCGCGGTCCGGATCTGATTCTTCTGCTCGTCGGTCAGGTTGATCCTGAGGTGCTTCTTCTCGTCGGCCATGGTGTCTCTCCCTGTGTTGAACTGCGTGAACGATCCTGTCGTACGGCCTAGAGCATCGTCCGCGGGGCGATCCGCTGCTCGAGCTCTTCCACGCTCAGCTCGACCGAATCAACCGCCTTGCCCATCGCCTTCTCGAGCTCGGCCTTCTGGTCGGGGGTCAGTTCGATCTTGATGTTCTGGTCAGCCATCTTGGTCTCCTTGTTGGGCCGCAGGGCGGCGGGGGTCGCAACGAACTGGGAACGAGTCTACGGCGCCGGCGTGAAAAATTCGTGAAATCGCCTGGGCTCGGCTGGCGGCAGCCGGCCGGACAGCGTGAAGAACGGCGACCCGGCGCCACCCCCGAACGTGAAAAACTCGTGAAAAGGGATATTGCGGTCCCCAGCCGAGGCGGTATGTTGGCCAATCACCCGAAAATCGGCTGGAGGTCCCACGAGCCCCTTTGCGCTGCGGCTGCTCGGTTCGCCAAGCGTCTCCACCGGAGACGAGGGGACGACTGCGCACCTGGGCGCCAAGGAGCTGTCGCTCCTGGCCTACCTCGCGCTCGAGCCCGGCCCGCATCCCCGGGAGGAGCTGGCCGCACTCCTCTGGGGCGAATCGTCGGACGCCGACGCCCGGGCCTCGCTCCGCCAGGCGCTCAAGCATCTGCGGGACGCGCTGGGTGATGCGCTCGTGGTCGAGCGGGGCAGCGCGATGCTCGGCCCGGGCATCTCCTCCGACGTCGCCGACTTCCGCCGGGCCGCCGCCGGAAGTCCCGCCGACGCCATTCGCTTCGACATTCCCCACGCGCTGGCCGGGCTCTCGGTCCGGCACGCTCCCGTCTTCGACGAGTGGCTGGAGCGGACGCGGGCCGAGCTTCGCCGGGAATATGAGGAGGCGCTCGCGACGGTGGGGCGCGAGGCACTGGGACGGCACGCGTGGCGGGAGGCGTTGCAGGTGGCCGACCGCTGGCTGGCCGCCGACCCGCTGGCCGAGGCGGCGATCCGGCTGGCCGTGGAGGCGAGCTATCTCTCGGGCGATCGCCGGGCCGCGCTCGCCCGCTTCGCGGACTACCGCCGCCTGCTCGAGCGCGAGGGTGGCGTCGCGCCGGGCCATGCGCTCCTCTCGCTGGTGCGGCGGGTCGAGTCCGACGGCACCCTCGATGCGCCGAATCCTTCCGCCGACGACTGGTACGCCCGCCCGCCCGCGCTGCAGGCCGCGCTGATCGAGCGCGACACCGAATGGCGCGCGCTGAGCGGCGCCTGGCGAACCCTCGGCCCGTCGAGTGGCGCCATCGTCCTCATGGAAGGCGAGGCCGGCGCCGGGAAGACGCGGCTCGCCGAGGAGTTCCTGCGGTGGGTGGTGGCGGAGGGAGGTGCCGTCCTGCGGGGCCGCGGCTACGGCGGCCGCGCCGGCGTGTCCTACGGCACGATGGTCGAGGTGCTGGGCGAGTCGCTCGATCAGGCGGGCGTGGGCGGCACCGCGCCCGACTGGCTCTCGGAGGTGGCGCGGCTCGTGCCGGAGATCCGCCAGCGATTCCCGGGGCTGCCCGCGCCGTCGCCCGGCAGCGATCCGATGCACGGGAGCCGACTCTACGAAGGCGTCGCCCAGATGCTGCTCGCCATCTCGGCCGAGCGGCCGGTGGTGGTGGCGGTGGACGATCTGCAGTGGTGCGACGAGGACTCGTGCAGTCTCCTCCTCTTCCTGGCCCGCCGGCTCGAGCGCGCACCCATCCTCTGGCTCGGTCTCCTGACGCTGGGGGAGCTCGAGCGCGATGCGCCGGCGGCGCGACTCTGCCGCGTGTGGCGCACCCGGCCGCACGCCGGCGCCATCACGCTCGCGCCGCTCAGCGCCGACGGCGTGCTGGCCCTCGTGTCGGAGATGGGGCGGCTCCGGGAGGGCGGCGAGGCGCGGCGGTTCGCGGCACGCCTGCACGAGGTGACGCGCGGCAATCCCTTCTATCTCCAGGAGCTGCTCAAGACGCTCTTCGCGCAGGAGGTGCTGCGCGACTCGCCGGAGGGATGGGTGCTGCCGGAGCCGCAGTCTCCCGGCGTGCTCGACGTCTCGATGCCGCGGTCGGTGCAGGACGCGATCGCCGAGCGGGTGGAGCGGCTGCCGGAGCCGGCGCACGCGATGCTGGTGACGGTGGCGGTGGCGGAGACGGGCTGCGACACCGAGGTGCTGTCGCACATGCACGGCATCTCGCGCCTGCATGCCGCCGCGCTGGGCGACGCGCTCGTGGGACGGCGCCTGCTGGTGGAGGAGGAGAACGCGTACCGCTGCGCGCACCCCGTGATCGGCCGCGTGGTGCGCGACGGGCTCTCCCCCTCGAGGCGGCGCGAGGTGCACCGGAGTCTCGCGCTCACCCTCCAGGGTCTCGCGCGCGACTCGGGCGATCCGACGCTCGCGGGGGTGATCGCGCTGCACGCCGACCGCGGCGGCGAGCGGGGACTCGCGTACCAGGCCGCGCTCTCGGCGAGTCAGATCGCGGCGGAGCGCTTCACGCAGGAGGAGGCGCTGAGCTGGCTCGATCAGGCGGCCACCTACGCGCGCACGCCCGAGGAGGCCGCGGAGGTGAATCGCCTTACGGCGCTGCTGGTGGACGGGACGGCGCCGCTGCTCGAGACCCGCTGAGCCATCCCGCGAGCCTGCCCCACAGCTTCGGATCCAGCACCATCAGCGTGAGGAAGTAGAGCGTCACCTCGTCCGCCGGGAAACGGGCGGCGAGGTCGTCGGCCGCGCGCGCGAGACGGGCGTCGTCCACCGGCAGCTCCTCGATCGTGTCGGTGATGAGTCCGTTGGTGTGCGGGATGCCCAGGCTGTCGAGGAAGCCGCCGAGCATGGCGGCGCGGTCCTCGACGTGAAGCGCGATGAGCGCCGCCTGCATCACGTCGGGGGTGAGGAGGCCGGGCGCCTTGAGGGCGTCGGCATACTGTTCGGCCGACCAGGAATTGAAGGCGGTGGGGCGGAAGGCGCGGTAGCGCGGCGTCTTCCGGAGGAGGGTGGCGAGCGCGCGCCTGGCGTCGCGGTCGCCCTTGAGCGAGAGCGCCACCGCCCGACGGCGCTCGTCGGCGGTGAGGGCGGACCAGAGATCGGCGACGGTGGCGGACGCCGGATCGGCGGCGAGGTCGGAGAGAGTCATGGCGGAAATGTAGCCGGGCCTCAACGCCGGAAGGCGGAGTCGAGCTCGTCGAACGCGGTCGCATGCGCGAACCCTCCGAACGTTCCCCGCTCCGCGAGCTCCCGCGCCGCTTCGAGGAACGCGCCCCACGCCGTCCTCGCGAGCGCGCCGCCCACGCTGATCCGCCGGACGCCGAGCGCCGCGAGCTCCGCCACCGTGGTGAAGTCGGCGCCAACCAGCACATTCACCGGCCGCGGCGCCACCGCCTGCACCACGGCGGCGATGTCGGCCACGGCGCGAAGTCCCGGCGCGTAGAGGCAGTCGGCGCCGGCCTCCGCATACGCCGTGAGGCGGCGGATCGTCTCCGGCAGGTCGGGCCGGCCCGCGATGAAGCCCTCCGACCGGCCGGTCAGGAGCACGCCGGTGCCGCTCGCATCGATGGCGTGGCGCGCGGCGCGGATCCTCTCGACGGCGAGGGCGAGATCGAAGAGCGGTTCCGCGGGCTCGCCGGTCGAGTCCTCGATCGAGAGGCCGGCGATGCCGGTTGCCACCGCCCGCGAGGCGTTCGCGGCCACGTCCTCCGGCTCGACGGCGAAGCCGCCCTCGAAGTCCGCGTTCACCGGTATGCCGACGGCGCCGGCGATCGCGCGCAGGTTCGCGAGGGTGTCGTCCAGCGGCGTCTCCGTGTCCCGCCGTCCGAGCGACCACGCGAGGCCCGAGCTCGTGGTCGCGAGCGCCGGAAAACCCAGCTGCTCGAGCAGCCGGGCACTCCCCGCGTCCCACGGATTGGGAATGACGAAGCAGCCGCGCTCGTGCAGCTCCCGAAAGGCGCGAACGCGCGCCGTCACGACCCCCGCGTCGCCTGCCACAGCTCCCTGATCGCGCCGATCGATCCCAGCGCCGCGCTCGCCTCGTACGGCAGGAACACGACCTTCTCCGCGCCGCCCGCGATGCTCGTGAGCGAGTCGAGGTAGCTCCGCGCGATCAGGTACTGCGCCGGCTGACCCGCGGCGCCGAGCGCCTCCGCGACGACCTTGAGCGCCTGCGACTCCGCCTCCGCCACCCGGAGCCGGGCGGCCGCGGCCCCCTCGGCGCCCAGGATCGCCGACTGCTTCTGCCCCTCCGCCGTGATGATCGCCGACTGCTTGAGCCCCTCCGCGCGGAGGATGGCCGACGCCTTCTCGCCCTCGGCGGTGGTCACCACGGCGCGGCGGCTCCGCTCGGCCGTCATCTGCTTCTCCATCGTGATCCGGATTTCCTCGGGCGGGGTGATGTTCTTGAGCTCGACCCGCACGATCTTGACGCCCCAGGCCTGCGTCGCCGCGTCGAGCACGGCGCGGAGCTGGGTGTTGATCGAGTCCCGCGAGGTGAGCGTATGGTCGAGGTCGAGCGAGCCGATCACGTTCCGGAGCGCCGAGAGGGTGAGCTGCTCCAGACCCCAGTCCAGCTTCTGGATCTCGTAGGTGGCGCGCACCGGATCGGCGATGAGGTAGTAGATCACCGCGTCCACTTCCATCGTCACGTTGTCCTTCGTGATCACCTGCTGCGGCTCGATGTTCGTGATCTGCTCGCGGAGGTCGTGGCGCGCGCGCACCGAGTCGAAGAACGGGATGATGACGTTCACGCCCGCGTTGGCCTGGCTGTGGTAGCGCCCGAGGCGCTCGATGATGAGCACCTGCTTCTGCGCCACGATGCGGAACGACATGACGAGAAGGATCGCGAGCAGGACGGGGACGGCGATCAGTGCGTAACCCACGGACGGCTCCTCAGGAACGGGAAGGATGATGCGGCGGCGCGGGCTCGACGACGAGGACGATGCCGTCGGCGCCGGTGACGCGGGCCATGGCGCCCGCCTCGATCCGGCTGCGGCTCGTGGCGGCCCAGTCCTGGCCGCGGACGGTCACGCGGCCGGTGGCCAGCCGCGGATCCACCGTCTCCGTCACGAGCGCGGGCGCGCCGTGCAGGTCCTCGGTGCGGGACGGCACACCAAGCCCCGTGAAGCGCCGCAGCAGCGGGCGGCGGAGCAGGAGCGGCAGGGCGGCCGTCGTCGCGGCAAAGGCGAGGAGCTGCCAGACCGGCGGCACCCCCACGGCGGCGAGGCACGCCGAGAGGAGCGCCCCGAGCGCCGCGAAGAAGAGCACGAAGTGCGTAGCCACGAACTCGATGGCGATGGCGAGCGCGGCCACCGCGATCCAGGCCATCGGCATCATGCGCCGCCGCCTCCGCGCGAGTGGGGAATCCGGGATCTCGAAGGGACGCCTGAAAGGTGCGTCGCTCCGGTGCCGCGCGCCACTGCCGCCGGGACGCCGTGGCCGCCACGCCGCCGGCGTGTTCCGCGACACCGGCCGATCATGCGGGCGGCCTTATGCTGGCGCATGGCCAGAACGACATCCGCGCCGGACAGCGGCTTCGTGCAGGTTCGCGGCGCGCGCGAGCACAACCTGAAGGACGTGGATCTCGACATCCCGCGCGATGCGCTCGTCGTCTTCACCGGCGTCTCCGGGTCGGGCAAGTCCTCCCTCGCCTTCGGCACCCTCTACGCCGAAGCGCAGCGGCGGTACCTCGAGTCGGTGGCGCCGTATGCGCGGCGGCTCTTCCACCAGCAGGGGGTGCCGGAGGTCCGCTCGATCGACGGGCTGCCGCCGGCGGTCGCGCTGCAGCAGCAGCGCGGCTCCCCCACGACCCGTTCGTCGGTCGGCAGCGTCACGACGCTCTCCAACCTCCTCCGGATGCTGTACTCGCGGGCCGGACGCTATCCGGCCCGCCGGGAGATGCTGCATGCCGAGGCATTCTCGCCCAACACGCCGGAAGGGGCGTGCCCGCGATGCCACGGGCTCGGCCGCGTCTACGAGGTGACCGAGCGGACCATGGTGCCTGACGACTCGCTCACGATCCGCGAGCGGGCGATCGCCGCCTGGCCACCGGCCTGGCACGGACAGAATCTCCGCGACATCCTGGTGACGCTGGGCTATGACGTGGACACGCCCTGGCGCGAGCTGCCGAAGAAGGACCGCGACTGGATCCTCTTCACCGAGGAAACGCCCACCGTGCCCGTCTACGCCGGGTACGAGCCGCACGAGGTGCGTCGGGCCCTCACGCGGAAGGAGGAGCCCAGCTACATGGGCACCTTCACCGGCGCCAGGAAGTACGTCCTGCAGACCTTCGCCACCACGCAGAGCGCCACGATGAAGAAGCGCGTGGCGCGGTACATGGTGAGCAGCGAGTGCCCGGTCTGCGGAGGGAAGCGGCTCCGCAGGGAGTCGCTCGAGGTGACCTTCGCGGGACTCGACATCGCGGAGATGTCGCGCCTGCCGCTCAAGCGGCTGGCCGGTCTGCTCGAGCCCTTCGCCGATCCCGACTCGCCGCCGCTCCGGCGGATCGCGGTGGAGCATCCGGAGACCGCGGTCGTCACCTGCCGCATCTCCGCCGATCTGCTCGCCCGGATCGCCGTCCTCCTCGACCTCGGGCTCGGCTACCTCACGCTCGAGCGAAGCACGCCGACGCTCTCGCCCGGCGAGCTGCAGCGGCTCCGGCTCGCCACGCAGGTCCGCTCCAATCTCTTCGGCGTCGTGTACGTCCTCGACGAGCCGTCGGCCGGCCTGCATCCGGCGGATACCCAGGCCCTGCTCGGCGCACTCGACGGGCTCAAGGCGGCCGGCAACTCGCTCTTCGTGGTGGAGCACGAGCTCGACGTGATGCGCCACGCCGACTGGCTCGTGGACGTCGGCCCCGAGGCCGGCCAGCACGGAGGCGAGATCCTCTACAGCGGTCCGCCGGCCGGCCTCGCCGACGTTGCGGCATCGCGCACGCGTCGCTTCCTCTTCGGCTCGCAGGCGGTGGCGCCTCGCGCGCCGCGGGAGCCGGCGGGCTGGCTCCGGCTCGAGGACGTCACCCGCAACAACCTCGTGCACCTCGACGTCGCCATCCCGCTCGGCGTCTTCACCACGGTGACGGGCGTGTCGGGCTCGGGGAAGTCGAGTCTGGTCGGCCAGGCGCTGGTGGAGCTGGTGGCGGACGCACTGGGACATGAGGCGCCGGCGCTCGACGACGAAGGTGAAGAGCTGGAGCGGACGGTGGTCGAGACCCTCGGCGGGCACATCACCGCCGGCCTCGATCTCGTGACGCGGCTCGTGCGGGTGGACCAGAAGCCCATCGGCCGGACGCCGCGCTCGAATCTCGCGACCTACACCGGCCTGTTCGATCACGTCCGGAGGCTCTTTGCCGCGACCAAGGCGGCGCGGGCCCGGCGCTACGACGCCGGCCGGTTCTCGTTCAACGTCGCGAAGGGGCGCTGCGAAACCTGCGAGGGCGAAGGGTTCGTCTTCGTCGAGCTGCTCTTCCTGCCGAGCGTCTATGCACCCTGTCCCACCTGCCACGGGACGCGCTACAACGCGAAGACGCTGGAGATCACCTGGCGCGGCAGGAACATCGCCGAGGTGCTTGGCCTCACGGTGGACGACGCGCGGGAATTCTTCGCGGAGGAGCCGGCCGTTTCCCACCCGCTCGAGGTGCTGCAGCAGGTCGGGCTCGGCTACCTCCGGCTCGGGCAGCCGGCCACCGAGCTCTCGGGCGGCGAGGCGCAGCGCATCAAGCTCGCGGCGGAGCTCCAGCGGGCGCACCGCGGCAACACGCTCTACGTGCTCGACGAGCCGACCACCGGGCTCCATCCCGCGGATGTCGAGAAGCTGATGGTGCAGCTCGACGGGCTGGTGGACGCGGGGAACAGCGTGGTGGTGGTGGAGCACGACATGCGGGTGGTGGCGGGGAGCGACTGGGTGATCGACATGGGTCCCGGCGCCGGCGACGAAGGCGGACGCATCGTGGCCGAAGGGACGCCGGCCGAGGTGGGGCGCGCCCGCGCGAGCCGGACCGCGCCATTCCTGGCGCCGTACCTCCCGCGCTAGTCAGGCATCGCCGCGCGCGGCGCGATCGACGTCGGCGACGCGGCGGGCGGCCAGCGCCGGGTCGATCGCCGGCGCGATCTCGGCGTCGGCCAGCTCGAGCGCGGCGCGCGCGCGCTCGACCACCGGCCCTCCATCGGGCACCCGCTCGCCGAACTCGATCTCCGCCTCGCGGCAGAAGCGCTCCTGGGCCGGGCTGTCGTCGAGCGACTGGCCCATCGCGTGCAGCCGCGCGTGCATCCCCTCATGCAGAATGGTCGACGCCACCTGGGCCAGCGAGAACGAGCGGTTCACCACGAAGGTGAGCTCCACCATGCAGAGCCGCTCGGCGATGAGGTAGGCCCCGCGATAGGCGCGCCGCTCGACCAGAATGCCGCGGAAGTCGCGGCGAAGGTTGGCGAAATGCTCCGGTACGAACCGCTCGAGCAGCGCGAGCGCCCCGTCGAGCCGGCCGAACACGTCCTCCGTATCGATGTCGGGCCGGGTGTTGATGACCACCGCCGGCAGGCCGCGGACAACACGCTCGATCCGTTCAGTCATCTCGCTCTCCCCGGCCGCCGGGTTCGGGTCACGCTCAGGGAACGGCCGGCCGCTACACTTCGCCCCATGACACACCTGCACGCGATCATCGCCGCCGCCGCGATCGCCGCTACCGGCGCCCTCGCGGCCGCGCCGCTCCACGCTCAGATCCCGCGGGCGCGGCCCTGGAAACTTACGCTCGCCGGCGAGGCACTGCACTCCGGCGCCTGGGGTTTCGGCCCGCACCTCTCGATCCGCCGCGACCTCGGGGCTCACTGGGGCGTCGAGCTCACCGCCGCGCTGCCGGCCTTCGGATCGAACAACGGGGGCGCCGCCGTGGATCTGGCCGCCACGTACGCGACGCTCGACGGCCCGACCGAGCTGGGCGGCACGCTGGGCGTCAGCGGCTTTCTGGTGGGCGATGCATCGGAGTTCACCGGCGGCGGCGTCGGCGTGATCGCGGGGGGGCACGTGACGCAGTGGGTCGCGCCGGCGCTCGGGTTCACCGCCGGCGCGACCATCCGCATCGCGATGGGAGCCTATCCATCCTTGTATGCCGGGCTCACGCTGCGACTCTGACGGCGTTGCTACCGCGGCCAGAGCCAGCCGAAGGTACCGGCCGTGAGCAGCGCGTAGATGAGGCCGTCGATGGTCGAGGTGAGGGTGACGCGCGTCGAGCGGTGGTACCAGATCGCCAGCTGCCAGAGCGCCAGCGCATAACCCATGAACGCCGCCATCCCGACGACGCGGAACACGCTGAGATAGGGTGCTCCCACCCGCAACGCGTAGCAGGCGATCCACGCCGAGAAGGCGCCCACGACGAGGATGTAGACGAGCCAGGCCCCCAGCTCCTTTCCCATGCCCATCACGCCGTTGGGCCGCACGGTCATGATCATGACGGGCCCTTCCGTCATCTTCGCCTTGAACTCCGGCGACTTCATCTCGGCCATGCTGTCGCAGCGGGGGACCAGGTAGTCGCCCGGCGGGATGGCCAGGGGGCCGACCGCCGAGCGGAAGCGCGGCTCGTCGGGCAGGCGCGAGAAGTCGCCCTTGTGCCAGGGGAGCAGCATGTGGATGACGGAGCTTGCCACCCACACGATGGCCGACGACAGCAGAATCGGAACGACGAGCCCCGCGAGCCCGACCATGCGTCACTCCTTGTGAGGGGGAGGCGAAGTCGGGAGAAGCTACGGCGCGGTCCGGGGGCCGGTAAGACCCGGCGGCGCGCTCAGAACCGCTGGTGGATGGCGCCGGACAGGAGGTGGAAGAGCCAGTACCCGAGGAACCCGGCGCCGACGAGCATCAGGAGAAGCCCGACGCCGAGCACCACGGCGAAGCGCCGGTTGGCGGTGCGGGTCTCGACCGGCTGGACGGCGTGGCGCTCGAGCAGCGCGATGTTCCGGTCGTTGGCTTTCCAGGCGACATCGAAGAGCACGCCCAGACCCGGGATCGCGCCGGCCAGCGCGTCCACGCCGATGTTCCAGAGCATGCGGAGCAAGGTGGCTTTCGAGGCGCCCATCCGTGCGGCCTCGAGCAGGATGAAGCTGGAGAAGCCGACGCCCGCGACATCTCCCAGGACCGGCACGATGTCCATCACCGCGTCGAGGCCGAAGCGGATCGGCGTGCCGGGGATCCGGATCCGGGAGTCGAGCCAGCGCGAGAGGGTCCGGAGCCGGTCGAGGCGTGCATCCCGCACCACGACGCGGTCAGCCACGGTACTCTCGCCGGAGGATCGCGTAGGCCTCGATGTCCTCGTACCGTCCCCATTTCTTCACATGCTCGCGGATCCGCCCCTCGTGCGTCATCCCGAGCTTCTGCATCACGCGGCCGGAGGCCGGGTTCCGCGTCAGGTGGTGGGCCTGGATGCGATTGAGACCCAGCGTCTCGAACCCGTAACGCACCAGCGTCGTCGCGGCCTCGGTGATGTACCCGCGGCCCCACCACGGGCGTCCCACCCAGTAGCCCAGCTCGCCGCGGTCGTGCGGCGGCGAGAGCCGGAGCGCGATCGAGCCGACCAGGGTGCCGGTCTCCCGCTCCACCAGCGCCAGCGTGATCCCTTCGCCGGCGGCCGCGAGCATGGCGTGACTCCGGATCCACGACTCCGCCATCTCCGGCTCGTACGGATGCGGGATGTTGAGCGTGGTGGAGGCCACGTCCCACTCCCTCACATGCTCGTACACGGCCGGCGCGTCGGCCTGCGTGAAGGGCCGCAGGATGAGCCGTTCGGTCTCGAAGGTGGGAAACGCCGGCGGCCGCGTGATCGTCATGCGCTTCCCAGCCGGGTCCGCATCTCCCACAGCTCGGGGAAGAGCCGGCGGCCCACCGTGCCGCGCAGGTAGGCGGCGCCGTCGCTTCCTCCCGTGCCCGGGCGCCCGCCGATCACCCGCTCCACCATCTGCACGTGCCGGAAGCGCCAGAGCGCGAAGAGCTCGTCGTACTCGGTGAGGGCTTCCGCCAGGAGGAAGAGATCGTAATGCGGCGTCGGCTCGCGATAGAGCGCGACGAGCGCGGCGACCAGGCGCTCGTCACCGGGCGCGCCGGCGGCCGGCGCGTCGAAGCCGCGGCGCCGGAGCAGGGCGAGAAAGGCGTCACGCAGCGTGGGCTCGGCCAGCCGGCGGGAGAGCTGGCCGTGCTCCGGCGATCCCGGCTCGTAGTTCGCGAGGAACTTCTCCTCCTTGAGACCCGACAGGAACTCGATCTCGCGGAACTGCGACGACTGAAAGCCGCTCGCCGGCATGAGGTGATCGCGGAAGCTGAGGAAGTCCATCGGCGTCATCGTCTCGAGCACGGTGAGCTGCGAGACCAGTACCCGCTGAATCTCGTGGCACCGCTTGAGGAGCCGCGTCCCGGCGAGAATCTCGTCCCGGTCGAGGCAGCGCACGACGGCGTCCACCTCGTGCAGGATCTGCTTGAACCAGAGCTCGTAGGTCTGGTGGATGATGATGAAGAGGGTCTCGTCGTGCTGCGCGGGATCCGACTTGAGCTCCTGGAGCGCCGTGAGCTCGCGGACCCGGAGGTACCCGCCGTAGGTGAGCTTCTGCTGGCTGTCGGGAAGACCGAACGGCATGAGCGCCTCGGGAAATCGTTAATGCGCGAGTCGGAAGATAAGGCCGCGCGTCAGCGCTTCGCGATGCCCAGCGCCGCGAGCGCCGCCGGTTCGGCCAGGCGCGCCCATTCGGTGTACATGCGGGCGGACGGGTGCAGGCCGTCGGCCCCGAGGAAGTCGGGGAGCGCGCCCAGACGTCGGGAGACGGTCGTGACGTCGACCCAGGCCGCGCGGCGCTCGGCCGTTTCCCGCCGGGCGACCTCGTTGAAGCGGTCGAGCTGCGCGGCGATCGCGTCCAGGTCGCGACCCGCGGCGAAGGGTGTCACGCTCCAGTCGGGGATGGACAGAACCAGGACGCGGCGCGAGCGCCCGCCCGCAAAGGCGATGGCGCGCTCGAGCAGCTTCCGGAATTCCGCGCGGTACTCGCCCAGGAGCCCGCCGCGGTACTGGTTGTTGACGCCGATCAGGAGCGAGACCAGCTCGAACGGGCCGGCCGGCGCCGCGGCGGCGATCCCCGCGAGCAGCTCTCCCGTGGTCCAGCCCGTGGCGGCGACGATCTCGGGCGGGTCGAGCTCGATGCCGCTCCGGCTGAGCGAGGCCTGCAGCTGAAACGGCCAGCTGTCGGCGGGGGCGACGCCTTCGCCGATGGTGTACGAATCGCCGAGGGCGAGGAAGCGTCTCATGCGGCGGCGATGAAGCGCATGGTGGCGGCCCGGCAGTCGTCGGCGCGGTCCACCCACACGTCGTGCGACGCGCCGGCCATGACGATGCGCCGCGCGTCCGGCAGAAGCTGCTCCAGCTCGGCATCCACCAGCGCGTGGGTGGGACGGGTGAGCGCGCCGCTCAGCATCAGGACCGGCATCGGCAGCGCCGAGACCGCGTCGCGGTCGAGGACGGGGAAGCGATCGGTCGACCGCGTCTGTGCCTCCAGCTCGGCGGCGTTCTGCATGATGCGGGCCCGTGAGGCGGCGGGGAGACGGTCGAAGCGGCCCGGCCCGAGGAAGTAGTCGATGAAGGTCGCGACCCCGCGCTCGGGCTCTCCGCGCTCGAACGACCGTCCCGCCGGCTCCCACACGTCGTCCCGGAACTCGCGCCAGACGGCGTCGCCGCCCGCGGTGCCCTCGAGCCAGCGGAGCATCGGCGGCTCGATCACGACGAGCGAGCGGACCAGATCGGGGCGTTCCGCCGCCGTGAACAGCGCCGCGCACGCGCCGATCGATGCGGCGACGACGTGCGCCGGCTCGCCGGCGACCGTTTCGATCAGCTCCGCCAGGTCGCGCGCGTCGGTCCGCGGCGAATAATCCGGGATGAGCGGGCGGTTCCGGTTCGGGTGCGAGTAGCGGCGGCTGTAGCCGATGGCGCGCCACCGGTGCTGAAAGGCGGGGAGCTCGGATTTCCAGTAGCGCATGTCGGCCAGCCCGCCGTGCACGAAGACCACCGGGTCGCTGCTGCCGGCCGCGCTCCAGGCGAGGTCCACGTCGCCGACCCGGACGCTCGACGGCTCCATCCTATCGGCCCGGAAAGACGGGCTGCCGCTTCTCCAGGAATGCCGCGATCCCCTCGGCGCGATCCTCCGCGGCAAAGGCCGCGAGGAACGCGGCGCGCTCGAGGTCGAGGCCGGCGGCGAGCGGAAGCCCGAGCGCCGCGCGCGTTGCCCGCCGTGCGGCGGCCACGGCCACCGGGCTGTTGCGCGCGATCCGCTCCGCCACCGCGACCGCGCGCTCGAGACAGTCCTCCGGTTCCGTCACTTCCTCCACCAGGCCCATGCGGAGCGCCTCGGCGGCGTCGACCGGCTCACCGGTGAGGATGAGCCGGAGCGCGGCGCCAAGGCCGACCACGCGCGGGAGGCGCTGGGTGGCACCCCCGCCCGGGATGAGACCCAGATTCACTTCGGGTTGCCCGAAGCGGGCGCTCGAGCTCGCGATCCGTATGTCGCACGCGAGCGCGAGCTCCAGGCCGCCGCCCAGGCAGGCGCCGTTGATCGCCGCGACGAGTGGCCGCTCGCACGCCGCGACGACATCGTAGACGCGGCGCCCCTGCATCGCGGTCGCCTGCGCGGCGACATCGCGCCCGGCGAACTCCGTCACGTCGGCGCCCGCCACGAAGGCACGATCGCCGGCGCCGGTGAGCACGATGACGCGGACGGCATCGTCGCCGCCCAGGTCGTCGAGCGCGCCGATCAGCTCCGCGCGGAGCGCGGCGTTCAGTGCGTTCCGCTTGTCCGGCCGGTTGAGCGTGAGGATCGCGACCGCTTCCCGCCGCTCCCGCAGCACGAGCGCGTCGCGTGTCACCGGTCGCCTACCACTGGTAGAACCCCTGGCCGCTCTTCCGCCCGAGCCGGCCCTCGGCCACCATGCGGCGGAGGAGCGCCGGCGCGGCGTAGGTGTCGCCGCCGAGCGTCGCATGCAGGTGGTCGGCGATGGCGAGCCGGACGTCGAGCCCGACGAGGTCGCCCAGACGAAGCGGGCCCATCGGGTGGTTGTAGCCGAGCTCCATGGCGCGGTCGATGTCCTCGGCGCTCGCGACGCCCTCCTCCAGCATGCGGATCGCCTCGAGTCCCAGCACCACGCCGAGCCGGCTCGTGGCGAAGCCCGGCGAGTCACGCACGACGATCGCCGTCTTGCCGAGGCGCTCGGCGAAGGCGCGGGCGCGGGCGACGGTGCCGTCGGCGGTGGCGCCGCCCCGTACGATCTCGACGAGACGCATCGCCGGCACGGGATTGAAGAAGTGCGTGCCGACCACGCGGGCGGGGTCGCTCACGGCGTCCGCGATGCGGGAGATCGAGAGCGACGAGGTGTTGCTCGCGAGGATCGCTCCGGCCGGCGCCGCGCGTTCCAGCTCGACGAAGAGCGCCTGCTTGAGGTCGAGCCGTTCGGGGACCGCCTCGATGACGAGCGTGGCGTCGCGCGCGGCGTCCGCGACGCCACTCGCGGCGCGCACCCGGCCGAGCGCCGCCGCGCGATCGTCGGCGGGGAGCTTCCCGCGCGCGATGGCCTGGTCGAGAATCGCCGCGATCCGGATGAGCGCCGCCGCAGGGGCGACCGGATCCTCATCGGCGAGCGAGACCGTGAGCCCCGCCATTGCGGCCACCGCGGCAATCCCGTGGCCCATCGTGCCGGCGCCGATCACGGCGAGCCGCTCGCTGACCTCGCTCATGCCGGCCGCTCGAGAATGACGGCGATGCCCTGTCCGACGCCGATGCACATCGTCGCCGCGCCATAGCGACCGCCGCGCCGGGCCAGCTCATGCACCAGCGTGGTGACGATGCGGCTCCCACTCGAGCCGAGGGGGTGGCCGAGCGAGATGGCGCCGCCGTTCACGTTGACGCGCGCGGGATCGAGCTCCAGCTCCCGGATGCAGGCGAGCGCCTGGGCCGCGAAGGCCTCGTTCAGCTCGACCAGGTCGAGCGCGCCGGCGGCGATCCCCGCGCGCTCGAGCGCCTTCCTCATGGCGGGCACGGGGCCGATCCCCATGATCTCCGGCGCGACCCCCGCGACCGCCGTCGCGGCGACGCGCGCCATCGGCGCGAGGCCCGCCGCCCGCGCCGCCTCGCCGGACATCACCAGCACGGCGCTCGCGCCGTCGTTGATGCCGCTGGAGGAGCCGGCGGTCACGGTCCCCTCCTTCCGGAATGCCGGCGAGAGTCCGCGAAGCGCCTCGGCGCTCGTGTCGGGGCGGGGCGGCTCGTCGCGCTCCACCACGGTGGCGCGGCCACGGGCGTCGGTCACCGTCACCGGGACGATCTCGTCGGCAAAGCGGTCGGCGGCGATCGCGCGGGCCGTCCGGGCCTGACTCTCGAGGGCAAAGGCGTCCTGGTCCTCGCGCGAGATGCCGTAGCGCATCGCGACCTCCTCCGCCGTCTCGCCCATCGAGATCGTCCACGCCGCGGGGAAGCGGGGATTGGTGAAGCGCCAGCCGATGGTGGAGTCGGCCGTCGCCGGCGCGCCGCGGGGGAAAGCGGTGTCGGGCTTGAGGGTGACCCACGGCGCGCGCGACATGCTCTCGACGCCGCCCGCGATGACGCAGCGCGCCTCGCCCGCCCGGATGGCATGCGCGGCGGCCACGACCGCCTGGAGGCCGGAGCCGCAGAGGCGGTTGACCGTCTGGCCCGGCACCTCGACCGGCAGTCCGGCCAGGAGCGCCGCCATGCGGCCGACGTTCCGGGAATCCTCGCCCGCCTGGTTGGTGCAGCCGATGATCACGTCGTCGATGGAACGCGAATCGACACCAGAGCGCTCCACCAGCGCGGCGACGGCGGCGGCCGCGAGGTCGTCCGGCCGCACGCGCGCGAGCGCGCCGCCGTAGCGGCCGACCGGTGTGCGCACGGCACCGACGATCACCGCGTCAGTCACGCGGTCTCACGCCGGCACCACCGCGGTGGCTTCGATCTCGATCAGCGCCCGCGGCTCCAGCAGGCCGGCCACGATCACGAGTGACATGGTCGGATAGTGACTCCCCATGATGCGACGATAGGCGACGCCGACCGGTCCGCGGGCCGCGAGGTAGGCCTCGCGATCGGTGACGTACCAGGTCATGCGGACGAGCTGGGCCGGATCGGCGCCTCCGGCGCGCAGCACCGCCGCCACGTTCGCCAGCGCCCGCTCCGCCTGCGCCGCGAAGTCGTCGCTCTCGAACGCCGCGGTCTCGGGATTCCAGCCCACCTGCCCCGACACGAAGACGAACCGCCCGGAGGCGACGATGCCGTCGCTGTAGCCGCGCGGCGCGGCCCACCCTTCCGGATGCAGCGTCGCGAAGAGCTCCTTCATGCATTCTCCTGGCGGAGGCGGAAGCGCTGCAGCTTGCCGGTGTCGGTCCGCGGGAGCGCCTCGGTGAAGACGATCGCGCGCGGATACTTGTACGGCGCGATCTCCGCCTTCACGAAGTCCTGCAGCTCGCGGACGAGGGCCGCGTCGCCGGCGACGCCGGAACGGAGGACGATGTGGGCCGTCACGATCTGCCCCCGCTCCGCATCGGGCGCTCCCACCACGCCGCACTCCTGCACGGCCGGATGCAGGAGCAGCACCGACTCGACCTCGGGGCCCGAGATGTTGTAGCCCGACGAGATGATCATGTCGTCGGTGCGCGCCTGATACCAGAAGTATCCGTCGGCGTCGCGCCGGTAGGAATCGCCGGTGATGTTCCAGCCGTCCTCCACGTAGGCGCGCTGCCGCTCGAGGTTGTCGAGGTAGCGGCAGCCGGTCGGGCCGCGCACGGCGAGCCGGCCGATCTCGCCATCGGGAACGTCACGGCCGGCGTCGTCGACCACGCGGGCCTCGTAGCCCGGGACGGGGCGTCCGGTGGCACCCGGGCGGATGGCGTCGCCGGAGGCGCTGATGAAGATGTGCAGCATCTCGGTCGAGCCGATGCCGTCGATGATGCGGATGCCGGTGCGCGCTTCCCGGGCTTCGAAGGTGGCGCGGGGCAGGGTCTCGCCCGCCGAAACGCACTCGCGGAGACTCGAAATGTCGCGGCCCTCGAGGAGGCCGCACATCGCGCGGTACGCGGTCGGGGCGGTGAAGCAGACGGTGGCGCGGAAATCCTCGATGGCCCGTACCAGATTGGGCGGCGTGCCCTGCTCGAGGAGGACGCCGGCGGCGCCCACCCGGAAGGGGAAGAGCACCAGCCCGCCCAGCCCGAAGGTGAAGGCGAGCGGGGGCGAGCCGATGAAGATGTCCTCGGGAGTCGGCTTCAGTACGTACCGGGGAAAGCAGTCGCAGATGGCGAGGACGTCGCGGTGGAAATGCATCGTCCCCTTTCCCTGGCCGGTCGTGCCCGAGGTGAAGGCGATGAGCGCGGTCTCGTCGGCCCGGGTATCGGCATTGGCGAAGTCGGCGGGCTTCGCGGCCATCAGCGACTCGAGGGAGCCGGGCGCGCCGCCCGTGCCGTAGTGCACCACGCGGCCGCCGATCATGGCCGCCTCGCAGTCGGCGGCGACGCGCGTGTCGGTGAGCGCGAGGCCGATCCTCGCCTTGGCCACCGTGAAGGCGAGCTCGCGGGTGCGCAGTAGCGGCATGGTGCAGACGACCACGCCACCGGCCTTGAGCACCCCGAACCAGGCCGCCACGAGCATCGGCGTGTTGGCGCCGCGGAGCAGCACCCGGCCGCCCGACACGAGGCCCAGGTCCTCGACGAGCACGTGCGCGATCCGGTTCGATGCCGCGAGCAGCTCGCGATAGGTCCAGCGGGCACCCGTCGCGAGCAGCGCCGTCCGCTCACCCCAGCCGCGCTCCACGGCGCGGTCGAGCAGCTCGACGGCGCAGTTCATCCGCGGAGGGTAGGCCGCGAGCTCGGGCAGGGTGTCGTAGCGCATCACCGGCCACAGCTCGCGCGGCGGCAGCGCGTCGTCGCAGAAGGGGTCCCGCGTCATGCGCCGCCCACGAGCTCGCGTCCGAGACGGAGCGTCTCGCGCACGAGCAGGTCGAAATCGTCGCGACGGCTCCGGTGATTGGTGATCGACACGCGAATCCCCGAGCGCTCGTGCAGCGTGACCGACGACGGCACCGCGATGCCGCTCTCGTGCAGGCGGATGAGGAGCTCCCGGTTGAGCTCATCCAGGTCGCCGCCGCCGCCGACGTAGCGGAAGCAGACGATGTTGAGCGGCACCGGCGCCATCCGCTCCAGCTCGGGCTCCGCATCCACCAGCGCGGCGAGGTAGCGTGCCTGCGCGATGTTCTGCGCGATCAGCCGTCCGTAGCGCTCGGCGCCGTGCTCCTGCAGCGACATCCACACCTTGAGTGCCTTGAAGCCCCGCGAGAGCTCCACGCCGTAGTCGCTGGGCCACACCGTCGCCGCGGCGAGGCCGCCGCGCGCGCGGGCGAGATAGCCGGGCGCCACCGCGAAGCTGTCATGGTGCTCCTTCGGATGCCGCACCAGGACGCACCCCGCCTCGTACGGGATGTACATCCATTTATGGAGGTCGAACGCCACCGAGTCGGCCCGCGCCAGCACCTCGAGCCGGCCGCGGTACTCGGGCACCAGCGCCGCGAGCGCGCCGAAGGCGCCGTCCACGTGGAACCAGAGACGCTCGCGGGAACAGACGTCCGCCAGCCGGTCGAGATCGTCGAATGCGCCGGTGTTGACCGTGCCAGCGTTGCCGATGACGCATACCGGCGTGAGGCCCGCCGCGCGGTCGGCGGCCACCGCGTGCTCGAGCGCGGCCACGTCGACGGCGAACTCCTCGTCCACGGGAATGAGCCGAAGGCCGTCGGTGCCGAGCCCGAGGAGCTCGGCGGCCTTCCGGACGGAGCTGTGGGTTTCGGTCGAGGCGTACATCACGAGGCGGCCGGGCGCGCCGGCCAGGCCGGTCTTCCGGATGTCGGCGCCGCCGGCCACGTTCCGCGCCACGGTGAGCCCGACGAGATTGGCCATCGAGCCGCCGCTCACCAGCAGCCCGCTCGCCTCCATCGGCACGCCCAGCAGCTCCTTGAGCCAGTCGAGCACCTGATGCTCGACCAGCGTGCCCGAGTGGTCGGCCCCGCCGCAGTTCGGGTTCATCGTGGCCGCCAGCATGTCGGCCAGCGCGCCGAGCGGCGTGCCGGTGCCGATCACCCAGCCCCAGAAGCGCGGGTGCACGTTGCCCATCGGGTAGGGAAGCACCCGCTCGGTGAATTCCCGGTAGATCGCCTCGGGCGCCGCGGGGGTGCGCGGCGCGGGCGAGCGGAAGCTCTCGCGCACCGCATCGGGGATCGGCTGCCAGACCGGGCGCTCGCGCACGTCGCGGAGCCAGTCGAGCGAATCGTCCACCATGCGATGGCCGAGCGCGCGAAGCGCCTCCCAGTCGGCGGGATCGAGGGTCTCTTCGGGGGGAAGCTCGTCGGTCATGACTTGAGCAGGGCTCCGGCGATCACCAGCCGCTGAATGTCGCTGGCGCCCTCGTAGATGCGCAGGGCGCGGATTTCCCGGTAGAGCGCCTCGACCACGCCGCCGCCCGCCACGCCGCGCGCGCCGAGGAGCTGGACGGCCCGATCGATGACGCGCTGGGCGGCCTCGGTGGCGTGGAGCTTGGCCATCGCCGCCTCGCGAGTCACCCGCTCGGCGCCGCGGTCGCGGGTCCAGGCCGCGCGGTAGACGAGAAGCGCGGCGGCGTCGATCTCCGTGGCCATGTCGGCGAGCGCGGCCTGCACCAGCTGGAGATCGGCCAGCGCGCCGCCGAATGCGGTGCGGCCCCGCGCGTGCGCGAGCGCCTCGTCGAGCGCGCGCCGCGCGAAGCCGAGTGCCGCGGCGCCCACGGTCGTCCGGAAGACATCGAGTGTGCCCAGCGCCACACGGAGCCCGCGGCCCGCTTCGCCGATCAAGGCGTCGGCACCCACGCGGCACCGCTGCAGCCGGACGGTGCCGAGCGGGTGCGGGGCGAGCGTCTCGAGCCGCTCGCTGACCACGAGACCGGGATTCGTCGCCTCGACGCTGAAGGCGGCGAAGCTTCGCTCACCGCCCTCGGGATAGCGGCAGAAGACGACGTAGTGATCGGCGATCCCGGCGTTCGAGATCCAGGTCTTCTCGCCGTCGAGCAGGTAGCCGTCGCGGTCGCGCGCGGCGGTGGTCCGCATGGCGGCGACGTCCGAGCCGGCGTCGCGCTCCGTGAGCGCGAAGGCCGCGATCGAGCGGCCGGCGATGATGCCGGGGAGGAGGCGCGCCCGCTGCTCATCGGTGCCGAACAGGGTGACCGGCCCCGCTCCCAGCGCCTGCAACGCAAAGACGAAATCGGCGAGCGGCGCGTGCCGCGCGAAGGTTTCCCGCGCGAGCGCGAGGGAGCGGAGATCGAGCGACTCGAGCCGGCCGCCGAACCGTGCCGGCGCCACGAGCCCGAGCCACCCGGCGTCGCCCAGCCGACGGGCGATGGTGCGGCACGCGTCGTCGAGAGCGCCGTGCGGCACCGTCGCGAGCTCCCGGCCGGCCCAGGCATCCAGCTCGGCCGCAAGCTGCCGGTGCATATCGTCGAAGAAAGGCCAGTCGAGGAAGGTCCGGTCCGGCATCAGTCGCCCTCGAAGACGGGCGTCGCGCGCGCGGCAAAGGCGCGGTAGGCGCGGGCGAAGTCCCCGGTCTCCATGCAGCGAGCCTGCGCCTCGGCTTCGGCGTCGATCGCCTGATCCACCGGCATGCTCCACTCCTCGTGCAGCATGCGCTTGGTCGTGGCGTGCGCCACCGTGGGGCCGCGCGCCAGCTCGGCAGCGAGCTCGTGCGCGTCGCCTGCGAGGGCGGCGGGCTCCGACAGCCGGTTGTAGAACCCCCAGCGCTCCGCCTCCTCCCCCGACATGAACCGCCCCGTGAACAGGAGCTCGCTCGCGCGTCCGTGGCCGATGATCCGGGGCAGGATGGCACACGCTCCCATGTCGGCGCCCGAGAGGCCGACGCGGACGAAGAGAAACGCGACCTTGCTCCGGGCCGTGCCCACGCGGAGATCGGACGCCATCGCCATGATCGCGCCCGCGCCGGCGCAGACTCCGTCCACCGCGGCGACGATCGGTTGCGGGCAGGCGCGCATCGCCTTGACGAGCGCGCCGGTGAGGCGCGTGAAGGCGAGCAGCTCGTCGAACCGATTCCCTTCCTTCATCCGCACGAGCGGACCGATGATCTCGTGGACGTCGCCGCCGGAGGAGAAGTTGCCGCCGGCGCCGGTCAGGACGACGGCGCGCACCTCCGGCGTCTCCCGCAGGCGGCCGAAGGTCCCGTTCAGCTCGGCGTAGGATTCGAAGGTGAGCGGGTTCTTCCGCTCAGGGCGGTCGAGCGTGATCGTGGCGACGCGATCGGCCACCGACCAGCCGAAGTGGCGCGGGGCGATCACGCGTCGCCTCCGGTGAGCACGATGGCCTGGCCGTTCACCGCCGCGGCGCCCTCCGAGCAGAGCCAGGCGACCGTCGCGGCGACCTCGTCCGGCCGGATGAGCCGGCCGAGCGGCAGGGTACGCGCGATCACGCGCTCGGCCTCCTCGAGGGTGATGCCGCGCTGGCGCGCCACGTTCTCAGCGGCACCCGCGCCCATGCCGGTGTCGGCGTAGCCGGGGCAGACGGCGTTGACCGTGACGCCCTTCTTCGCGGCCTCCATCGCGAGCGACCGCGTGAGGCCCACCACGCCGTGCTTCGAGGCGGCGTAGCCCGCGCCGCCCGCGAAGCCGCGCACCCCCGCCACCGACGCGATGTTCACGATGCGGCCCGCGCCGGCCGCGGCCATCGCGGGATAGACCTCGCGCGAGCAGAGCCAGGTGCCGGTCAGGTTGACCGCCAGCATCCGGTCCCACGACTCGCGCGGCAGCTCGGCGAACGGCGCCACGTCGGCCTGGCCGGCGTTGTTGACGAGAACGAACGGGGCGGGGAACTGTCGGCGCGAGAGCGCGAAGGCGGCGGCCACGGACCGCTCGTCGGCGACATCGCACTCCGTGGCGAGCACCGGTACGGGCGCCAGCGCGGCGGCCACCGCGGTGAGCCGGTCCATCTGCCGCCCCAGCAGGGTGAGTGACGCCCCGCGCTCCGCCAGCGCGTGCGCGATGGCGAGGCCGAGGCCGCGGCCGCCGCCGGTCACGATCGCATGGCGTCCCTCGAGGTAGCGCTCGGTCATGGCGTCTGTGCCCGCTGAAGGGTGCGCTCGAGCTGCGACTTGCCGGGAAGATACTGCACCGGCCACCACTGCCCCGTAAACCCGAGCGCCGCCGCGGCCCTGAGGGTCCACTGCGGGTCGCTCAGATGCGGGCGGCCCAGTGCGCAGAGGTCGGCCCGGCCGGCGGCGATGATGCTGTTGACCTGGTCGGCGTCGGTGATGTTGCCGACGGCGATGGTGGGGATCCGCGCCTCGTTCCGGATCCGGTCGCTGAACGGCGTCTGGAACATGCGGCCGTATACCGGCTGCGCCGCGGCCGACGTCTGGCCCGCCGAGACGTGGATGATGTCGGCGCCCGCCGCGTGGAAGGCCTGCGCGACGCCCACGGCATCGGCGTCGGTCAGTCCTCCGTCGGTCCAGTCGTGGGCGGAGATGCGGACCGACATCGGCCGCTCCGCCGGCCACGCCTCGCGCATCGCGCGGAAGACCTCGAGCGGAAAGCGGAGACGACTCTCGGCCGAGCCGCCCCACTCGTCGGTGCGGAGATTGGAGAGCGGCGTAATGAAGGCGGAGAGGAGGTACCCGTGCGCGCAATGCAGCTCCAGCATGTCGAAGCCGCAGCGCACCGCCATCCGCGTCGCCCGGACGAACTCGTCGCGCACCTGCTCCATGTCGGCGCGGGTCATCTCGCGCGGCACCTGCATTCCGGGCTTGTACGCCACCGCCGACGGCGCCATCACCGGCCAGCCGCCCTCGTCGAGCGGCTCGTCCATCCCCTCCCACATCCGGAGAGTGGCGCCCTTGCCGCCCGAGTGCCCGAGCTGGAGGCAGAGCGCGGCGGGTGTCCAGCGATGTACGAAGTCGGCGATCCGGGTCCAGCCCTCCACGTGCACCTCGGTGTACATGCCGGTGCAGCCGAGGGAGATGCGCGCTTCGGGGGAGACGCAGGTCATCTCCGTCATGACGAGCCCGGCGCCGCCCAGCGCCCGGGCGCCCAGATGCACGAGATGGAATTCGTTCGGCGTGCCGTCAACCGCGCTGTACATGTCCATCGGCGAGACGACGACGCGGTTGGGCAGGGTGAGCCCGCGCAGGCGGTACGGCGTGAACAGCGGCGGGACGGCAGCGTCGCCGTCCCGGCCGGTGGCCCTCGCGGAGAACCAGCGCTCGACGCCGTCGAGGTAGGTGCGGTCGCGGAGCCGGAGGTTCTCGTGGCTCACGCGCTGGCTCCGCGTGAGGAGACTGTAGGCGAACTGCGCGGGCTCCAGGTGCACGTAACGGCGCACGTTCTCGAACCACTGCATGGAATTCCGGGCCGCGTTCTGCAGGCGGAGCGCCTCCGTCACGCGCTCGGCCTCGTAGCCGGCCAGGGCGGTCTCGAGCGCGGGCTCGGCGTTGAGCGACCGCGCGAGCGCGATCGCGTCCTCCATTGCCAGCTTGGTGCCCGAGCCGATCGAGAAGTGCGCCGTGTGCGCCGCATCGCCGATCAGGACGACGCGGCCCTGGTGCCACCGGGCGCAGCGGACCCGGACGAACGTCACCCACGGATGCTCGCGCTGGTGGGCCGGTACGTTGCTCAGGAGCGGGTGACCCTCGAGCCACGGCGCGAACATCGCCTCGCAGGCCGCGACGGACTGGTCGAGGTTCATCGCATCGAAGCCGGCGCCGCGCCAGGATCGCTCGTCGCACTCCACGATGAAGGCCGAGCGGGTATCGTCGAAGCGGTAGGCGTGGGCCTGGAAGACGCCGGCCGGCGTCTCGACGATGATGAAGGTGAAGGCGTCGAAGCGCCGCGTGGTGCCGAGCCAGATGTAGCGCGCCGTGCGGACGTCGAGGTCGGGCTCGAAGGCGTCGCGATGCCGCCGCCGGACGCCGCTGTTCACGCCGTCGGCGCCGACGATCAGGTCGGCGTCCAGCGCCGTCTCGTCGTCCACCTCCGTCCGGTACGTGAGCCGGACGCCGAGCGACTCGGCCCGGCGGCGGAGGATGTCGAGGAGCGTCTGCCGGGCGATCCCGACGAAGCCGTGCCCGCCGGACGTGATGGTGGTGCCGCGGAAGTGGATGTCGATGTCGTCCCAGCGGGCAAAGTGGTCCTCGATGGCGGCGTAGCTCTCGGGATCGGCCGCGCGGAGGTTGCCCAGGGTCTGCTCGGAGAAGACGACGCCCCAGCCGAAGGTGTTGTCGGGCGGGTTCCGCTCCCGGAGCTGGATGTCGTGTGCGGGATCGGCCCGCTTCATGAGGATCGAGAAGTAGAGCCCGGCGGGACCGCCGCCGATCACCGCGACCCTCACGCGGCGGCCTTCACTCGCCGCCGTGCCGGTCGTAGGGCACGATGTGCTCCCATTCGCCCGCGTCGGACCGCGCGACCACGGCGACCACCGGCTCGGTATCGCTCAGGTTGAACACCTCGTGCGGCACGCCGGGCTCGATATAGATGAAGTCGCCGGCCCGGTTGTCCACCGACTTCCGGAGTCCCGGCCCATACTCGTGCCGCACCCGGCCCTCGAGGATGTAGAGCATCACCTCGAAGCCGACGTGGATGTGGGCGTGCGCCACCCCGCCGGGCGGAATGGTCGCGACGTTCATGGAAAGCCGGGTCGATCCCACGTTGCCGGCGGCCATGCCGAGCTTGTAGCGGATGCCGTTCCAGTCGCGGCAGGTGCCGCTGCCGCGGATGACGGCGATGCCGTCGCCGTGCTCGACGGCGGCCAGGGGTTCGTCAGCCATGCGTGCTCCGGGTAAAGGCCGCCCTGAAGTTCCGGCGCATCCCGGCGAGGCCGGGCCGCTCGAGCGGGGTGCCGCCGAAGCGCCGCTCGAACTCGGCATCGTCCATGCGATCGAAGAAGTCGGGATCGACGCCGCGCAGGCGTCCCTGCGGCCGGAAGGCCTCCACTCGCGTCGGCGAAGCGAACCGCTGGTTCCAGGGGCAGACCTCGTTGCAGACGTCGCAGCCGAAGACCCAGCCGTCCATGCTGCCCACGAGCTCGTCGGGGATCGGCCCCTTCTGCTCGATCGTCAGGTAGGAGATGCACCGCGTCGCGTCCAGCACCCGCGGCTCCACGAACGCTGCCGTGGGACAGGCGTCCAGGCAGCGCGTGCAGGACCCGCAGCGGTCCAGCTCGAACGGCTGATCGGCCGGCAGCTCGAGATCGGTGAAGATGGACCCGATGAAGAACCACGACCCAACCCCCGGCCTCACGAGCATCGTGTTCTTCCCGATCCAACCCAGCCCGGCGCGCCGAGCGAGCTCCCGCTCGGGCACCGGCCCGGCATCCGCAAAACTGCGAGCCACCCTCGCGCCATTCTGACGGAGAAACTCCGCCAATTTCTCCAGTCTCCCGGCCATTACACGATGATAATCCTCACCACGGGCATACATCGCGACCTTTGGCTCGGTCCCCACCCCTCGGTCCCGCCCGTCTGGCCCGTCTGGCCCGTCCCGCCCGTCCGGCCCGTCCTGTAGTCCATAGTAGTTATCAAGCACAACTACCACCGCCTTCGCACCCTCCACGATCGCGCGCGGATCCTTCCGCCGCCCCGCCTGCCGGTGCAGATACCGCATCGTCCCGGCATATCCGCGGGCCAGCCAGCGGTCGAGCTCGTCTCCGTGTGCCGTCGGGGACGGGTCGGTGATCCCGCACGCGATGAAGTCGAGCTCGAGCGCCCGGGCCTTTACCGGTTCCGCCGTGAGCGTCATGCCGACGCATCCGCCGGCGTGGGTGGCCGGTCGACCGACCGGCCGGTGATGAGGCGGGCGCCGCGCGAGTAGGTCAGGTAGGAGATTGCCCATTCGATCATGACGAGGAGCCGGTTCCGGAAGCCGATCAGGAAGAAGATGTGGACGAAGATCCAGGCGAGCCAGGCGAAGAAGCCGCCGAAGCGGAGGCGCCGGATGTTCGCTACCGCTCGGCCCCGGCCGATCACGGCCAGCTCGCCCTTGTTCCAGTAATGAAAGGGGCGGCGCGTGGGGCGGTTCCGCACCGCGTCGCGGATGACGCGGGCCGCGTAGGTGCCCATCTGCATCGCGACCGGACAGACCCCCGGCAGCATGCCGTGCGGGTCATGGGCGAAGTTGGCCGCGTCGCCCAGCACGAATACCTCGGGATGTCCCGGGATCGTGCAGTCGGGCTCGACAAGCACGCGCCCCTGGCGGTCGAGCGGCACGCCCAGTGTCGCGAGGATCGGACTCGCGCGATTCCCAGCGGCCCAGATGATCGTGTGTGCGGGGATCCGCCAGCCGCCCGCCAGCACCGAATCGGCATCGATACCCGTGACCGTCATCTCGGTACGAACGTCCACGCCCAGGTCGCGCAGGCTCCGCTTCGCCTTGTCGCTGAGCGTGGGCGGATAGGTCGGAAGGATGCGCTTGCCCGCCTCGATCAGGATGACGATCGCCTCGCGCGGATCGATCCGTCGGAAGTCGCGCCGGAGGACGTAGCGCTTGATCTCCGCCAGCGCGCCCGCCAGCTCGACGCCGGTGGGCCCGCCGCCCACGATCACGAAGTTGAGATACGCCTGCCGCGCCACCGGGTCGGGCTCCATCTCCGCGTGCTCGAAGGCGAGGAGGACGCGCCGCCGGATCTCGAGCGCGTCCTCGATGGTCTTGAGCCCCGGCGCGAACGGCGCCCACTCGTCGTGCCCGAAGTAGGAGTGGTTGGCGCCGGTGGCCACGACCAGATAGTCGTAGGCGAGGGTCCCGCCGCTGGCGAGGCGCACCTGCCTCGCCGTCGTGTCGACCGCGGTCGCCTCATCGAGCAGGACTTCGACGTTCCGGCGGCGGCGCAGGATGGAGCGGATGGGAGACGCGATGTCGCCCGGGCTCAGCGCGGCGGTCGCCACCTGATAGAGCATGGGCTGGAAGAGGTGATGATTGTGCCGGTCGACGACCGTCACGTCCACCGGCGTTCCCTTGAGGCCCTTGGCGGCGTTGAGCCCGCCGAAGCCGCCGCCCAGGATCACGACATGCGGCCGGGTGGTCACAGGTGCATCGTCTCCCGCCGCCAGCGCGCGAAGTTGACGACGTCCTCGAGGGGTGGCACGGCGGCCTCGCTGGCGTAGGCGGTGTACATCCGCCAGCGGAGGTACGTGCCGTCGGGGGTCGGGAGGAAGGGCCACGACGCCCACCAGCGGCGGCGACGGAAGGCCCACGCCGTCTTCGCGAGATCGAGGCCGAGCCGGGGATTGAAGACGCCGCGGATCGCGAGCCGGAGCGCGAGCGCGCTCCAGGACCCGGCGTACGGTCCGGCGTCGGAGGGTGTCGGATCGGCCATGGTGGCTCCATGCGTGCGGCTCCTCCAAGGTAACAGCATGCGGGTATATTCCCGCCCTATGACGAGCACC
>JAICUF010000173.1 GCA_025935995.1 Gemmatimonadales bacterium
ATGTACTGGAGCGGCGCCGGCTCCGACGCCGAGGCGACGACGACGACGGTGTACTCCATCGCGCCCGCCTCGCGGAGCTTCTCGACCACGGTCGCGACGGTGGACTTCTTCTGCCCGATCGCGACGTAGACGCAGATGACGCCGGTGCCCTTCTGGTTGATGATCGTGTCCACCGCGATCGCGGTCTTGCCGGTACCGCGGTCGCCGATGATCAGCTCGCGCTGGCCGCGGCCGATCGGGATCATCGCATCGATCGCCTTGATGCCGGTCTGGAGCGGCTCCTTCACCGGCTGGCGCACGATGATGCCCGGCGCCACCATCTCGACCGGCCGGGCGCCGCTCGCCTCGATCGCGCCCATGCCGTCCACCGGCCGGCCGAGCGGATCCACCACCCGGCCGAGCATCGCGGGACCGACCGGAATCTGGAGGAGCCGGCCGGTGCGGCGGACCTCGTCGCCCTCGCGGAGCTTGAGGTAGTCGCCCAGGATGGCGGCGCCGACGTTGTCCTGCTCGAGGTTGAGCACCTGCCCGGTCACGGTTTCGCCGGTTTCCGAGGCGGTGAACTCCAGCATCTCGCCGGCTTCCGCCGACTTGAGGCCGTAGATGCGCGCCACGCCGTCGCGCACTTCGAGCACGGTGCCGACTTCGGACACATCGACGGTCGCAAGGTCGGCGGACGCGATCTCGCGGAGCAGGATGTCCTTGAGCTCGCCGGGACGGAGGATCGATTCGGTGGCCATGTATCCGGATGCCTGGCTAAGGGTCGGGTGAAGTCAGCTTGTGAAAATAATCACAATAGAGGGTGGCGACAAGAGCGAACGGCCGCCGAAAACGCCCGACGGCGAGTCCTAGCGGCGGCTCCGCGTGTTGCCGCGGACGAAGGCGGCGAGCACGCCGCGCGGGCCGAGCGCGCCCAGCTCGCCGGGCGTGATGCCGGCGATGCGGCGCGAGGTGGTCGCGAGATGGCTGGAGGAGGCGAAGTGGAGGAGGCGGACCGCGGCCGCCGGGGTGTAGCCGGGATTCTGCAGGAGCTGTGCGGCGCAGGCGACGCGGGTCAGATCGATGACCCGCTTGAGGTTGGGGGCGCCCCCTGCCCCGAACTGCCGCGAGAGGTATTCGCGGCTCACCGAGAGCCGCCGCGCGAGGTCGGCGGTGCGGACCGGCCGCTCGACGGCGCCGACCAGGAAGTCCCACGCGAGGCGCTGCAGCGGCTCGGTGAGCCGGAGAGCACGGGGGCCATCGGCCATCGCGCGCCGGCGGGCGCTCGTGAGCGAGCAGCGCGCGACCAGCTCACCCACGACGGCGTCGTCCACCCCCTCGACGACGACGGCGGCCACCTGCTGCCGCCGATAACCGCTCAGCAGCTCGCCGTCGTCGGGCCGGAAGGGCGCGTAGGCGACGATGGGAATCCCGGGCACGCGCGCTCGAAGGCCGGCGATCGCGAGGGGCACCGCCGTCGCGGGCGCCAGCACGATCGCATCCACCAGCCGGTCGGCGAGGGCGCGGTCGAGCGCCGCGGGCGAGCGGCACGCGATCACGCGGCCGGCCGTTCTCGGCAGCGAACGCCGGAGCGCGGTCATCGCCGGCCGGCTGTCGAGCAGTGCCGCCACGGCGGGCATCAGACCGCGGGCCGCCCAGGTCCGATGGCCACCAGGGTGCGCACCATCTCACCCGCGCGCTTGAGCACGCCGCGGGCATTGTCGTAGCTCAGGACCTCGAGCGCCTCCTCGAGCGCGCACCAGCGGCAGGCGCTGATCCCCTCGTCGAGCTGCGGCGCGGCATCGCCGTCGGGCGACTCGAAGAGGAAGAAGTGGCAGTACTTGTGGATGTGCCGGCCGCGGAAGCGGAAGTGCCAGTCGATCACGCGGATCGGTCCCTGCAGCACCAGCCGCTCGAGGCCCGTCTCCTCGCGGGTTTCGCGGAGCGCCGCGACAGCCGGCGTCTCCCCGTCCTCGAGGTGACCCTTGGGGAAACCCCAGTTGTCGTAGGAATCGCGGATCAGGAGGAAGCGCGCGAGCTGGTCCGGCGGGTGCCGGAACACGATGCCGCCGGCGCTCACCTCGAGCTCGGGTCGCCGCTTCCCCATCAGAAGACCGAGACCTTGATGTACTTCTTGGGATGCGCCTGGATGTCGGCGAGCAGCTCCCGGAACTGGCGCATGGTGGCCGCGGTCTCGTAGTAGAGCGTGGAGTCGGTGGCAAGCTTGCCGAGCGTGCCGTTGCCGGCCTGGAGACGGGTGAGCAGCGAGTCGGCCGACTGGAGGATGCGGACGAGGCTCGCGTCGTTGGCGCGCATCGTGGCCATGAGCTGGCGGAAGTCGGCGGACGCCTGGCGGATGTCGCCGCTCGCGTCCCGGCCGTTGTTCATGATCTCGCGGAGCTGATTCTGGCTGGTCGCGCTGTCCACGCGCGCGACGGCGCGGTCGAGGCTTCGCGTGACCCCGGCAAAGGCGTCCGAGGTCGTGACGAGGTTCCCGCTCACCCGGTCGAGGCGGCCGGTCTGGCTGTTGGCGAAGGTCACCAGGCGATTGCTGATCGCGGCCATGTCGAGCACGCTCTGGCGCAGCTGGCGGAGCGCCGCGCTGTCGAAGGCGCCCTGCACCCGTTGCGTCACGCTCGCGATGTCGCTCGCGATGCGGCTTGCCTGCGCGGTCAGCTGGCCGATGTCGGGCAGGGTGGCGCCGGGCCATGCGGCGCCGCCCGCGCGGTCGGACTCGATCAGCGCGGCCCGCACGTTCGGGTCGTCGGGCAGCGGCTCGAACGAGATGATGTTCGCCGTCCAGCCCCCGAAGAGACTGGCCGAGGCGGCGATCACGGCCGGCTTGGTCGGAAGCTGCGCGTCGCGGTCGATGCTGAACTCGGTCTCGACCCATCCGTTCGGCACCAGCCGGATGCCGACCACCTTGCCGACGCGCACACCGCGGAGCGTGACGGGGTTCCCGACCTGCAGACCCTCCACCGTCCGGAAGCGAGCGGTATAGGTCGCCTCCTTCTGGTTCAGGTCGGCTTCGCTCAGCCAGAGCGCGCCGGCCACGACGAGGAAGAGCGCGGCGAGGACGGCGAGGCCGACCAGAAACTCGTTCCGGCGCTTCATCGGGGCACCAGCGCATGATCGGGGCGTCCCTCGATGAAGGCGCGCACCACGGGGTCGTCGCTGGTCCGCATCTCGTCCGGAGTTCCCAGCCGGTGGATCCGCCCCTCGTGCAGCAGGGCGATCCGGTCGCCCACGGCGAAGGCGCTCTTCATGTCGTGGCTCACGATCACGCCGGTCACGCCGAGGTCGCGGGTGCGGATCATGAGCTCGTCCATGGTGGCGGTGGTCATCGGGTCGAGGCCGGTGGTCGGCTCGTCGTAGAGGATGTAGCGGGGCCGGAGCGCCACCGCGCGCGCGATTCCCACCCGTTTCCGCATGCCGCCCGAGAGCTCGGCGGGATACTTGCCCTCGGTGCCGGCGAGGTCCACCAGCGCCAGGCTCTCGCGGACGCGCCCGGCGATCTCGTCGACGCCGATCCCGCGCCGCGTGAGG
>JAICUF010000070.1 GCA_025935995.1 Gemmatimonadales bacterium
CGCTTGATCTTGTTGATCAGCGTCGCGCGCGAGATGCCGAGCTCGGCGGCGGCGCGGGTGCGGTTGCCGGCGTGGTGCTTGAGCGTGCGCTCGATGTGCTGGCGCTCCAGCTCGTCGAGGCTGATCGGCGTGTGACGGCGGTCGCCCACGCCGGGCCGCGCGCGGAACTCCCCCGGCAAATGCTCCACGCTGATCGTCGGCTGGCCGCGGCCCAGGATCAGCGCGCGCTCGAGGACGTTCCGCATTTCGCGGACGTTGCCGGGCCACGGATATGCGAGGAGCCGCTCCAGCGCCTCGGCATTGGCGGTCGGCGGGCCGTCCGGAATCCCGTGGCGGAGCTCGGCGAGGAGCCGCGTGATGAGCGCCAGCCGATCCTCGCGGCTCCGGTCGCGGAGCGCCGGCAGCCGGAGCGGCATGACGCTCAGCCGGTAGTAGAGATCCTCCCGGAAGCGGCCGCTCTCGACTTCGGCCGCGAGGTCCCGGCTGGTGGATCCGATGAGCCGCACGTCCACCGTGATCTCGCGCGTGCCGCCGAGCCGCCGGAAGCTCCGCGTCTCCAGCACCTTGAGCACCTTGGGCTGCAGCTCCGGCGGGAGGTCGGCGATCTCGTCGAGCAGGAGCGTGCCGCGGTCGGCCACCTCGAACAGGCCCTGGCGGCGCTCGCGCGCGTCGGGGAAGGCGCCCTTCTCGTGGCCGAAGAGCTCGCTGTCGAGCTCGACCGCGTCGAACCCGCCGCAGGCGACCTCCACGAACGGCTCCCGGCCGCGCGGGCTCAGGTCATGGATCAGCCGGGCCACCCAGCCCTTCCCGGTGCCGCTCTCGCCGGAGAGCAGCACGGTGGTGCGCTCGCTCTGCGCGAGGAGCCCGATCTGCTGGGCCAGCTCCTGCATCGGCGAGGACTCGCCCAGGACATCGGGCGCGGCGCCGGCGGCGCTCCGGCCCTGGAGTGTGCGCGCCAGCCGGCGGAGCCGCACCTTGTCGGCCACGCGCGCGGTGGCGGCCGCGAGGTGCTCCATGTCCACCGGCTTCACCACGAAGCTCTCCGCTCCCGCCTGCATGGCCCGCACGGCCGCCGCGGTATCACCGGTGGCGGCGAGGAGGATGACCGCGGCGTCGCGCTGGCGGAGCTGCTCGAGCACCTGCAGCGCGTCCATGCCGCGCAGGCGCAGATCGAGGATGACGACCTCGGGCCGGAGCCGCTCGAAGGTGGCCAGTCCCGCCTCTCCCGTCAGCTCGCGGATCACCTCGTAGCCCAGCCGCTCGAAGTGGTTGCCGATCGAGCGGAGCATGTCCACCTCGTCGTCGATCAGCAGTACGGAATCGGCCATCGGAAGCTCCCTGGATGGAACGTCATTGCGTCAGGATGCAGATCGCGCCGGGGACCACGGTCGCCTGGAACGGCGTGGTCCCGCCAGGCTCGCCGTCGAGCTGCACCGGCTCGGCCGGCTCGGAGACGACGCGTATGTCGCTGCCGCGCGCCCACGCGACATGGCCGCCCGGCACCTCCCGGAGAAGGTGCCACACCGCGCGCACGCTCTGCCGGAAGTTGCTCGCGCGGATCACGACGACGTCGAGCACGCCGTCGTCGGGACGGATCCCGCGCTTGAGGCGGACGAAGGGCGGGATCACCTCGCCGCAGTTCGCCACCAGTACCATCGCCGCCTCCGCGTCGAACTCGGCGCCGTCCACCGAGATCCGGTGGCGGGCCGTGCGGAGCTCGCCCATGAGGCGGAAGGTGGTCGCGATGTACGCCGCGATCTTCCAGCGCCGCTTGAGCGCGGCCGGCGTCGCCGCCATCACCCGCGCGTCGTAGCCGGCGCCGCAGGCCACCGCGAAGTAGTGGGTGCCGTCCGCGCGCTCCACCCGGCCCAGGTCGAAGCGCCGCGACTGGCCGGCGAGGAGCGCCCGCGTCGCCCGCACCGGCGAGAGCGGGATGCGGAGGTTGCCCGCCAGCAGGTTGCCCGTGCCGCCCGGAATCACGCCGAGCGCCACGCCGGTGCCCACGAGCGAGGCGGCCGCCTGCATCGTGGTGCCGTCGCCGCCGAACACCGCGATCGTGTCCATCCCCGCGTCCACGCCGCGCGCCGCCAGCACGCGCGCGTCGCCCGGCCCGGACGTTTCCGCCAGCTCGGTGTCCCAGCCCGCGCTCCGGAAGGTGTCGAGGATCGCGCGCACGGCGAGCGGACGGTTCCGCGCGGCGGCGGGGTTCGCGATCAGGAGCGCGCGCGCCACTAGAACTCGCGGTCCCAGAGCACATCGAAGCCCACCTGGTACGGGCTCTTGAGCCCGTAGTCCGGATTGATGCCGATCGCGCGGCACGTCTGGAAGGTCGGCTCGACGCTTGCCTGCAGCTTCCACGCGATCCCGAACCGGAAGTCCACGCTCGCGCCGAGGTTCTGGGAGCCGAAGCCCACCTGGTTGTTGCAGAAGCCGGCGTTGAGGCGGAAGAAGAGCTTGGGCCCGACCTGCCAGCCGGCCGCGAGCTGCGTGACGGTGCCGCCCGCCACGGTGCCGCCCGCGAGCGCGGGTCGGATCTCGAGGAGGTCCACCGGCAGGCCCATGTCGGAGACGAGCGCGCGCTCGAGGTCGCTCGAGACGGCGCTCGTGAGGATCGAGGTCGCCGTCTGGATCGCGTTCTGCTGGATCCCCTGCGCCTGGCTCGCCGGCACGCCCAGGATGAGGTACGACACGAGATCCACCTCGGGGATCGGCGGCCGCACGTTCGGGCCGCTCGACAGATCGAGCTGCGGCCGGAGCAGCGTGCCGGTGATCTTCGCGACGACCGGGACGTCGAGCCCATTGGCCGCCCGCACCACGTGCTGCGCCTCGATGTCGAGCTTGGCGTTGAGGTCGGGGGTGCCGAAGTACTGCACGCTTCCCTTGGTCACGTCGAAGTCGCGGCTCACCGGTCCGACCTTGAGGGTGTACGTGCCGCGCGGCGTCTCCAGCACGCCGTCCACCCGGTACTCGCGGAGCCGCTTGTTGACCCGGACGTCGCCCGCGAGCTGGATGTTGGCCTCGGTGGAGCGGAGCCAGAATTCGTGGCCGACGGCGAGGTTGAAGTCGTTGACCGCGAGCTCCTCGACGAACCGGCTGGAAAAGCCCTGCCGCAGGTTCCGTCGCCGCACCACGACCGTATCGACGAGGTCGATGTTGGTGGGATCGTCGAGGTCGATCACGCGCTTGTTGAGCAGGTCGGCGAAGTAGAGGGCGCCCTCGTCGGCGGTGCCGTTCCCGCTGAAGGTGGCGCCGTAGAAGGGGCCGTCGAGGTCGAAGTGGCCCGTCGCGTAGAGCTTGAGGAAGGTGCGCTGGTTGATCGCCTCGAAGTGGTTGGCGTCCATGTGCACCGTCAGCACCGGCTGGTTGAGCTCCTTGAGCCGCACATTGCCGTGCAGGTCGAGGGTGCCGCCGCCGCTCTGGATCTTGACGTGATCGATCGACGCCGAGTCGCCGCCGAACTCCGAGCGCCCATTGATGGCCTCGTAGCGGACGCCCAGGTCGGGCAGGTCCATCCCGCCGTCGGTGAGCGAGACGAAGCCCTTGAGCTCGGGCGCCTTCCAGGTGCCCACGATCCGCGCGTCGGCCGTCGCGAACCCCGTCACGTGCGTGACGCCGGGCGACAGCGCCTCGATGATCGCGAGGTCCATGCTGTCGGCATGCACCCGGACGGCGATGGGCCCATCGAGCTGCCGGCGGGTGGCGCCGGTCAGCGCGAGGTCGATCGGCAGCTGCGCGTCCACCTGGAGCACGCTGTCGCCGGTGCGGGAGAGGAGCAGGTTCGCGTTGAGCCGCCGGTCGGTGTAGTTGAGGACGCCGCGGATGTAGGGGAGATAGGCGGAGCCGAAGCGGGCATCGGCCAGCGACGCGGTGCCGTCGACGATCGGCGTCCGCGCCGTGCCGCGAAGATGGAGCGACATGCCGATCGAGCCCGAGATGCCGCTCGTGTCGCGCCCCATGACGTCATACACGTCCCGGAGATCCACGCCGAGCGCGTCCACCGTGAGATCGCCCGGCTCGGACCTGGGGAGCCGGCCGCCCACGTTGACGATCCCCGAGCCGTCCACCGCCGCGAGGCGCGTGTCGCCGAGGACGGTGCTCGAGTCCCGGAGCGTGACCGTGGTCGGCGCGCCCAGCCGCCACCCGCGGGTCGGAAGGTCGAGCCCGAGGGTATCGATGCCCAGCACCCGCTCGGGTCCGCGCGTGACCCAGGTGCCCACGCCGTCCAGCCGGGTAAGGCCGCCGATCCCGGTTCCGACCGCCCAGCCCAGGGAGTCGGCGCGGCCGCTGGCCGCGAAGGAGCTGCTGGTGAGCTGCCACCGGCTCCCCGGCAGGGTGTCGGTGACCCACGCGATCGAGTCGGCGCGCACCGAGGCGCCGAACAGCGGGCGCGCGCCGCCGGTGTAGCTGAAGCTCCCCGTGTCGGAGGGAGACCGGAGATTCTGGAACGCGAAGTCACGGAGCCCGAAGACGCCGTTGACGCGCAGCGTGTCGAGGCTTCCCGCCAGCTCCACCCGCGCGGTGCCGACGCCGGTGAGCGGCTGCTGGATCACGCTCGCGGTGTCGCGCGACTGGCCCGTCATCGCGAGCGCGAGCGAGTCGAAGGCGGTGAGACTGTCCGCCGCGACCTCGAGGGTGATCGTCCCCGAGTGCGGCCGCGCCCAGCCGAGCGTCCCCGAGCCGCCGGCGCGGGCGCCCTTCCACTCGGTGTAGAGCGTGTCGAGGCGGATCACGCTGTCGGCCACGGCGAGCCGGGTGAACACGGTGTCGATGGTCCACTCGCGAACGCGGCTCCGCTCGAGCGCGAGCCGGAGCTCTCCTTCCGGCGCCCTGAGCGTGTCGATCACGCCGGTCGCGGTGAGGTTGCCGTTGAGGCGGGTGACGGGGCCGGTGCCGCGAAGCGCGTTGAGGTCGAGGCTCCGGAAGCGCACCTGCAGCGCGTCGGCGCCGAGCCTGGGCGGCACGATGGTCATGCCGCCGTGGACGTCGAGCTGGCCGATGTCGCCGGCGAGGGTGGCGTCCACCGCGAGCTTCTCCATGGTCCCCGACAGGTTCACGTGCCCGCGCACGTCGCCCCGGGCGGCGAGCGAGGGGAACCCGCGGCGGATCCCCTCGAAGGAGAGGGGGTCGAGATCCAGGTCGGTGTCGAGCGCGAGCACCTTCCCGCGCGTGTCCAGGTGCACGGTGCCGCGCACCACGCTCGGCGGCCGCTCGCCGTCGCGCTGCATCGCCACGCCGCGGAAGACCACGTTCCGGAGCGGGCCGTTGAGCGTGCCGCGTGCCGCGAGCCGCCCCGGCACCACGACCGCCGGTGCGAGCCGGCGCGCGGTGCCGAGATCGATGTCGGAGCTTCGGAGGTTCATGCCGTAGAAGGTGAGCCCGTCCCTGGGGAAGCCCACCGTTCCGTCGGCCACGATGAGAGTCACCGGCCGGCCCGGCACCTGCGCGTCGGCATAGGCCCAGTCGATGTTGAGCCGCATGCGGTCGAGCAGGAACCCCGAGCCCTGGAGCTTCCCGCTCAGCGTGCCGTAGAACGGGAGGGTGTCCACGTAGCCGCGCACGGCGTCGAGATCGAGGTTCGCGAGGGTGAGATTCATGTCGCGGACGCCGATCCCGCGCGCCTTGTCCTGCAGCGCCACCACCTCGCCGTCCACCCGCTGATTGCCTTCCCTCAGATGCATGTCGCGGAGGGTGTACGCGGTCAGCTGGCCGCTCTCCGACTTGGCCACGAGCGTGCCCCGCCCCGTCATGGCCGGGAACTGGGGCGACACCCACCGGAGGTCGGTGAGACTCACCTGCGGCGCGTCCATCTGGAAATCGAAGAGCACCGTGTCGCTGGGCCATGTCACGGCGCCGCCGCCGGAGAAGACGCTCCGCGGCATCGCACCGCGCCGGAGGCTGAACACCGCGCTGTCGCCGTGGAAGCGGATGCGACCCGCGGCATCGGTCAGCGTGATGGCGGGATCGCTGATCCGGGTCGCGAGCGTGTCCAGATCGATGGTGAACGGCTTCCGGTCGGGGGTGCTGATCTGGAGCGTCGAGAGGACGGTGCTCAGGTCCCGGAGCAGGATCACCCGGCTGAGCCCGTCGCGCGCCTCCTCGATCACGCGTCCCGGCTTGGCCCGCTCGGCCGCGAGCGCCGAATCACGCTGGGCGGGCGTCGAGCCCTGGGGCGGATTCCACGGCAGCGAGATGCTCAGCGTCCCGTCGAGGATCCGCACATCGTGGAAGGCGATGAGCGGCGACTTCGTCCCCTTCGGCCCCCGGCCCAGCCCCAGGACGTCCTCGTAGTTCATCCGCCCGTTGCGATGCTTGATGATCTGGATCGTGGGGTTGTCCACGTGCAGGCTGCTCAGCACGATGCTGCCGCGGAGGAAGTTCGGCAGCCGGTACCCCACGCGCACGCGCGGGAGATCGGCGAGGAGGACGCCCGCGGAGTCCCGCACCACCAGCCGTTCCAGCGTGAGATCGTAGAGGAACGATCCCGAGATCGACCCGACCTGCACGCTCCCGTGCACCGTGCGGTTGAGCAGGGCCTCCACGTTCCGGGCGAGGAGGGCCCGGCCCGGCGGCGTCAGCGTGAGCGACGTGATCACGCCGAGCACCGTGGCGGCGAGCCCGAAGAGGAAGACGAAGACGAAGCGGGCGACGGGCCGGCGCATCAGAACGGCTGCCCCACCGCGAAGTGGATGGTGAGCTTCCGGTGGCGATCGAGCTGCAGCGCGTCGGGCTGGATCGTGACCGTGCCGTCGTTGTTCAGGATGTAGAGCGTGCCGCGCGGCAGCTTGTAGGGATTGTACGCCACGTCGAAGCGCGCGGGCCCGAGCGGCGTCGCGACGCGAAGGCCGAACCCCGGTGTCACGCGGAACTGGGCCCGGTCGGTGGTGCCCCGCTGCCAGACGCTCCCCGCGTCCACGAACAGCGCGAGCCGGAGCCGGTCCCGGAAGAAGGGCGACGGCAGCCGGAGCTCGGCGTTCGCGACGGCGAGGGTGTTGCCGCCGGTCGCCACCACGCGGACCGAATCGGGCGCGTCCGCGAGGCCGTCGACGCCGAGGGAGTCGACCAGGTGGCGGCTCGCGGAGTAGACGATCGGCCCCAGCTCGTTCCGCTGATAGCCCCGCACGTCGTTGGGCCCGCCGCCGTAGAAGCGCTGGTCGGGCGGGACGTAGGCGTTGACGCCGCTCGTGAGGGTCAGGTTGGGCGCGAAGATGGCGCCGGCCCGGAGGTGCCAGCTGAAGACGACGTCGCGGCTCACCGGGTGGTAGCTGGTGTAGTCACCCACCGCGCGGAAGAACTGCACCAGCGGCGAGGAGCCGATGAACCGCGACGCGAAGGTGAGCTGCGTGGACGCGACCGAGCCGCGGCTCGGATCGATCGGATTGTTGAGCCGGGGAATCGACGCCGCACCCGTGAGAAAGGCCTGGCGGATCCGCTGGCTCAGCCGGTCCACGTCGGCGGGAGCGCACGCATTGAGAAAGGCGCAGAAGCTCGCGGCCGTCGCGTCGGTCCGGCCCAGCGCCAGCGTGTAGGTGAGACTCAGCGGCAGCCGCCGCCGGGGCGACTCGCGCGCGAGCGAGAGGCTCACGCCCTGCTCGGTGCGCTGGTAGACCTTGAACTCCGAGCGCCGCTCGGTGAACGCGCTCAGGATGAGGGTGTTGTTCGGCGAGCGGAACGCCGGCCGGCGGAGCGACGCCGCGAGGCTGTAGTTGAGCCGGCGCGAGCCGATCGAGTCGTCCCTGAGCGCGCCGCAGATGCCCCGCTCGAATCCCCAGTCGAGCGGCTGGCCGATCCCCACCTTGGAGACCCCGCCGGTGATGTCGAGCAGCCGGGCGTGGCCCAGGAAGTTCCGCACCGTGAAGCCGCCGGTCGAGCGCACGCAGTCGCTCGTGCCGTAGCCCAGCCCCGCGCGGGCCCGGAACGGCGGGCTCTCGGTGACCTGCACGATGAGCGGGACCGAGTCCATCCCCGGCTCGAAGCGCGTGGTGTCCACGTTCACCGACGCGAGCCGGAAATGGTCCGAGTTGTAGAGGTTCCGCTGGCTCGCGTAGAGGTCCTCCTGGGAAAAGAGCCGCCCGGGCCTGGCCTCCATCAGGTGCACGACCGACGCCGAGTCGAGCCGGTTCTCGCCCTCCACCCGGACGGTGCCGACCACGGCGCGCACCCCCGGGACCACGTTGAGCGTCACCTGCGCCGTCTTGGATTCGTGCTGGCTGCTGAAGCTCACGAAGGTTTCGGCGGAGGGATAGCCGCGGTCGCGGAGCCGGCGCGCGATGGTGTCGGCCGCCGCGCGCATGAGCGTGCGGTTGAAGATGTCTCCCTGCCGGAGCGGGAGGTCGAGCGTGGCCGACCGGCGGGTCCTGGGACCGAGGGAGTCGAGGCCGGTGACCACGAGGGTGTCCACCCGGATGGGGGCGCCCTCCGTGATCTTGAAGGTGATCCGGGCGGCGTCGGCCGTCCGGGTCACCACGGTGTCCACCTGCACGTCGGGAAAGCCGCTCTGCTTGTAGAGGACGCCGATCCGGAGGACGTCGCGCTGGAGGTCGGTCTCGTTGAGGTAGCGCTTCTCGCCGAGCCCGAGCCAGCTGAACGGGGCCTGCCGCGCGAACCAGCTCGAGTTGGTGGTCGCGATCGAGTTCTCGAGGAGCGTCGTGCTGACCGACTTGTTGCCCTTCCACTTGAGCGAGCGCACCACGCGCTCGCCCTCTTGGGCATGCGCGGGCCGGGCCAGACCCAGCGAGGCCGCGAGGATGAGACAGAGGGGAAACCGGCTCAAGACGGCTGCATGAAAATGGAACGCTCTCCGCGCATTGACGTCATTCCGTAAGACGGGTAGTTTCACCATCTTAGCCCGCGCTGTCAACTTCTATGACGCCACACCCTTCCCTCCGGTCCGGCATGCGACGACTTCTGTTCCGAGTGCCCGCCCTCTCCTCCGTCCTCGGCGCCGCGATCCTCGCCGGTTGCGGCGGCGGCGAGGGATCATCGGCCGGCGGCGCCACGCTGCAGTACTACCTGACCGCCGATCCCCAGACGCTCGATCCCGCCCTCTCCACGGACGTGCAGTCGGGCGAGGTTGTCACCACCCTGTTCGACAACCTGACCCAGTTCGACGTGGACGGGAAACTGGTGCCGGGCCTCGCGACTCGATGGGAGGCCGATTCGACCGGCGGCGTCTACACCTTCCATCTCCGGCTCGACGCCACCTTCCCGGGCGGCCGGAAGGTGACGGCGGCGGATTCGCGCGCCTCGATCCTCCGGGCGCTGGCCCCGGGGTCGCGCGGCGGCCGCCAGTGGCCGCTCCTCCCGATCCGGGGCGCGGCCGACTACGCCGCGGGCAAGGCGAAGGACGTGGCCGGCATCCGGGTGCCCGACGACTCGACCATCGTCTTCACCCTCGAGGAGCCGCTCAACATCTTCCCCAAGTTCCTGGCGATGCCCGTCGCCGCGGTGGTGCCGACGCCCACCCCCGCCGACTTCGCGCAGCATCCCGTCGGAAGCGGGCCCTGGAAATTCGTGAGCTGGTCCCACGACGACGCGATCGTGCTGGCGCGGAACGAGCACTGGTGGGGCGGCGCGCCGAAGTCGGACTCGCTCCGGATCCGCATCATTCCGGAGGCGCTGACGCAGGCCGCGGAGTACGAGTCGGGACGCCTCAGCATCGTCGAGATCCCCTTCAGCGAGACCCGCCGCTGGGAGGCGGACCACGCGAGCGAGATCCAGCGCCGGCCCACCATCCGCGACCTCTACATCGCGCTCAACACCACCCGCGGCCCGCTCCGGGACGTGCGGGTGCGCCGCGCGCTCAACATGGGCGTGGACGTGAAGACGATGCTCTCGACGGTGATGTCGGACCGCGGCGTGCGCGCCGCCGGCACCATCCCGCCGGGGATCGCGGGCTACGATTCGACCCGCGCGCCCTATCGCTACGACCCCGACTCCGCGCGGAAGCTCCTGGCCGCCGCGGGCTACGGCGCGGGCTTTCCGGTGAAGCTCTGGCGGTCGCAGCGGCCCGAGCTCGCGCGGCTCGCGCAGTCGGTGCAGCAGGACCTGGGGCGCATCGGCGTGAAGGTCGAGATCGTCGAGCGAGACGCGCCGACGGTGCGCGCCGCCGTCCGGAACGGCGAGGCCGATCTCTACCTGGGCGACTGGTACGCCGACTATCCGGACGCGGAGAACTTCACCTACCCGCTCTTCTACTCGAAGAACAAGGGGCCGGGCGGCAACTACGCCTTCCTCGCCGACCCCGTGCTCGACTCGATGATCCTCCGGCTCCGCACCACCACCGACGAGGCGGAGAAGTCGGCGCTCGCGCGCGCGGTCGACGCCCGCGTCTTCGACGCGGCGCCGTGGATCTTCCTCTGGTTCCCGATCGACATGTGGGCCGCTCGCCCCGGGCTCGAGGGCTGGCGCATCCCTGCCGTCTTCACCGCCCAGCGCTGGACCGAGGCGCGGCTCACGAAGTGAAGCGCTTCCTGGCCCTCCGCCTGGCACTCCTCCTGCCCACGCTGGCCGGCGTGCTCCTGGTGACCTTCCTCCTGCTCTACGTCGCCCCCGGCGACCCGGTGCAGGCCATGGTGGGCGAGCGCGCCGATGCCGCGACCATCGCGCGGCTCCGGGCCGAGCTCCGCCTCGACGATCCTCTTCCGCTCCAGTTCGTCCGCTATGCCGGCGGCGTGGTGCAGGGCGACCTCGGCCGCTCCTACATCACCGGCCGGCCCATCGTGCGCGACCTGATCGAGCGCTTCCCCGCCACGCTCCGCCTCGCCGGTGCCGCGATGCTCTTCGCTACGCTGGTCGGCGTGTCGATGGGCGTGTACGGCGCCTGGAGGCCGGGCTCGGCGATCGACCGCGCCACGGCGCTCATCGCCTACGCCGGCGTGTCGTTCCCGGTGTACTGGGTGGGGCTGCTGCTCATTCTCGTTTTCGCCGTGCAGCTCCGCTGGCTCCCGCCCTCGGGCTCCGGCGGCATCTCCTACCTCGTCCTCCCCGCGATCACCCTCGGCATGCGCTCGATCGCGTTTCTCTCGCGCATGACGCGCGCGGCGATGCAGGAGGTGCTCCGGAGCGACTTCATCCGCACCGCCCGCGCCAAGGGGCTGGGCGAGCCCCGCGTCGTCCTCCGCCACGCGCTCCGGAACGCGCTGCTGCCGGTGGTCACCGTGCTCGGCCTCGACTTCGGCAGCTATCTCACCGGCTCGATCCTCACCGAGACGATCTTTTCCTGGCCCGGGGTCGGCCGCTACGTGCTCACCGCCATCGAGAAGCGCGACCTCCCCGCGGTGCAGGGCAGTATTCTCTTCCTCAGTCTCGTGTTCGTGGTGGTCAACCTGCTGACGGACCTGGTGTATGCGAAAGTGGATCCGAGGGTGGCATATGAGTGACGGAAGCACGGCAGGGCGGAAGGGCGGAAGGATGCTCCGCGCCTGGGGCGGCGCCGGCGCCTTGGCCCTGCTGTTTTCCGTCCTTCCGTCCTTCCGTCCTTCCGTCTCCGCCCAGTCCCTCCCCCGCCGCCTCGACGCGCGGCTCGATGCGGCGCCGTTCAATCGCCTCCTCTGGGGTGTCGCGCTGGTGGACGAGAACGGGAAGCTGCTCTACGGCAGGAACGCCGACCGGATGTTCATTCCGGCCAGCAACACCAAGATCGTGGTGACGGCCGTCGCGTCGGCGCTGCTGCCGCCCGACTTCACGGTGAAGACGAGCGTGTACGGCACCGGGCCCGTCGCGGACAGCGTGCTGCAGGGGAATCTCGTGCTCTACGGACGGGGGGATCCGACCTTCGGTGTGCGCTGCTACGCCGTGGACACGGCGCCGCCGGGCCGCTGCGACACCGACCCGATGACGCGCATCCGCGAGCTGGCGCAGGCGATCAGGGCCCGCGGCATCCGGGTGGTGAGCGGCGATGTCGTGGGCGACGGGAGCTACTTCGAGCCCCAGCTCGTGCACGACGGCTGGAACGCGTACGACCTCAACTGGTGGTATGCCGCGCCCGTCTCGGGCCTGGGCTTCAACGACAACAGCATCGACATCGGCTGGAAGGCGGGCCCCGCGGTGGGAACGCCTGCCATCATCACCTTCACGCCCGACTTCGGCGACGTCTCGATCGAGAACCGCACCAGCACCGCACCGCTGGGTGGCGAGAGCGACATCGGCGACCGCATCTATCGCGTGCCCGGCACCCTCCGCCTCTGGGCCGAGGGCACCGCCGCCCTCGGCGGGCGCGAGCACACCGACTACTTCGCGCTTCCCGATCCCAATCTCTTCGCCGCCGAAGCGCTCCGGGCGGCACTGGGCGAGGCGGGGATCGCCGTCACCGGCACCACGCGGTCGACCACCGATTCGACCCGGTACCAGGCCGTGCGCGCCACGGCGCCGCTGGGCGAGATCACGTCGCGGCCGCTTCGCGACTGGATCTTCCCGATCCTCAACACGAGCCAGAACTGGTTCGCCGAGATGACGCTCAAGCAGCTGGGGAAGCAGTTCGGGAAGGCGGGATCGTGGTCGGAGGGCGTCCGGGTGGAGCGGCGCTTCCTGATCGATTCCGTGGGCGTGGACTCGACCCAGATCGCGTTGAGCGACGGCTCGGGCCTCGCGGCGAGCAACCTCGTGAGCCCGCTCGCGTTCACGAAGATCCTCCGGTTCATCCGCCGTCACCCGCACTTCGAGACCTTCCGCGCGGGCCTGCCGCACTCGGGCGAGCGCGGCTCGCTCAGGAACCGGTTCGTCGGCACCCCGCTCGAGGGGAAGGTGCGCGCGAAGACCGGGAGCATCGCGCGCGTCAACACGCTGTCGGGCTACATCGAGCTC
>JAICUF010000076.1 GCA_025935995.1 Gemmatimonadales bacterium
GCTGGCATCAACGTCGTCGCCTATCTCCTCGTGACCGTGGGGATGCTGTGCAGACCGAGACCGTCGAGTACTGGCGCCTCCTCATTACGGCTGGCCTCGCCGTCCTGATCCTGGTGGGCGCCTTCATCGGCTCCGTCATCATCCAGCAGCGCCGCTATCTCGCCGTCACCCGCTCGCTCAGCGGGCGGCTCCTGCTCGCGCAGGAGAAGGAGCGGAGCTCGGTCGCGCGCGAGCTGCACGACGGGCTCATCCAGCGCGTCGTGCTCCTGGGCTCCGAGCTGAGCCGGCTCCCGGCCGCCGAGCCGCCCGTGGCCGGCGCGCTGGCGGAGTGGCGCGAGGGGTTCCGGGCCGAGCTGTTCGACGTGGCGGACGACATCCGCCGGATCGCGCACGGGATGCATCCGTCGATCCTCGACAACCTGGGACTCGAGGCGGCGCTCGAGTCGCTCGCGGGAGAATTTCTCGACGGCGACGGACTCACCGTCCGCGTCACCATCAGCGGTGCGCTGCCCGCCGTCCCGCCCGATGTCGCACTCACGCTCTACCGCGTGGCCCAGGAGGGGCTGCGGAACGTGGTCCGCCACGCCGGCGTGCGGCAGGCGGATGTGTGCCTGACCCGAACGCCGGGAGGCCTGATGCTGGAGGTGGTGAACGAGCTGGGCACGGCGCCCGGCCCCCGCGCCCGGAACGGCTTCGGCCTCAAGAGCGTGGCCGAGCGGGTGCGGCTCCTCAACGGGCGCTTCACCTTCACGTCGGGAGCGGCGGGGGGAACGCGGCTGGTCGTCTGGGTGCCGATCGATGCCTGAGCCGATCCGCGTCATGCTGGTGGACGACCATGCGCTGGTGGCCGAAGGCTTCCGGGCGCTGCTGGCCGCCCACTTCGACATCGTCGCCGTGGTGAACGACCCGCTCAGGGCGGTGGACACCTTCCGCGAGCTCCGGCCCGACGTGCTGGTGCTCGACATCGCGATGCCGGGCCGCTCGGGCCTGGACGTGGCGCGTGAGGTCCTGGCCGAATGGCCCACCGCCGGCATCGTCATGCTCACGATGCACGGCCAGCACAGCTACGTGAAGCAGGCGCTCGGCCTGGGCGTGCGGGGGTTCGTCCTCAAGCTCGCCGACGTCGAGAACCTGAAGAGCGCGATCCGCGAGGTGGCGCGCGGCGACAGGTATGTCTCGCCCGAGAGCCGCGCGGCGGTGTCCCACCCGCATCCGCACCTGAGCCGGCGCCAGCTCGAGATTCTCCGCATGATCGGCCAGGGGCTCACCACGGCGGACATGGCCGAACGCCTCAACATCGGCCTCAAGACGGCGGAATACCATCGGCAGAACCTGCGTCACATCCTCGGGCTCCCGAGCCATGCCGCGGTGGTGCGTTATGCTGTGGAGAACGGGCTCACGGAGTAGGACTCAGGGCACGCGGATCTGCAACTGCCAGCGGATGGCGCCCTGCGTGATCGAATGCGCATGATGATCGTCCGACGGCAGCGGCTCACCGGCGCTGGACGCGACGGCGCGCTGACAGCTCCGGCAGCGATAGATGCCGGAGTGCGGCGCCGGAACACCCGGCAGAAAGAGCGGCCCCGACGCCGCATCGTGATCCGGCGCCAGGAACCAGGTCCCCTCGTCGAGCGCCATGCCTCCTCCCGTTCACGTTTGACTCAGTCGGCGGCGCCGGCCGGCGCCGCCCCCGTGTCGGCCGCCTGGGCCGGGAGCGAAAAGGTCGTGATCTCCCACCGCTCGCCCACTCTGGCCGAGGCCTCCGCGCGATTGGGGATCGTATCGGAGACGAGCGTCCAGCGCGCGCTCGCGCTGCCCGCCGAATCGGTCTCCCCGATCCGGGGCGCGATCGATCCGCCGCCCGCCGTCACCCTCCACCTCACGCTCGCGCCGGCGACGGGATGGCCTCCGGCGAGCCGGACCACGATCCGGAGCGGCACCGCGCCGGCCCGCGCCGACGCGGCGCCGGTCTCGACCGGCGCGGACGCGCCGCGCCCCTCCGGTGCCCCCGAGCAGGCGGCAGCCGCCGCCAGCGCCGCCGCCGCCGTCATCGCCAGAAGACCCCGCATCACCGCTCCGTCCCGTACACTCTCTACTATGGGAAGAATCGGCTGGAAGCGGTATTGGGATTACCCCCAGGATTTTGAACGAGTTTTGAGCTCATGACCGTCCCCCCGTCGCTGCTCTTCATCCTGGGCCCGCCCGCCGTGGGCAAGATGGCGACCGGGGAGGCCGTCGCGGCGCGCACCGGGTTCCGCCTCTTCCACAATCATCACGCGATCGACCTGGCGCTCGAGTTCTTCCCGTTCGGGTCGCCGCCGTTCCACCGGATCGTAGGGGACATCCGACGGCGCATCTTCGAGGAGGTGGCGGCGAGCGATCTGCCGGGGCTGATCTTCACGTACGTCTGGGCCTTCGACCTGTCGTCGGACGCGGCGGCGGTGGAGGGATACGCGGCGCCCTTCCGTTCGCGGGGCGGGCGGGTGGTGTTCGCCGAGCTCGAGACGTCGCAGGAGGAGCGGCTTCGGCGGAACGAGACGCCGCTCCGGCTCGCGCGGAAACCGACCAAGCGCGACCTCGAGGCGTCCCGGCGGAACCTGCTCGAGCTGGACGCGCGGTACCGGATGAATTCGAGCGGGGAGTTCGACGGGAGGGACGACTACCTGAGGATCGACAACACCGCGCTGTCGGCCGCCGCGGCCGCGGAGCGGATCGTCAGTCGCTTCCGGCTGGCCGGGTGATCCCGCCAGCCGCGTGTCGGCGAGGCCGCCGCTTTTCCGATCTCCTGTGTGAAAGGCCAGTCAGATCCGTTCCACCTTTCCACCGGAGATCGACCATGAATCACGCTGTTCGCTTCCTTGCCGGCCTGGCGCTGCTCGGTGCCTGCACCGGCGATCCCAGCCCCACCGAGAACTCGAGCGCCAACGTGTCGCGGGACGTGCCGCCGGTGACGTCGCCGGCGCAGCTCCGGGATCTTGCGGCGCTCCGCGCCGCCGTCGCCCCGTACCATCGTCTCGAGGCGGCGAGCCAGCCCGGGCTCTGGGACACCCAGTTCCCCGCCGGTTGCTTCACCAGCGCCGACGGCGTGGGCGCCATGGGATACCACTTCATCAAGCACGACAACGTCGGCACGCTGGAAGTCACCCGGCCGCAGCTCCTCATGTTCGAGCCGGACAAGAACGGCCAGCGGCACCTCGTGGGCGTCGAGTACATCGTGCCCGGCGCGGACACCGACCCGGCACCGGTGCTCTTCGAGCAGTCGTTCCACTACAACCACACCTTCAACGTGTGGGTCCTGCACGTCTGGGCCTTCACCGAGAATCCCCGGGGGATCTATCAGGACTGGAACCCGCGCGTGAGCTGCCAGTATGCGGCGGGGGATGTGGTGCAGGCGGCGGTGGGGCATCACTAGAAGGAGGACAGGGCGGGCGGGGCGGACCAGGCGGGCGGGGAACGGCCATGGACTCAGGCGTTGACTCGCCCGTCAGGAAAGTCCGCCCGCCTCGTCCGCCCGGTCCGCCGTGTCCGCCGCATGCGCCGCTCGCGGCGCATGCCACAGCCCCGCCGCGATCGCCCACAGGGCAATGCCGATGAGGGCGGCGGAGAACTGCTCGGGGCGTGTCACGCGGGCCAGCTCGAGCGCGGGGGCGATGGCGAAGAGCAGCGCGCCGAGGAGTCCCGCCCACGCCGTCCAGACCGAGCCGAGGGTGCGGTCGCGGAGGCCGGCGACGATGAGGCCGATCAGGGTGGCGGCGAAGATGGGTGAGAAGATGACGCCGCACCAGATCGCGGTGGTGAGCAGCGGGGTGGCGCGGCCGGCGGCGAGGTTGGCGTGGTCGAGCGATGCGGCGGTGTGGAGGACGAGCTGGACGACCTGGAGCGTCGTGCCCAGGATGGCGAGCGCTGCCCAGCGGCTGGTCCGTGCCGGCAGCGCGGTGCCCCGCCCGCGGAAGGCGATCAGGCCCGCGAGGAATGCCGCGAAGCCGGCGAGCACCAGCGCGTGAGAGGAGGCCCAGGCGGGGTCGCCGAGCATCTGGAGCAATGTTCCGCGCGGATGGCGCGGCCCGCCGGCGGCGGCGAGCACGGCGAACAGCACGAAGAGCGGGCGCCAGAGCGCGATCATCGCGCGTCCACCATCGCCGTGAGGCGGGCCCGCACCGCCGCGCGCACGGACGCGGGCGACAGGACCTCGGCGTCGGGACCGTACTGGAGCACGTGCCGCACGGCCCAGTCCGCGTCGGCCAGCGGATGGGTGAGTGTGAGCGATCCGTCCGCCGCGAGCGGCTGGCCTTCGCGCTCGGCGATCCAGCGCGCGATCCGCGCCGAGTAGCGGATCACGAGCGGCTCCGTCTCCTCCGCCCGGAACATCCGTCCGTCCTTCATGAGCTCTCCGACGGCCACATCCGCGGGTGGGCGAAAGCGCTGGTCGAGCGCGACGGCGTCGAGCACGCGATCGAGCCGGAAGAACCGGAGGCCGTCGGCCTCATCGGCGTGCGCCACGAGATACCACATCCCGCGCGCGGGGACCAGGAAGTAGGGAGCGATGGTGCGCCACTCCGGCTCGCCGGCGGTCGCCTTCTGGTAGCTGAGCCGCACCTTCCGGCGATCGCGGATCGCGCGGCGGATCCGCCCGCGCCGGCCGGCATCGTCATGATGCGGATAGCCGGTGTCCGCCGCGCGCGTCACCGCGTCCGCGGGATCGGGCGGCGTCCCCGCGAGCGCGGCGGCGAGGCGCGTGCGCGCTCCGGTGATGGCGCGCTGCTCTTCCGGCGGCCGCTCCGCCGCGAGCATCGCGAGCCCCAGCTCGACGGCGGCAAGCTCGGCGCGCGTGAGACGCATCGGACGGAGGAAGTGGCTCGACTGCATCGATACCCGTTCGTCGTCGAGGAAGATCGATACACCCTCGACGAATCCGCCCGGATCGTCGAACCGGTCCGCCAGCGAGCGGAGATCGCCCAGCAGCGTGCGGCGGTCGAGGCCCACGGCGCTCGCCACCTCGTCGATCGGATGCTCGCGGTCGTCGGCCAGGAGCGGCAGCAGGTGCAGGATGCGCCGGAGCTGCGCCGCCGCGTCCATCACGGGGCGACCTTGTAGAGCGCGAGCGTCTCCCGCACCTGGCGCGCGTGCTCGTCCACGAGTGCCGGGGGTGACAGCGGGCGCACTCCCTCGCCCAGCGAGATGAGCCAGCGGGCAAAGGCGTCGAGCCGGCGAACCTGGAAGCGACGCTCGCGCTCGCGGCCGGGCACCGCGCTTCCGAGTCGTGCCGCCGCCTGCACCGCCCCGCCCCGGCCCTCGAACAGGACGACCGCGTCCACGATATCGCCGCTGCCGAGCTCCCACGCCTGGCGGGAGCGCGCGTGCTCCGGCAGGCTGAAGCCGGCCGGGCGATCGAAGTCCGGCGTGCCGGGCCGCACCGTGTTCGCCACGGGGTTCGCGATCCGGCTCACGCGAAAGTTCTTGACGACGCCGTCCACGGGATCCCGCGCGGCCAGATACCAGTGCTGACTCAGGAAGAAGAGACCGAGCGGCTCGACCTCGCGCTCGCGCTCGGCGGCGCCGCCGCCGCTCATGGAGCGGTAACGGAAGCCGAGGCGCTTGCGACCGCTGAGCGCGTCGTTCAGCGCGTCGAAGATCGCGCGCTCGGTTTCGGCGCTGGCCGCGATGCGCGCTTCCGGCTCGAGGGACAGGTCGAGCGGCAGGTCCACCGCGAGCTTCCGGAGCGCCGACCGCGCGTCGTCCGCGAGATCGGGATCGCCGAGCGACGCGGCCCGGCGCCCGGCCTCGACGACCGCCTCCAGCTCATCGGGCTCGAACGCAAGCTCGGGGAGCGCGCGATAGCCGTCGCGCGCGACGCGCCGCGGCCGGCTCGTGCGACCCTCCGCCACGAGCGCGAGATACGGAAGGTAGAACTCGCGCGGAGAGAGGGCATACCCGACGTCGCCATCCGCCTCCACGGTGCGGATCGGGATGCCGAAGGCCCGGAGCTCTTCCTTGTCGCGCTCGAAGGCGCGATGCAGCGCGGCCGGAGAGGGCGAGCGCTGGTAGCCCGGAACTTCCGCCCGCAGCTCGTCGAGGGTGACCGGATAGCGCCGGCGCAGGAGTGCGGCGAGCAGGTCCACCCAGCGGCGGAGCCTGGCGGTCGCCATCAGCCCGCCGCGGGCGCGCCGGGGCACCACCCGGCGCCGCGGTACCCGCACCGTTCGCATTCGGCGGGATCGTGCGCGAGCGCCGGAGTGCCGCGACCGATCCCCGCCGCCGCCGCGGCGATCCGCCGGCGCCCGGCCTCGCGCATCGCCGGCGTGACGGGCTCGGAGCGCTGTCCCGCATCGGGAAACTGAAAGGCGAAGCGCTCGACGGCCTCGCCGGCGATCGCCTCGACCGCCGCGATGTACACGTCGCGCTGCAGGTCGTAGCGGCGCATCTCCGCCGACAGGTCCCCGGCCCCGGGATGGGTCTTTACGTCGAGCACGACGAGCCCGTCGCCGGACGGCGCGAGGAGATCGATCGCGCCTTCGAGGCACAGCTCACCACCGGCGAGATACAGGAACTCGAGCTCGCGCCGCGCGCCGGGGGCGGACGCGAGCGCCTGGTAGTCGGCGTTGCCGGCCACGGCGTCGATGTCGCGCCGGAGCCGGCGGCGGTAGCCGGGACCGGCCGGGCCGTCCGGCGTCGGCGCGTCGGCATCCCAGCGTCCGATCGCCGTCTCGAGGAGACGTTCGACTTCGGCGTCGCCCAGATGCTCCAGCACGTCGTGGACGATCTGCCCGCGCACGGTGGCGGCGGGCAGGTCACGAGCGCGTGCCGCCTGGCCGTCGGCCGGGGCCGCGAGCGCGGGCTCCCGAAGCCCGGCGACGTAACGGATCCAGTGCCGCCGCTCGCAGCGCGCTCGCGCCATCAGCTCGGTCGCGCTGTGCCGCGTGCGGCCGTCGACGGCCGGGATCGGCTCGGGGCTCGCTGCGATCTCGGCCTCCTCGTCCGGAACGGCCGCGGGCGGCGCCTCTTCTTCCGTCGCCTCGACCACTCGATACCGCGCCTCGAACGCCGTGCCGTCGTGCGCGGCGTACCGCACCGCGGCACCGGCCGCGCCGGCCGCCAGCTCCTCCCAGAGCTCGCTGCCCGCGGAACCCGCCGCCGGCCGGTCGCAGAATCCGCTCAGCACGAGCAGGTCCTTCGCCCGCGTGGCCGCGACGTACCAGAGCCGCTTCCGCTCCGCCTCGCACTCCTGTGCCTCCGCCTGCTCCATCGCCGTCCAGTGCACCGACGGCGTCTCGCTGTCCGGGTCCCTGAGCGCGAGGCGGTCGCGCCCGATGAGGATCGGCTCGGTGTGATGCCGGATGCCGCGCGTCAGATCGCACCAGAACACCACACGCCACTCGAGGCCCTTGGCGCTGTGGACCGAGGTGATCGTGACCACGTCGTCGCCCTCGCCGAAGAGACGCGCGCCCGGCTCCTTCGATCCCCGCGCGCGGGCATCCCGGATCAGGCGGAGGAAGTCGCCGACGCCCTGCTCCGGCGCGCGTCGCGTCATGTCGAGCAGTTTCCGCACGTTGGCGATCGCCTGCCGCCCGGCGTCGCCCCGCAGGGCCAGGTGGCCGAGATAGCCGGTGCGCTCGAGGAGGCTCTCGAGCAGCTCCGCGACGGGTACGCGGTCGCGGAGCGAGACGTGCTCGCGCAGAATCGTGGCGGCCCGCGCGAGGAGAGCGGACTCGCCGGTCACGGCCATCTCGAGATCATCCCAGTGCGGCGCGCTCCCGCCGAGCGCGATCGCGAGCAGCGTCTCGTCGCGCACACCGATGAACGGGCTCCGAAGCCAGCCGAAGAGCGCGCGATCGTCGCGCGGATCGCGGATCGCCTCGAGCGCGAGCACGAGGTCGAGCACTTCGCGGCACTCGTAGAATCCCTCCGCGCGGAGCGCGTAGGTCGGATGCCCCGCGGCGCGGAGCGCCGTCTCGTAGATCTCCGCGTCGGTCCAGCTGGTGAGCAGGACGGCGATCTCGCCGCAGCGGACGCCGCCGGCCCGGAGCTCCCCGACGCGCCGGGCCACCTCGCGAGCCTCCGCGGCGCGACGGTCGGGCGCGTTGTCCGCGCTCACCGAGACCAGCTCGACCGCAGGCCCGTCGCCTCCCCCGCGCCTCGCCTTCACGGGCACGAAACCCACCTCGAAATCCTGCTGCCGCTCGCCGTTCAGCGGCCGGTCGAGGATCCGCCCCACCGTCGCATCCACGAAGCCGAGGATCGGCGCCACGCTCCGGAAGTTGTCCTCCAGCGTGACCACCTCGCCGAGGCCGGTGCGGAAGTCGCGCTCGACACCGGTCCAGACGGTGACGTCGGCCCGACGGAAGCGGTAGATGCTCTGCTTCGGGTCGCCCACGAGCATGAGGCGCGTCGTGTCCGGCCGCCGCGATGCCGGGTCGCCCAGCAGGTAGGCGATCTCCCGCTGCACCGGGTCCACGTCCTGGAACTCGTCCACGATGAGGGTGTGGATCCGCCGCCGGAGCGCGTGGCAGACGGCCGGCCTGTCGCGGAGGAGATCGCGGGTCCACACGATCATCCGGTCGAAGTCGAGGGCGCCCAGCTCGTCGAGCCGGTCGTTGAGCCTGACGAGTGTCCGATGGGCCAGCGCGACCAGCGTGTCCTCGGCCGCGGTGCGCGGCGCGGCGACCGCGATGATCCGGAGCAGGCGGTCGCTGTCGCTCACGAGCCTCGCCACCCAGCCCTCGACCGCCCCGAGACCGCGGGCGGCCAGCAGCTCGCCGAGGCCGGGGACGGAATCGTCGGCGAGCACGGCGAGGAGGGTGTCGCGGACCACCTCCTCCACCACGGCGGCGGCCTCGGTCTCGTCGAGGTTCCGGGCGCCGGGCTCCCGGCCCGATCGGAGCGCGAACTCGCGCAGGATGTCGCCGGCAAAGCCGTGGATCGTGCCGATCCGCGCGAGGTCCACCTCGTATGCCGCCTCGCGAAGGCCGGCCGCGCGGAGCGCCGCCCGCAGCTTCTTCCGGAGGTCGGCGGCGGCGGCGTTGGTGTAGGTGATCGCCGCGATGCGCGAGAGCGGTACCGCCTCCGCGATCCGCTCGCCGTTCACTTCGGCGCCCAGGAGATAGAGGATGCGGTTGACGACCGTGGTCGTCTTGCCGGTGCCCGCGCCGGCCGCCACGAGCGTGTGACGGTCCGTGCAGCGGATCGCGTCCCACTGGCGCGGGCGGGGGGCGTCCATCACCGATCTCCCCGGCGCGGGCCACCGGCCACGCGGCAGATCTCGAGCGACGCACAGAAATCGGGACAGCCGCACGAGGGCGCCGGCGCCGCGGGAAATTCGCCCCTCCGGGCGCGGGTCACGTGCCGAGCCACCGCGTCGAGCGCGCGCTCCATCCGGTCCGTCGCGTCGGCATTCGGCACCGGGGCGTTCTGCCTCCTGTCGAACTGGTACAGCTCGAGCCGGTGCGCGTGCGTCGCCTGCCTGATCGCGCGGTACTCGACGCGCGCGATGGTACGGCCCGTTTCGAGCTGCGTGAGCGCCCAGGCGTAGAGCGGGACCTGGAGCACGACGTCGTCGTCCCACGCCTTCTTCTCGCCGGCGCCGGGCACCGCGTATTTCGTCGTCTTGTAGTCCACCGCCGCCACGTACGTTCCACTCGCGAAGCGCTCGTCCACGCCCGTCTCCACCCGGTCGATCGAGCCGCGGAACCGGAAGCGCACGCCGTTCCGCTCGAGGACGATGTCGCGAAAGGCCAGCTCCCCGCTCGCGACGCCGGTGCGGATCATCTTCGGGGCGTTCCGCTTCCTGGGGTCGTACATCTCTTCGTGCTCGGCGATCTCGGAATCGAGGTATCCGCCCAGCATCCGCGCGAGCTCGTCCCGCTTGGCCCGCTGCAGCGCCGGATGGCCCAGCCACTGATGGTCGCGCGCATGCGCCAGCGCCGCATCGAGCGCGTCCTCGAGCGCCGGCCGGGCCCACGCGCGATCCGCCTCGCGCAGGAAGACGGGACCGCCGGTGCGCTCGCGCGCGACGTCGAAGAACCGCCGGAGCGCGTCGTGCAGCACGGTGCCACGCGTGGCGGCGTCCATCTCCTGGTCCGGATCGTCCATCTTCGCCACGCCGAGGAGACGGGCCGCCAGGTAGGACCAGGGGCACTTGGCGAACTGCTCGAGCTGCGTGGGGCTCCAGAGCCGGTCATCGCCGAAGGTGACCGCAAGCTTCTCGAGGAGGGCCGGATCCTCGATGCGCCCGTTCCAGGCCGACAGCTCGCCGCGCTCGCGGACCCGCTCGATCCCGAGCGCGTGCCGCGCGTGCGCGAGGCCGTCGCCATCCCGGAAGATGCGAGCGCCAGGCGTGAGCACGGCCGACGCGGGCACGACCACTTCGCCGGCACCGCGATCCTCCGCCAGCTGGTCGGCGAAGGCCGAGCGCGTGACCTCGCGACCGCTTGCGTCGAGCCGCGAGTACGACGCCGTCAGCGAGCGGCGCGCGGCCGCGGTGAGGGTCCGGAAGAGCTCGCGCTCCCGCCGGTCCCAGACGGCGCGCGATTCGAACGGGAGGCCCAGCGTGGCGAGCTCCTGGCGTTCCGCCTCGTCGAGGAGCGGCGAGACCGGTGCCCGCACCGGAAAGAGTCCCGCCTCGAGGCCGACGATGAAGACGTGATCGAACGCGCGGTACGCGGCGGCGAAGGCCTCCAGCACCCGGACACCGCGCATGGAGCGGCTCCAGTACGCCACGTCGCCCGTAAGGAGCTCGGCCAGCTGCGCCTGGAAGTCGGCGACGCCGAGCCGGTCTTCGGCGCCACCCCACTGCTCCAGCGCACGCTGCCACCCGCGCACGATGCGCGCGACGCCTTCCCAGCCGAGCGCGTCGATCCGGAGGATGTCGAACCGGTCGCCGGGCAGCTCACGCATGCGCGCGGCGATCCGCCACGGGTCGGCGTCGTGGAAGTTCCGGAGCCAGGCGACCCACTCCGCCAGCGTGCGGGTCTCGTCCAGCGCGCCCGCGTGCTCCCCGAATCGCGCGATGCCGTCCGCCGCCCCCGCGAGCCGCGCCGACGGCGGCAGGATCGTGCGCCTCTCGCCGTCGTCCTCGCGGGACTCCGCGCGGGCGGCTTCCACCGCCAGGTCGCGCAGCGCCTGCTCCCACTGGCGGAGCCCCTGGATCCGCCGACGGAAGCCGGCGGCGTTGATCATCCGGGCGTCGAGCTCGCTCGCGAAGTAGGGCTGCTCCGCCAGCTCGACGAGCGTGTGCCGGCTCCAGCCGTCGGCCGCGGCGGCAAAGAGGGCGCGCACCGCGCGCACGACGGGGATCTCGCGCAGGCCGATCCGGCGGCGGACGGTGGCCGGCAGCCCGAAGCGGTCGAGTGCCGCCGTCGCGAGGTCGAGCCACGGCCGCGCCTGCCGAGCGACGATCGCGATCGATTCGAGCGGGGCCCCCGCGTCCACCAGCTCCCGGATCCGCCGCGCCACTTCCTCCACTTCGCGCGCGGCGTCGGGCGCGGCGATGACCGTGACGAGCGGAGCCGGCAATGCCGGAGCATCGAGCTCGACGACGTCCGCGCCTTCGATCTCCAGGCGCTCGGACGAGTAGATCCGCACCCGGTCGATCGCGGGCGACAGCGCCAGCGCCGCGAGCAGCGGCCGCCACCCGCCCCGGAGATCATTGAGCCCGAAGATGCGGACCTCGCGCCGGCCGTCGAGACGCCGCGCGAGCGCCTGGGGGTCGGCGGCAACCGCTCGGGCCGCGTCGATCAGCCCGTCCCGGCCGTCCCGGCGCCCATGCGCCGCGAGCGTTGCGACGTATTCGCGGTAGATGTGCGCCAGCTCGAGATCGCGGGCGCGCTCGAACGCGTCGTGCCGCGTTCGGCCCTCGAGGGCCTGCTGGAAGCGATCGGCCGTCACCCCCTCGCCCACCAGCTCCCCGACCAGTCGGTCGATGGCGCGAAGGAAGGCCTCGGGCCGCCGCACGACGCGCCCGAAGATCTCGCCCGCGAGGCGCCGGAGGACGCCGCCCAGGATCACGGCGCGCTCGAAGTCGTCGCACGGCTTCGCGTCGCTCGCGCCCAGCCACTCCGGGAGCTCGGTGAGCGTGCAGATCGCGGGATCGAGCCAGCCCGGCACCCTGCGTGCGGCCGCCAGCGCCAGCAGATCGTCGCGCAAGCCGCCCTGCCGGAGCGCGAGCAGCGGCTGCACGCCGCTGTTCCCCTCGAGGAACGGCCGCGCCGCTTCCGCCAGGAGTCGCGCCGGATCGGATCCGACGACGAGCTCGATCTTGTGGACGTGCTCTGGCACAGCGTCTCGGTGGTGAGGCGTGGTGCGGATGGTAGGGCGGTGGTGTGACAATATAAGGGATGGAAGGACGGAAGGACGGAAGGGTGGCTCAGTGGGCCATTCGGGTCCAGTCGGAGACGACGGTCACCAGCGTCTTGCCGCGGTCGCCGTGGGCCAGCAGGAGGAGCCGGCCGTCCGGGGCGGCCGTCACGTTCACCAGCCC
>JAICUF010000193.1 GCA_025935995.1 Gemmatimonadales bacterium
GGGCCCCTCGCTGCGCTCGGGATGAAGATCGCCTCACGCGGGCGGCCCACGGCGCCCGCGGACGCAACGCAGGGATGCTGTCCGAATCGGTGGACCACGGCCACGATCTCGCGATCCGCACTCGGTACGGCCGAGGCGCGCCGGCTTGCGGCGCTGGGGAGGGCGAACGTCGCGGAGATGACCGCCTTCCTCCGCCAACGCGGCATCCGGTGCGACTACGAGCCGACCGGCCGCCTGATGGTCGCGCTCACCCTCGGGCAGCTGGAGGACGCGCGGCGGGTTCCGGCACGGCGGGCAAGGTCCCTCTCCCTCGCTTCGCTCGGGGTCGGGGATGAAGCTACCGACCGGCCCTCCCGAGCGCCGCGTCCAGCACCTCGAGCGCGAAGTCCACGTCCTGGGCGGTGATGCACAGCGGCGGCTTGATGCGGAGCGTGTTCCCGAAGAGTCCACCCTTCCCTACCAGCACGCCCATCTCGCGCATGGCCTCCCACACGGCGACGGTCTCCTCGATCGCGGGTTCCTTCGTCCCTCGGTCCCGGACCAGCTCGCAGCCGAGCAGGAGGCCCATGCCCCGGACGTCGCCGATAAGACGGTGGCGATGCTGCAGTTCCTCGAGCCCGCCCTTGAGCCGTGCGCCGACGCCGCGCGCGTTCTCCTGCAGACCGTCCTCCTCGATGATGTCGAGCACCGCGAGACCCGCCGCCATGGCCACCGGGTTGCCGCCGAAGGTGTTGAAGTGGATGCGCTGCGTCAGCGCCTCCGCGATCTCGCGCCGCGTGGTGACCGCGGCCAGCGGCCACCCGTTCCCGATGCCCTTGGCCATCGTGACGATGTCGGGCACGACCCCGAAATTCTCGAAGCCCCAGTAGTGGCGCCCGGTCCGGCCGAACCCGGTCTGCACCTCGTCGGCGATGCAGAGGCCGCCGTACTCCCGCGTGATCGCGTATGCCTCGGCCAGGTAGTTGGGCGCGCCGTGCGTGGCGCCGCCGACGCCCTGAATCGGCTCGGCGATGAAGGCCGCGACGCGCCCCGGGGTGGAGAAACGCACCAGGTCCCGGATGTCCGCCGCGCTCTTCCGCGCGATCTCCTCCGGCGTGCCCTCGAAGGGGCTTCGGTACGGGTCGGGGTTGATCGCGTGGTGGACCCCGGAGCTGAGCTGCTGAGGAAATTTCCAGGTGTGGAGCGACGTGGCCGCCATGGTGGACGGCGAGCCGCCATGATACCCGTTCCGCACCGCGATGACGTCGTTCGCGCCGGTGTAGGCCCGCGCCATCAGCAGCGCGAGGTCGTTCGCTTCGCTCCCGCTGTTCACGAAGTAGGTGACGTCGAGCCCCGGGGGCAGCTTCTCCGCCAGGCGCTTGGCCAGGAGCGGGAAGTTGGGGTGCAGGTAGATCGTGGTGGTGTGCTGCAGCAGGTCGATCTGCGCCGTGACCCGTTCGACGAATTTCGGGTGTGAGTGTCCGCAGGAGACCGTGACGATGCCCGCGAACATGTCGAGATAGCGGCGCCCGGTTTCGTCCCACAGATACTGCATGAACCCCTCGACCGGCATGAGGGGCTCGCGGTAGTACAGAAAGGTGCTCGGATGGCCGTACTGCCGGCGCATCGCGAGCACCTCCGCCTTCGATGGCCCGGTGTAGGGCCGCGGCGTGTGCGACGTGGCCGGCATCGCCGGCCGGGGAGGCGCGCTCAGGGCCACCGGCGGGCCGCCCTACTTGCGCACGGCGAAGGTCTTGGCCTGCACGGAGTCGCCGTTGAGGTAGAGCTTGATCATGTAGGTGCCCGGCTTCCATCCCTTGGCGGGCGACAGATGGAACTCCTTCCGCGTCGTGTCGCCCGAGGCGATGGGCTGCGTCGTCGAGTCCACGATCTTGTTGCCCTGACCCAGCCACTTGGCCGACAGCGTGCCCTCCTTCGGCGCGCCCTGGATCTCCGCGGAGATGTACACGGTGTCCGGTGGATCGAACTGGAACGTGGGCTCGGCGATCCGGTTCTCGGCGCCGAGCCGCTTCCCGATCATGATGTTGGCGACTCGCTGCTCGCCGGTCCTCGCCGCGCGTGCTGCCGAGTCGGCCGCCCGGGCGGCGGTGTCGACCACGGCGGTCTCGGCCGTCCGATCGCGGCCTCCGCCGCAGCCGATGAGCGCGACGGCCGCGAGCGCGGCGGGCAGCATCCGAGCGAACCCCATAGTGTGGTCTCCTCCGATGAATGTGAGACGCGCCTTGGGGTGACGGCGGCCACCCCCCGGCGTGCACGACGCTAGCGCGCGCCAGCCATGCTCAACAGCCGCTTCCACTGATCGGGCGGGACGGGAATCACGCTCAGCCGGGACATTCTGACGAGGCCCAGCTCGGCGAAGGCCGGATCGGCCTTCACCGCCGCGAGCGTGACCGGCCGCGGGAGCCGGTCGCCGGCCTCGACGTCGACCACCGTGAGCGACGAGTCGTTGGGATCGGGATACGGATCCGACACGATGCGCGCCAGCCCGACGATGGCCTTCTCGTCGCCGGTGTGATAGATGAAGGCCGGATCGCCCTTGGCCATGCTGCGGATATGCTTGAGGGCGAGCGCGTTGCTCACGCCGTCCCAGACGGTCCGCCGCTCGCGGACGAGCTGGTCGAACGCGTACGTGTCCGCGTCGGTCTTGAGGATCCAGTGCCCGGCCACTA
>JAICUF010000139.1 GCA_025935995.1 Gemmatimonadales bacterium
CCCGATGCGGTCGTCGTCGCGGGCGATCTCTTCCACTCCGTCCGTCCCACCAACGCCGCGATCGTCTTCGCGTTCCGCCAGTTTCAGCGCCTCCGGGAGGCGCTGCCCGGCGTGCCCATCGTGCTGATCGCCGGCAACCACGACACGCCGCGCTCCTCGGAGACCGGATCGATCCTCGGCCTCTTCGCCGAGCTGGGCGTGGACGTGGCGGCGACTGAAGCCCGCCGGCTCAGCTACCCCGCGCTCGACCTGAGCGTGCTGGCGGTGCCGCACATGGCGCTTACCGGCGCCGAGCGGCCCGCGCTCCGGCCGGAGGGACCCGAGCGCCACCAGGTGCTCGTGATCCACGGCGAAGTCGAGGGTGTCCTTCCCGGCGAGCGGGCGACGCTCGAGTACGGCGGAGCACTCGTGACGCCGGCCGAGCTGGCGGCGGAGGAGTGGAGCTACGTCGCCTTCGGCCACTACCACGTGCAGCATGAGCTCGGCCCGCGCGCCTGGTACGCCGGCGCGCTCGACTACGTGAGTCCGAACCTCTGGGGCGAGCTGCGCGACGAGGCCGAGCGCGGGCTTCGCGGGAAGGGCTGGCTCCTCGCCGACCTCGAGAGCGGCACGGTGGCGGCGCAGGCGGTCGCGCCGGTGCGGCGCGTGCTCGACCTCCCGCCCATCCGCGCGGAAGGACTCGCCGCCCCGGCGCTCGACGCGCTGATCGCCGAGCGGGTCGCGGCGGTGAGCGGCGGGATCACCGACCAGGTCGTGCGGCTCGTCGTGCACGATGTGCCCCGGCACGTGGCGCGCGAGCTCGATCACACCGCCATCCGCGCGCTCAAGTCCGAGGCGCTCCACTTTCATCTCGACATTCGCCGTCCCGAGATCAATCGCGAGACGGGCGTGGGCGCCCCCGGGCACCGGCAGACCCTGCCGGAGATGGTGCGCGCCTACCTGGGCCGGCGACCGCTGCCGGAGGCCGTGGACCGCGAGCGGTTCGTCGCGGTCGGCGCCGAGCTGGTCGAGGCGGCGGAGCGGGAGCCCGCGGGCTGATGCTGATCACGCGCCTGCACCTCGTGAACTTCCGCCAGCACGCCGACACCGATCTCGCGCTCGGCGCGGGGCTGACCGGGATCATCGGCCCCAACGGCGCCGGGAAGACGACGCTGCTCGAGGCCATCGCGTGGGCGATGTACGGTACGCCGGCCGCGCGAGGCAGCAAGGATACGATCCGCCGCCGGGGCGCGCCGCCGCGGGCGCCGGTCGAGGTGGAGATGGAGTTCGCGCTCGGGGCGCATCACTACCGGGTCGTGCGCGGACTGAACGGCGCGGAGCTGTTCCAGGACGGGGAGGCGGCGCCGATCGCCAACAGCATCGCCACCGTCACCGAGCGGATCACGCGCCTCCTCGCCATGACGCGGGACGAGTTCTTCAACACGTACTTCACCGGTCAGAAGGAGCTCGCCGTCATGGCCGCGATGGCGCCGGCGGAGCGGGCGCGGTTCCTCTCGCGCGTGCTGGGCTACGAGCGGCTCCGCACCGCGCAGGACCGGCTCCGCGAGCGCCGGACCGCGCTGCGCGCGCGGCTCGAGACGCTGGAGTCGGGGCTGCCGGATCCGAAGGCGCTCGATGCCGATGAGGCGCGCGCGCAGGATCGCCTGCAGGGCGCCGAGGGCGCGGCGGCGACCGGGGCCGCCGCGCTCGAGCAGGCCGAACGCCAGCTGGCCGAGGTGCGGCCGCGCTGGGAGGCCATGCAGCACGCGCGGGACACCGCCCGGATGCTCGACGCGGAGCGGCGGGTCGCGGAGGAGCAGCTCCGCTCGGCGCGCGAGAAGGGTGAGACGCTCAGGCGGCAGGCCGCGGAGTCGGCGGAGGCGCGGGGCGGCGCGGAGGCGGCGCGCCGGCAGCTCGCCCCGCTCGCGGCGCTCCGCGACGAATCCGCCGAACACGACCGGCTCGCGGCGGCTTGGAATGCGCAGCGTGGTGCCGTCGCACAGCTGGAGGAAGTGCGCGCCCGGCTCGCCGCGACGGAAGCGCGACTCGCGGCGCTGCCGTCGCCCGAGGCGGCGGCGGCGGCCCGCACGACCGCCAGCGCACTCCGGGCCGAGAGCACGGCACTCGCGATCGGTGTGGAGGAGCGGCGCACCGCGTGGGTGCGCGATCGCCAGGATGCGGACACTCAGCTCCGCACCCTGCGCACGCAGTACGAGGAGCTCAAGGAGCAGCGCGAGCGCATCGTTGCCGCGGGCCCCGACGGCGCCTGTCCCACCTGCGCCCGGCCGCTGCAGCAGGAATTCGATCAGGTGATCGCGCTGCTCGAGCGCCAGCTGGAGCAGGTGACCGACAACGGCAAGTATTTCCGCCAGCGCGTGGACCAGCTCGCCGAGGAGCCGGCGGACCTGCAGGCGATGGAGACGGAGCGCACGCGGCTCGACCAGCGGCTCTCCGACGCGGTGGCGGCGGAGGCGCGGCTGGGCGCGCGGGCGGCGGAGCGCGCGGGCGCCGAAGCGGAGCTGGCGGTGCTTCGGGGCCGGGTTACGGAGCTCGAGCGCACGGCGGGCGCATCCGCCGCCGCCTACGATGCCGCGCGGCACGAGGAGGTGCGCACGGCCATGCGCGCGCTCGAGCCGCTGGTGCCGCAGGTCTCGCGGCTCGAAGCCCTCGCACATCGCGCGGATGCCCTGGCGACCGAGGCCGAGTGCGCCGCGGGCGACTGCGCGGCCTGCGAGGCGCGCGTGCGCGAGCTGGAGGCGAGGATCGCGGAGCTGGGGTTCAGCGAGACCGCATTCGCGGCGGCGCGGGAGGAGGAGCAGGCGGCGGAGCGGTCCCGGCGGAATGCGGAGCTGTCGCTGGTCCGCGCGCGCGCCGAGGAAACGGCGGCGCGCGAGGCGCTGGCGGGGGTGGCACGGCGGCGCGAGGAGGCGGTGGCGCGGCGCCGCGAGGCGGAGGCGGTCCGCCGCGACGTGCTCCTGCACCAGGAGCTCGACCGGGCACTCACCGATCTCCGCACCGACTTGAACCAGTCGCTCCGGCCCGAGCTGAGCGAGCTCGCGTCCGCCTTCGTCCGAGACCTCACCAACGGGCGCTACACCGATCTCGAGCTCGACGAGAATTACGTCGCGACGCTCGTTGACGAGGGCGATCCCAAGCCGGTGATTTCGGGCGGGGAGGAGGACATCGCCAACCTCGCGCTGCGGCTCGCGATCAGCCAGATGATCGCCGATCGCGCCGGCCAGCCGCTTTCCCTCCTCGTGCTGGACGAGATCTTCGGCTCGCTCGACGAGGAACGGCGCCTCGCGGTCCTCGACCTGCTCCGGAGCCTCGCCGACCGCTTCCCCCAGGTCATTCTCATCACCCACATCGACGCGGTGCGCGACGGCTTCGACCGTGTGATCCGCGTGGGCTACGACGTGGCGCGCGGCGCGGCGGTCGTCACCGAGGAGCCGGCGGGGGCGCACGATGTGGCGGCCTGAGCGCGGGCTCCGGGGCCCCGAGCGCGTCACGCTGCGCGATGTCGACGCGCTCAATGGCGTCTTCTCCGAGGCGTTCACCGACCGGTACAGCCGGGACGGCCTGGTCGGCGTCCGCGTCCCGCACCTCAACCCGCTGGTGTGGCGCTACGCCATCGAGGATGCCGGCGATGGCGCCATGCTGTGGCGCGACGGCGAGGGGGAGATCGCGGGCTTCAACATGGTGCACCGCTCGGGCACCGAGGGATGGATGGGCCCGCTCGCCGTCCGCCCCGACCGGCAGGGCGAGCGCCTCGGCTCGGCGATGGTGCAGGGGGGGATCGAGTGGCTCAAGTCGCAGGGTGCCGGCACCATCGGCCTCGAGACGATGCCGCGGACGGTGGACAACATCGGCTTCTACAGCCGGCTCGGACTCGTGCCGGGACACCTCACCGTCACGCTGGTGCGCGACGCGGGCCGCCGCATCGGCACCCTTCCCGAGCGACTGAACGACGACGCGGCAGCGGTGGACGCCCGCCTCGAGGAATGCCGCGCCCTGGCCGACCGGCTCCAGCCCGGTGTGGACTTCACGCGGGAGCTCGTCCTGACGCGCGAGCTCGCGCTGGGCGACACGACGCTGGTCCGGCGCGGGAAGCGGCTCGTCGCCTTCGCGCTCTGGCACTCGGCGCCGCTGGCGGCCGGCCGGCCGCGGGACGAGGTGCGCCTGCTCAAGCTCGCGGCACTCGACCTCGAGGCCTTTGCCGCGCTGGTGGATGCGGTGCAGGCCGCCGCCGAAGGCGAGCGCCTCCGCCGGCTGTCCGTCCGGTGCCAGTCCGCCTTCGGCGAGGCCTACGCGCAGCTGATCCGCGACGGCTTCCGCGTGCACTGGACCGATCTCCGCATGACGCTCGGCGGCTATCCCGAGGCGCCGGTCGCGCAGGGGATCGTCATGTCGAACTGGGAGATCTAGCGGACCTCAGGCGCGGAGCGCCCACCAGCGGACGAGCAGCGTGGCGCCCACCGCCAGGAGCAGGTTGACCACCCCGGCCGCGACCTGCACGCCGAAGACCAGCACGGCCCACGCGACGAGACTCACCAGCGCGATCACGAGCGTCAGCACGGCAGCTCCTCCACCGGAGTGTTGACCGCCACGGTACCCGTTTCTATCTTAACTCCGCGGACGGCAGCGGGGAGACACATTATTGAGCCAACAGGTCCAGTGATGGGTCCGAATGCCGTGGCTGATGTCATGCCCCTCCGGGGAAGACAGACGTCATGGTGAGGGCGCCGAGAGTTCTCATTGGGCTTCAATAATCCTCTTCGTTGCCGTTCCGCGCTCCACCCGCCGGCGTCCCCGCCGGCGTTTGCATTCCGGGCCGGGCCGCGGGCATCTTCCGCGGAACCCGAGCGAGGGACGCCGCATGCCCCGATGCGCCGTGACGCGGCGAGTCCACTTCAACGCCGCCCACCGCCTGCACAATCCCGCCCGTCCCGCCGAATGGAACCGCACCACCTTCGGCGTCTGCAACAACGCGAACTATCACGGGCACAACTACGAGCTCGACGTGACGGTCGAGGGCGAGATCGACCCCGACTCCGGGTACGTGATGGACCTCGCCGTGCTCAAGACGCTGGTGGAGGACACCCTGCTCCGCCAGCTCGATCACCAGAACCTGAACGTGGACGTCGCCTGGTTCCGGGATCTCATACCGACCGCCGAGAACATCGCGCTCGTCTGCTGGCGCGAGCTCCGGGCGGTGCTGCCGCCGGACCTCACCCTGCGCCTGCGTCTGTGGGAGACGCCGAGGAACTATGTCGAATATCAGGGTCAGTAGACCGGAGTCCGCGTCCCTCGCCGCCGCCGACAAGTCGCTCCCCGACCTGCCGGACGGCGCCGACACGGTGGTGGCGGCCGGCGTGCGCCGCATTCTCCAGGCGGTGGGAGAGGATCCGGACCGCCAGGGCCTCCGCCGCACCCCCGATCGCGTCGCCGCGGCGCTCGCGTTCCTCACGCAGGGCTACCGCCTCTCGGCCGCCGACGTCATCGGCGACGCGCTCTTCGAGGAAGCGCACGACAGCATGATCCTGGTGCGCGACATCGAGCTCTATTCGCTCTGCGAGCACCATATGCTGCCCTTCTTCGGCCGGGCTCACGTGGCCTACATCCCCGATGGCCGGATCGTGGGC
>JAICUF010000121.1 GCA_025935995.1 Gemmatimonadales bacterium
CATGGAGCTCGTCCTCGATCGCCGCCTCGCCGACCGCCGCATCTACCCCGCCATCGACATCCAGCGCACCTCGACCCGCAAGGAAGAGCTCCTCATGGACAAGGACGAGCTCAACCGGGTCTACCTCCTCCGGAACTTCCTGGCCGACATGCCGCCCGTCGAGGCGCTGGAGTTCCTGCTCGAGCGCATGAAGCGGACGAAGAACAACAAGGAGTTCTTCGCGACGATGGCGCAGTGATGTGCTGCCGTCCGCCGGCCGCCTGATCGCCGTGGACTGGGGCGAAGTCCGGATCGGGCTCGCGCTCAGCGACGAATCGCAGGTCCTCGCCACCCCGCTCGAGACGCTCACCCGCCGGGCCGGCAAACGCTTTCCCATGCCCCGCTTCACTGCCCTGCTCGCCGAGCACCGCCCGGTGGGCGTGGTGGTGGGGCTCCCTCTCACCGGTGAAGGCACCGAGACGGCGAGCGCCGCCGCCGCCCGCGAGCTGGCCACGGCCATCGGCGGCCGGACCTCGCTGCCCGTCGAGCTCTGGGATGAGCGGATGAGCACCGCGCGGGCGCTGGGCCTCATCCGCGAGCAGGGCGGAAGCACCCGCGGGCGCCGCGAGGATGTGGACGCACTCGCCGCCGCCGTCCTGCTCCAGCATTTCCTCGATAGCCGCCGCCACGCCCGCGCATGATGCGCCCGCGCCGCGGCTTCGCTCTGGCGCTCCTCGCCGCCGCGCTCGTCGGCTGCGGCGAGGCGCCCACCGGCCCTGCGGTGCGCATCGTCGTGCCCCCTGGCGCCACCTTCGCGAGCGTCACCGACAGCCTCGCGGCGCACGGCCTGGTCCGCAACCGGCTCTGGTTCAAGCTCCGCGCTCGGCTCATGGGTGTGGATCGCTCCGTGCACGCGGGGGTGTATGAGGTGAACCGCGCGATGTCGAGCGGCGAGGTGCTGGCGATTCTCGCCGCGGGCCAGTCGGCGGTGATCCGCTTCACCGTTCCCGAGGGCCTCACCGTCTTCGACGTGGCCGACCTCGCGCTCTCGCGCGCCGGCATCCCGCGGGACTCGGTCCTCGCCGCCGCTCGCGACACGATGCTCATCGATTCACTGGGCCTGCCCGGCCCGACACTCGAGGGATTCCTGCATCCCGACACCTACGAGCTTCCCGCGAACATCTCGGGTCGCGAGCTCGTGCGGATGATGGCGGCCGGCTTCAGGCGCACCTGGGACACCACCTGGCGGGCGCGGCTCGACAGCGTCGGACTGAACGAGCTGCAGCTCGTCACGCTGGCGTCGATCGTGGAAGGCGAGGCGCGGGCCGACGACGAGCGCGAGATCATCGCGTCGGTCTACCTGAACCGCCTGCACCGCGGGATGGCGCTCCAGGCCGATCCGACCGTGCAGTACGCCATCCTGCTCCGTACCGGCGACCGGAAGCCGCGCCTCTACGACAAGGACTACCAGACGCCGTCGCCCTACAACACCTACCTGCAGCCGGGCCTTCCGCCCGGGCCGGTGAACTCGCCGAGCCGCCGGAGCATCCAGGCGTCGCTCTATCCCGCGACGACGCCGTATCTCTTCTTCGTGGCCGGCCCCGACGGCCGGCACGTCTTCACCCGCAATTTCGACGAGCATCTGCGCGCGATCGCGCGGGTGCGGCGGACGGCCCCCGCATTGCGCCAGGGGACGCCCCGCTAGTCCGGCACGTAGCGCCGCGCCGCCGCCGCCACATCGGCGGCCGCGAGAATCCCCGACACCACCGCCACGCCCGCGCCACCAGCATCCCGCACCGCGCGGACGTCCTCCGGTCGAACTCCGCCGATCGCAATGCACGGCGTGGCGCCCGCGAGCGACACGATCCGCGCGAACCCGTCCTCGCCGAGCGCCGCTCCGGCATCGGATTTGGTGCCGGTCGCGCGCCAGGGTCCCACGCCCCAGTAGTCGGCGCCGCCGGCGGTCAGCGCCTCATCCGCCGTGCCGACCGACACGCCGATGATGAACCCGGGCGGCGCGATCCGCCGGGTGAGGTGCGACGGCAGGTCGCCGGGACCGAGGTGCACTCCCGCCGCGCCCGCCGCGAGCGCCACATCGGGACGGTCGTTCACCAGCACCGGCACGCGGAGTACCGCCACCAGCGCGCGTGCCAGTCGCACCTGCTCGCGCGCCGTTGCGCGCTTCAGCCTCAGCTGAACGGAGGTCGCGCCGCCCCGCTCCCCCGCGAGCGCCAGCGCCACCACGTCGCGCCCGGCCAGCACGGCGTCGTCGGTGACCAGCATGAGTCGGAGATGCTCCGCTACATTGGTGCGCATGGCTGCAATCAAGCACTCCCCTTCCAGCGGGTCCACGGCATCCGGCACGACGCTTCGGGTCTCGCCGCGCGGCGCCGAACGCTGGGTCAGGGGGCACCCGTGGATCTTCCGGAGCGATGTCCTCGACGCGTCACCGGAGCCGGGCCTCGTCCGCGTCACCGATCCGCGCGGACGGTTCATCGGCCAGGCACTCCACTCGCCGCGCTCGGAGATCCGGCTGCGCCTGCTCGAGCGGACGGACCGTGCGGTGGATGAGACGTGGTGGCGGGAGCGGATCACGGACGCGGCGGCGCGTCGCCGCGCGATCGACGCCGACGCCTTCCGCGTGATCTACGGCGAAGGCGACGCACTGCCGTCGCTCGTCGTGGATCGCTACGGCCCGTTCCTCGTGGCCCAGCTTCTCTCCGCCGGCCTCGAGACGATGCGTGACATGATCGTCGCGGCCCTCGTCGCCGTCCTCCAGCCCGCCGGAATCCTGCTCCGGAACGACGCCGCGGTTCGCCGGCGCGAGGGACTCGACGAACGGATCACCCTCGCCTGGGGCGAGGTCCCCGAGCGCGTCGAGGTTCGGGAAGGCGCCATCCGCTATTTCGCCGCTCCCTGGACCGGCCAGAAGACCGGCGCCTTCCTCGATCAGCGCCCCAACCGCCTCGCCGCCGGCCGCGTGGCGGTGCCGGGCGGGCGGGCGCTCGACTGCTTCTCCTATCACGGGTCGTTCGCCCTGCACCTCGCCGCGCGCTCCGCCTCGGTGACCGCGCTCGACGTGAGCGCCGAGGCGCTCGCCCGCGGCGCCGACAACGCGGCGCTGAACGGCTTCACGAACATTGCGTGGACCGAGGCCGACGCCTTCGACGCCCTCCGCGCCTTCGAGCGCGCGCGCGACCGCTTCGATACCGTCGTGCTCGACCCGCCGGCCTTCGCCAAGTCGCGCGCCACCGTGCCGCAGGCGCTTCGCGGCTACCGCGAGATCAACCTCCGCGCCCTCCGGATCCTCGCGCCCGGCGGCGCCCTCGTCACCGCCTCGTGCTCCTACCATGTGCGCCGCCCGGAGTTTCTTGCCATGCTCGCGGAGGCGGCCGCCGACAGCGGGCGTCGCGTCGTGCTCCGCGAGCTCCTCGGGCAGGGCGAGGATCACCCGGAGCTCCTGACGGTCCCCGAGACCGGCTACCTCAAGGGTGCGGTGCTGAGCGTGCTCCCCTGATCCAGTCGGCGATGTCCGAGACGACCTCGGCCGATACGTGGTTGGGCGCCGCGTACTCCGCGGGAACGCTGGGGCCTTCGCCCGTGACGAAGAGATGGTTGAGCGACGGGTACGTCCGGAACGTCACGCCGGGCCGCCCGTCGAGCGCGGCATGCCACCCCGCCAAGTCCGCCATCGTCACCTGATAGTCGCGCTCGCCCTGAAGGATCAGGAGCGGCATCCGGAGCGTCCGCGCCACCTCCGCCGGCCGGTAGCCCCTGAGATCCAGCCAGTAGCTCATCGGCGCCCCCAGCACCCGCTCGGAGGAGAGTGAATCGGCGGGCGTGATCGCCCGGACGCGCTCCGCCCCGGCCTTGAGCGGCGCGAGCTGCGCGATCACCTGCGCGGAATCGGCGCCCGCATGGGCGGCGAGCCACGTCAGCTGCTCGAGCATGACCTCCTCCAGCGGACGCGTCGTGCCGGCGAGGATGACGAGCCCCGCCAGCGCCGGATCGCGCGTGCCGATCCTGGGCGCCATCATGCCGCCCAGACTGTGCCCCAGCACGAACACGCGGGCGCGGTCGATCTCCGGCCGCGAGCGGAGCAGCGCCGCGGCCGCGAGCGCATCGTCGACCGTCTCGTCATCGACGGTGAAGTTGCCGCCGAACGCCCCCGGATGGGCGCGCGTCCGCTTCACGTAGCGCAGCACCGCCACGCCACGGGAGGCGAGTCCCTCGGCCAGATCGCGGAAGACCTTCACGCCGCCGACCGATTCGTCGCGGTCGTTGGGTCCCGAGCCGTGCACGAGCACGAGCGCGGGAAAGGGACCGGATCCGTTCGGCACCGTAAGCGTGCCCTCGAGCGCGAGCGGGCCGGCCCCGACGGTCACCTCCTCGCTCCGGAACGAGCCCGGCGTCACATACGACGGCGCCGTCCAGGCGACCGTCGGCGGCGCCACGTGGAAGCCGCTCACTTCTCCCGCGGCGTTGAGGGCCACCTGCAGGTCCAGCGATGCGCGCGCGAACTCGCAGGTCACGCTGACGACGTCGGCCGCGCCGGCATGGCGGACCGTGACGCCGCGCTGGGCTCGAAACTCGCCGGCCTGCGCCTCGAGCGACTGCCACACCTCCCGGAGCTTCGCCGCGGGCAGGAGCCGCCGCATCGTGCTGTCGAGCCGGCCCTCGGCGCCCGCGAAATCGTGCGTCGCGAGCAATGCGACGAACGCCTGTCCGCCCCTCTCCTGCGCGCCGGCCGCGGGGACCTGCGCGCTCACGCGGCCCGCGGCGAGGATGAAGAGCGCGGCCGTGGCCGCGCGGAGTCGTCGAACCATTCCGCCTCCTCGTGTGGAGTCGTTGACACCCCGGAGCGGAGTGACGACTTTCTACGGATGCCGACCCGCTCCTCGTCGACCCGGGACAGCGCCATCCGACGGGTTCTGGGCGGCATCCTCATCGCCAATCTCGCGGTCGTGCTGGTCAAGTTCGGGGTCGGCATCCAGGCCCATTCGCTCGCCGTGTTCGGTGACGCGATCCAGTCGGCGATCGACGTCGGCAACAACCTCTTCAGTCTGCTCGTGATGGGCGTCGCCTCCAAGGGCCCTGACGCGGAGCATCCATACGGCCACGCCAAGTTCGAAACCCTGGGCGCGCTGCTCATCGCGGTGCTCCTCGCCATCTCGATCTTCGAGCTCGTCCGCGGCGCCATCGGGCGGCTCATCGCCGGCGCGCCGCCGCCGGTCGTCACCACGACGGGCTTCCTGCTCCTCGGGGCCACGCTGGTGCTGAATATCGGCGTGACCGTGATCGAGCGCCGCGCGGGCGAGCGCTACCGGAGCGAGCTGCTCCTGGCCGACGCCCTCCACACCCGCGTGGACGTCATCATCACCCTCACCGTCATGGCCGGCCTCCTGCTCGCGAGGCGCGGCTACCCCTGGGCCGACCCGCTGCTCGCGCTCATCGTCGCCGTGCTGGTGGCCCGCGCCGGCTTCGAGATCGTGCGGCGCACGATGCCGGCGCTGGTCGATGAGCGCGTCTACGACGAAGGCACCATCCGCCGCGAGGCCGAAGGGGTGCCCGGCGTCTGCTCGGCGTACGCAATCCGCTCGCGCGGGGCGCCGGCGCTCCGCTTCGCCGAGCTCACCATCGCGGTCGACGGCGGTGCCGACGTCGCGAGCGCGCACCGCATCGCCGACGCCGTCGAGTCCCGCCTTCGCGAGCATCTCGAGCTCCACCAGATCGTCGTGCACGTCGAGCCGTGCTGACCGCCACCGAGGCGCGCCGCGCCCGCCGCCGGCCCACGCCCTCGCTCCGGCAGCAGTACGAGGAGTACGTGCTCCAGCGGATCGAGGGTTTCAAGAACTCGATTCCGCGGGACGAGCTCCTGCGGCTGGGCGACGAGGCCGTGGCCGAGATGCAGAGTACCGCGGAGGCGCAGTTCCTGCTCACCGAAGTCCTGATGCTGGAGTCCGTGGACCGGCTCATCATGAAGCGGCTCGCCCTCCGCTCCTACCGTCGGTGGCGGCAGCAGTTCCTGAAGCTGCGCGAGGCCCAGCGGCAGCCGACGCACTGGGGCCTCGAGCCCGACTGCCCGCTCGTTCCCCTGCTGCCGCGCATCGAGGATCAGGATCCGACGGTGGTCGTCGGCGCGGAGGCCGCGGCCTACCTGCTCGCCGCGCACGACGCGGCCGTCACCTTCATGGCCGGCGAAGTCGGCGCGGTCGAGCGCGTCGAGGCCGGCATGGCCAATGAGTCGCTCGCCACCTTCTTCAATTCGTACGTGGTGCAGCCGGGCGGCTGGCTCCCCGACGCCGATGCCCCCTACGCGCTCGTCGTGATCGACACCGGCTCCCTCGGCGATGCCCGTGGCGCGGCGCGCACGGAATACCTCGCCGCGCTGCAGGGCCGCACCGCCGAAGGGGGCATCCACGTGCTCCTGCCGGGCCGCGGCCGCCTCGCGCCCGAGGCGCTCCTCTCGTGCTACGACGGCTGGCATCGCGACGAGGTGGCGCGCACCCGACGCCGCGGGAGCGGCCGGCGCGGCGGCATCGTGCTCACGCGGCCGGCAGCGGCGGAAGACGGCCTCGCGCACGCGGCGAACAATCAGTAGGCGAACAATCGGTAGCGGAGAGACCGGGCCCGGGGGGGGGAACGCATGGGGCCGGCAGCTGGCCGGCCCCTTTTTGCTGCGTGTCTGCCGCGAACTAGCGGCGCGACGACTTCTTGGTGCTCTTGCGTGACGAGCTCCGCTTGGCGGCCTTCTTCGTGCTCTTCTTGGCGCCGCCGCGCTTGGCCGTCTTCCGGCCGGTGCTCTTGCGAGCCGAGCTCTTCTTGGTGGACTTCCGCGCCATTTTCTTCGCCATGCTGCCTCCTGCGTGAGGATGGATCCGCCCTCGGGGCGGGTGG
>JAICUF010000012.1 GCA_025935995.1 Gemmatimonadales bacterium
GCGCCAAGCAGTTTCACCGTCGTTCCGTCCTCGGCTGGTTCCCCGCTCCCGGGGCGGCGTCGGGCCGACGCTATAGCCGCGAAAGGATAACCGCCGATGCCCCATGGGGCAATCGCGCGGCGCCTCACCAGGGCCTCGGCGGACGGACGGCGGGAAAGGTCCTCGACCACTCCGGCGCCAGCGCCGCGCCGGCCGAGCCGAGGAGCGCACCGGCCGAGCCGGCGATGGCGACGATGTAGGGCGCGAGCGCGCGGCCCAGGCCCGGATCATCGCAGTGGCTGCAGTCGGCGGTCAGGGCCAGGATGGCCACCGCCGCGCCGATGGCGACGCCGTAGAGGGCACCGATGCCCGCGGTGCGCGAGGGATCGCGGTGCAGCCACACGCTGTCGAGCTCCGCGAGCGCGACGGCGGTGTCGCCGGCTGCGGTGATCAGACGGGCGGAATCGGCCGAGAGATCGCGTACGCGACCGCGGATCTCGGAACCCGCGACGAAGTGAAGCCGGACGTCCCGTCCCGGCAGGCGATGGAGTGCGGCTGCCGCGCTGGCGGGCCCGGGCGGCGCCAGATCGGGCGCCGGCACCGCCGTGCATCCGGCCGCGAGACACGAGAGAAGGACGAGGCACGGGAAACGGCGAGGCATCGGCGCTCCGGGTCGGCTGGTGCAGCCAATACCGCCGCGCGCCGTGGCCTGAGCGTGACCTGCCGCCCGCCGCCGCTCTTCAGTAGATGAGATACGGCGCGCGACGCGCCTCGAACGCCCGGATACCCTCTGCCCACGGCTCGACGATCGCCGCCGCGGGCCGCCCCGCTTCGAGGGCTGCGCGGAGCGTCGATCCCCCGGCCAGCCGGTCGAACTGCGGCGCGTTCCACCGCATCCGGTCGGGATGAAGATCGCGGATCGCGGCCATCAGGTAGACGGCGGTGATGGTCGGATCGTACGCCGCCCGATCGGTCACCCGCAGGCGAATTCCGGCGACGAGGGTGTCGGCATACTTCCCGTCGCCCGGCCGAACCGGCGTGAAGGTGACGGCGGCAAAGGCGACGCCGGGAAGCCTGGCCGCGCGCATCCGCGCCAGAACCCGCGCCGTGTCGAGCCACGGCGCGCCGACCTGCGCGAAGGCCTCCGGCGTCCCCCGCCCGACCGAGAGGGTGGTTCCCTCGAACAGACAGGTGCCGGGATAATGGAAGAGGCTCTCCAGACGCTGGAGGTTGGGACTCGGCGCGACGAACGGGAGGCCCGCGTCGTCGAGCGCCATGCCGCGCCGCCAGCCGGCCGCGGGGATCACGGCGAGCTTCGCGCCGATCCCGAGATCGGCGTTCGCGAGGCGCGCGAGCTCGCCCAGCGTCATCCCGTAGCGCATCGGCACGGCGAGCCGGCCGACGAAGGAGGTGAACGCCGTGTCGAGAATGTTCCCCTGCACCGCCCCGCCGATCGGGTCGGGCCGGTCGAGGATCACGACCGGCAGCGCGTGCCGCGCCGCCGCCTTCATCACCTCGACCGTCGTCGCGAGGTAGGTGTAGTAGCGGGCACCCACGTCCTGCAGGTCGACGATCATCACGTCGATACCGCGCAGCATGCCGTCGGTGGGCGCGGAAGTCCGGCCGTAAAGACTGTAGATTGGGAGGCCGGTGGCCGAATCCGTCGTGGACGCGACCTGCACGCCGGGGGCCGCCGCGCCGCGGAAGCCGTGTTCCGGACTGAAGAGCGCGACCAGATCGATCCCGGCGTCGCGCAGGAGCTCCACGTCGTGGCGACCGCGTGAGCCCACGCCGGCCTGATTGGTCACCAGGCCGACGCGGCGTCCCCGCACCACGGCCGCGCTGTCCGAGACGAGCACCTCGATGCCCGGCCGCACCCGCGGCGTGCGCATCGCCGCGGGCGACGCCGCGTCGGGAGCGGGCGCGCCGCAATTCGTGAGCAGACCGGCACCCCAGAGGAGAGCGAGCGTTCTGTGCACCTGAGACACCTCATGGCGTTGTCGTTGGCGGCCGCCGGCTGCGCCCCGGCCGCGGCGCCCGCAGGTCCCGCGCCCATCACCGCGAGCGTCGATCGGCTCCTCGATTCGCTGCCGCTGCGCGACCGGATCGCGCAGCTCGTCGTGCCGTGGATCGCCGGCGGCTACACCGCCTTCGATGAGGCCGCGTTCAGCCGGGCGGTCATGTGGGTGGACTCGCTGCACGTCGGCGGCGTGATCATCTCGATCGGCTCGCCGCTCGATGTCGCCGCCCGCCTGAACCACCTGCAGGAGCGATCGCCGCTCCCGCTGCTCATTGCGTCCGATCTGGAGAGCGGCACCACCTTCCGGCTCGTGGGCGGCACGCCGTTCCCCCCCAATATGGGCCTGGGCGCCTCGGGGAAGGAACTCGACGCCTACGAAGTCGGTCGCGTCACCGCACTGGAGGGCCGCGCCGTCGGCATTCACATGACGTTCGCGCCGGTCGCCGACGTCAACAACAATCCGGCCAATCCGATCATCAACACGCGATCGTTCGGCGAGGACCCGCACGCGGTCGCGCGGCTCGTGACCGCCGCCATCCGGGGCATTCAGGAGCACGGGATGTACGCCACGGCGAAGCACTTTCCGGGGCACGGCGACACCGGCACCGACAGCCACATCGCGCTCCCCGTGATCGGCGCCGACTGGGCGCGGCTCGATACCGTGGAGCTGGTGCCGTTTCGCGCGGCGGTGGCGGCGGGCGTGACGGCGGTGATGTCGGCCCACATCGCACTTCCCGGCATCGACAGCGGGCGCACGCGGCCCGGCACCGTCGAGCCGGCCATCCTCACCGGGCTGCTGCGCGACTCGCTCGGCTTCACCGGCCTCGCGGTGACCGATGCGCTCAACATGGGCGCGCTGGTCAGCACGCTGGGGCCCTCGGAAGCGCCCGTCCTCGCCTTCCTCGCCGGCGCCGACATGCTGCTGCAGCCGGCCGATCCGGCGGTGACAATCGATGCGATGGAGCGCGCGGTCCGCTCGGGGCGGATCAGTGAAGCGCGGCTCAACCGGTCGGTGCGGCGCATCCTGCTGCTCAAGGAACGGCTCGGCCTCTTCACGCGGCGGGTCGTCTCGCTCGACAGTGTGCCCGCGGTGGTCGGACGCTCCGATTTCCTGGCGGAAGCTCGGGAGATCGCGGCGCGCTCCATCGTGCTGGCCGGCGACAGTGGCGGCGCGGTGGACAGCCTCCGCGCGGCACCCCGCGCGCTGACGCTGGTGGCCTACGGTGACGAGACGAGCCCGACCGCCGGCGCGGCCCTCGCGGGCGAGCTGCGCGCCCGCGGGCATCGCGTCACGCTGGTCCGCCTCGCACCGGCAAGCGGGCCCGCCAGCTACGATTCCGCGCGCACCGCGATCGCGGCGAACCCGCTCGCGGTCTTCGCCGTGGCGATCCGGGCGAGCGCCGCGCGCGGCACCATCGGCATGCCCGCCGCGCTGGCGACGCTCATCGACTCGACCGCGCTCGCGCGCCCGGCGGTGCTGGTCTCGCTCGGGTCTCCCTACATCGTCGCGGAGACGCCGCATGTCGGGTCCTATCTCGTCGCGTGGGCGGCGAATGCGATCAGCGAGCAGGCCGCCGCGCGGGCGCTGAGCGGCGCCGCCATCACCGGCCGCCTGCCCGTTCGCGTGCCACCCGCGCTCCCGCTCGGGGCCGGCCTCGATCGGCCCGAACTCCGGAGGCCCGCACCATGACGCGCACCGCAATCGCCGCCTGCCTCCTCCTCGCGGGATGCGCGGGCAAGGCGCCGCCCGGCTTCGCGCCACGCCGGGGCGCTCCCGTCCCCTCGCTCGCCGAGGCCGACTGGAGCCACGTCCGCGCATTCCTCGACTCGGCGCTGGCCGACAGCGCCGCGCCCGGCGCGGTGCTCGGCGTTTCGTTCAGGGGCCAGCACCGCTACTACGGCGCGGGCCGGCTCGGCATCGCAAACGACGCGGTGCCCGACTCCGAGACGGTCTACGACCTGGCATCGCTCAGCAAGGTCATCGGGCTCACGACCGCGATCATGATGGCGGTGGACGAGCACCTGATCGACCTCGATGCGCCGATCCAGCGCTACGTCCCCGCCTTCCAGGGCCCGGGCAAGGATCGGGTGACGGTGCGCCTCCTCCTGACCCACTCGAGCGGCCTGCCCGCCTGGCGTCCGCTCTATCGCGAGGCCACGGACCGCGCCGGCGCGCTCGCTCTGGCCGACACCACGCCGCTCGACACGGTCCCCGGCGTCCGGATGGTCTACTCCGACCTCGGCGCGATCGTCCTCACCCAGGCGGTCGAGCACGTCTACGGCACCCGGATCGATTCGCTCCTCGACCGCCGCCTCTTCAGCCCACTCGGCATGGTGTCGACGCGGTACCTTCCGCCCGCCGCCTGGGCCCCCCGCATCGCACCCACCGAGAACGACCCATGGCGCGGCCGGATCCTGCTGGGGGAGGTCCACGACGAGAATGCGGCGCGCCTCGACGGCGTCTCCGGCCACGCCGGCATCTTCAGCGACGCCCGGGACCTGCTCGCCTTTGCCGACTGGCTCCTGAGCGGCGTCCACGCCGAGGGCGCCCGGCCCCCGGCCGGCGCGCCGGAACCGCCGGCGGCCCTCGCGGCGTTCATCCGGCGTCAGGGCATCCCGCCGGGCTCGAGCCGCGCGCTCGGCTGGGACACCCCTTCGGGGATGAGCAGCGCGGGCACCCGGCTCGATTCCACCAGCTTCGGCCACACCGGGTTCACCGGGACCTCGATCTGGATGGACCCGACCCGCGGGCTCGCCATCGTGCTCCTGAGCAACCGGGTGCATCCCACCCGCGACAACCCCCGTTGGGGCCCCGTGCGGCGGGGCATCGCCGATCGCGTGGTCGAGTCGCTGTTTCGTTGACACCCCATGGCACGGCCGATAGCTTTCGGTCCGTTGCGACCATTGAATCCAGGAGTGTGGCATGAGCAGCACCGAGCAGCAGCAGGCACCCGCCGAGGGCTTCGCCATCGTCCTCACCGAGAAGGCCGCGGATGAGGTGCGGAAGTTCATCGCGGCGGAGAAGGTGTCGGCCGAAACGGCGGGCCTCCGCGTGAGCGTGCTGCCCGGCGGATGCTCCGGCTTCAAGTACAGCCTCAACATCGAAGAGGCGCCGCTGCAGGACGACATGGTGATGCCGCTCAGCGGCATTCGTCTCTTCGTCGACGGGTTCAGCGCGCAGTATCTCTCCGGCGTGACCATCGACTACGTGTCGTCGATGCAGGGCTCCGGCTTCACCTTCTCGAACCCCAACGCCACCGGGGGCTGCGGCTGCGGCAGCAGCTTCACCGCCTGAACCACCGCCCGTGATCCTTCAGGGGCCCACCGCCAGCCGGCGCGTGGGCCCCTTTCATTGACATCCCGGGGGACGTCCTGCACACCGTCGACCTGCTGATCGTCGTCGTCTACTTCGGGTTCACCCTGAGCCTCGGGCTCTGGGTGGCGCGGCGACAGCGGAACGCGACCGACTACTTCCTGGGCGCGCGCGACCTGCCCGCCTGGGCCATCCTCCTCTCGATCGTGGCGACGGAGACGAGCGCCGTCACCGTCATCTCGCTTCCCGGCGTCGGCGCCCGGGGCGATCTCACCTTCCTGCAGCTCTCGTTCGGCTATCTCCTCGGCCGCATCGGGGTGGCGGTCTGGCTGCTCCCCGGCTATTTCCGCGGCGACCAGGAGACGGCGTACGCACGGCTCGAATCGCGCTTCGGCGTCGGCACCCGCCGGCTCACGTCCACCGTCTTCCTCGTCACCCGCTTCCTGGGCGACGCGGTGCGCGTCTTCGCCAGCGCGATCCCGCTCGCGCTCGTGACCGGCTGGAGCATCCCGGTGTCGATCGCGGCCATGGGGATCGTGACGATGGTCTACACTCTCTTCGGCGGCTTCAAGGCCGTGGTGTGGACCGACGTGCTGCAGCTCTCGGTCTACCTCGCGGGTGGCATTGCGGCGCTGTTCATCGCGTGGCACCTCGCGGGGGGTGCGCACGTCGCGCTGGCGGCCGCCGCCGCCGTCGGCAAGCTTCGGGTGCTCGATCCCACCGTCAGCTTCACGCGCACCTACACCCTCCTGGGCGGGGTGGTCGGCGGCGCGCTCCTCTCCGCGGCATCGCACGGCACCGACCACCTCATCGTCCAGCGGCTCCTCGCCACCCGTTCGCTCCGCGATGCGCGGATCGCGCTCGTGGGCTCGGGGGTGATGGTCATTCTTCAGTTCACCCTCTTCCTGCTGGTGGGCTCCGCCATCTGGGCGGCCGGCCTCGCGCCCGTGACGACGCCCGGCGATCACCTCTTCCCGCTCTTCGTGGTGGATCACCTGCCGCCGGGCCTGGGCGGCCTCGTGGTCGCGGGCATCCTCGCCGCCGCGATGGGCACGCACAGCTCGGCGATCAACTCGCTCGCCTCCTCCGCGACGCACGACCTGTACGCCGGATACACCGGCCGCACCGATCCGCGCCACCTGCTGCGCGTCGGCCGGTGGTTCAGCGCCGTCTGGGCGCTGGCGCTCATCGGCGGCGCGCTCATGTTCTTTGCCCTGAGCACCGGCGCCGACACGCCGGTCGTGGTCGTCGCCCTGTCGATCGCCTCGGTCACCTACGGCGCGCTGCTCGGGACCTATCTGCTCGCCGGGCGCTGGGCGCGGGCCCGTGGCCGCGATGTCATCGTGGCCGTCTGCTTCAGCATGGCGGTGATGCTGCTGGTGGTCTTCGCGGCGCGGCTCTCGACGCTGTCCGGCCTCCACGGCCTCGCGCCGCTCGGCCGGCTCGCCTGGCCGTGGTACGTGCCCATCGGTACCGCCCTCACCATTCTGGCGGGCGTGCTCATGAGCTTCATCCCGCACGACGCGGCCAGGGGACGAACCCAATGACTCGCATCCTCATCGGCGCCGACGTCGGCGGCACCAAGACGGCGGTCGCCGTATCGAACGGCGACGCGATCCTGGGCCGCGCCGACGGGCCCGGCGCCGCCGTCCGGCCGGGACGTGCCCTCGTCTCCGCCGGCATCGTGGCGGACGCCGTGCGGCGCGCGCTCGCGTCCGCCTCGCTCCTCCGGGGCGACGTGCTCGTGGTCGGAGCGGCCGGCGCGGGCCGGCAGCCCGAACAGGAAGAGCTGCAGCACGCCCTCCGCGGTGAGGGGCTGGCCGAGCGTGTCGTCGTGACGACCGATATCGAAGTGGCACTCGCGGGCGCCTTCGACGACGGCACCGGCATCGTGATCAGCGCGGGGACGGGCAGCGTGGCGGTCGGACGGGACGGCGAGGGCCGTCTCCACCGCGCGGGCGGCTACGGCTGGCAGATGGGCGACGAGGGCAGCGGCTACGCGATCGGGCGGGCGGCCCTCGGCGCGGTGAGCCGCGCGGTCGATGGGCGAAGCCCCGAAACGCGGCTTCGTTCGCGGGTGCTCGACGTGACGCGAAGCGCGGACTTCGATGCGCTGGTGCGCTGGGCGGCCACCGCGGGCCCCGCCGAAGTCGCGTCGCTGGCGCCGGCGGCGCTCGAGGTCGCGGCCGGCGGCGACATTGTGGCGCAGGGGATCGCCGACTACGCCGCCCGCGAGCTCACCCAGCTCGCGCTCCACATCCTGCCCCGCCTCGGCGGAGATGGCGCGGTGCCGGTCGCGCTGAGCGGAGGGCTGCTCGCGAACGACGCCCTCCGCCGTGCCGTGCTGGCCCGTCTCGCCGACGAACCCCGGTTCGCGGTACAGGACGCGCCGGTCGACGCACTCACCGGCGCGCTCCGGCTCGCCGCGCGCGCGCTGCCGCGCTGAGGATCAGCCCGCGCGGGCCCGCGCCCGGAGCCGGCTGTGCCGCACGCTGTACAGGAAATAGATGAAGAGTCCGGCCACCAGCCAGATCCCGAACCGGATCCAGGTCAGCCGCGGCAGCTGCGTCATCAGGTAGCCGCACGAGATGATCGAGATGATCGGCGTGATCGGCACCAGCGGCGCACGGAACGGCCGCACCCGGTCGGGCTCCTTGTACCGCAGCACGATCACCCCCACCGACACGATCACGAACGCGAACAGCGTCCCGATGTTCGTGAGGTCCACCACCTCCGCGATGTTGGCGAAGGCGGCGAACACCGCCACGAAGAGCCCCGTGAGGATCGTGCCGATCCAGGGCGTCTTGAAGCGCGGGTGCACGCGCGCGAGGAACGGCGGCAGGAGCCCGTCCCGCGCCATCGACATGAAGATCCGCGGCTGGCCCAGCTGGAAGACGAGGAGCACGCTGCTCATCGCGATCACGGCGCCGAGCGCCACGATGAAGCGCGCGGCGTTGAGGAGCGCCGGCGAGCCGTCGGCCAGCGCGAGCGCCGTGATCATCGGCTCCGCGGTGCCGAGCTGGCGCCAGTCGGCCATGCCCGTCATCACCACCGACAGGATGATGTAGAGCACGGTGCAGATGATGAGGCTCATGATGATGCCGAACGGCATGTCCCGGCCCGGATCGCGCGACTCCTCGGCCGCGGTGGACGTGGCGTCGAAGCCGATGTAGCTGAAGAAGATGATCGCGGCGCCGGCGCTGATCCCCTTGAAGCCGTTGGGCGCGAAGCCGCCGGTCGCCGGATTGTGCCAGTGGATCGGCCGGATCAGCGTGGCGCCCACGGCGCAGAAGAAGAGGATGATCGCGATCTTGAGCAGCACCATCGCGTTGTTCGAGTTCGCCGATTCGCGGATGCCGATCACGAGGATCACCGTGATCAGCGCCACGATCAGGAACGCCGGCAGGTTGAAGATGACCGGGACGCCGAAGAGGTGCGGCGCGCCGCTCACCGCCGACGCGAGATAGCTGTTCGCCGGCGAGGCGCCCCCGCCCGCGATCGCCTCCACAGCCATGTGCGCCGAGCGGTAGTCGGTGGCGAGCCACGCCGGGAGCGCGACGCCGAAATGCGTCAGCAGCTCCCGGAAGTACCCGGCCCAGCCGATCGCGACGCCGATGTTGCCGACGGCGTACTCGATGATCAGGTCCCACCCGATGATCCACGCCACCAGCTCGCCCAGCGACGCGTAGGCGTAGGTGTACGCCGACCCCGAGATCGGCACCATCGCGGCGAACTCGGCGTAGCAGAGCGCGGCGAAGCCGCAGGTGAGCGCGGTGAGGAGGAAGGAGAAGATGATCGCGGGCCCCGCGCCGGGCCGCATTGCGTCCCCCACGATGGCGGTGCCGGTGGTGGCGAAGATGCCGGCCCCGATGGTGGCGCCGACGCCCAGGGCCGTCAGGTGCCACTTGCCGAGGGAGCGCTTGAGCCCGCCGCGCTCGACGAGGTCATCCTCGCAGTCGGCGATCGACTTCCGGACGAAGAGCTGGGACATGGCGCCTCGAGGTGGGAGACCCGGCGTCACTGGGTCGGGAGGGTGAACTCCATCGGGAAGACCACGGCCACGGGCTGGCCGTCGGGGCCGCGCGCGGGACGGAAGCGAAAGGCGAGCACCACCTCGGAGAATTTCCGGTAGTACCCGCGGTCCTCGATCACGGGATCGGTGTCGAACCGGTCCACGCGGCCGTCCGCCGTGATGGCGAACGTCACCTTGATCACCTTGCCGCGAAGATCGCGCGGCGGGGTGCCGAACGGCAGCACCAGTCCCTTGAGCTCGGGCGGCCGGACGCTCCCTCCTTCGCCCCCGGCGCCGCCGCCGCTTCCCGGTCCGACGCCGGTTCCGGTCCCGGGGCCGCGCCCGCCACCCGTGCCGCCACCGGAGCCGCTGTCGCCCGCCGTTCCCGGTGCCGTTCCCTGCCCTGGCGTGGCCGCGGCGACCTGCGTCGGCACCGTATCGGGCGGCGCGAGCGGCGTGACGACCGGCTGGGCAACCGGTGTTGCTTCCCTGGGAGGAGTGACGACCGGCGGGACCACGACCGGCGCGGCCGCCTGGGGCGGTGGCGGCGGCAGGGCAATAATATATGTGGCCCGTTCACCCCCGCCACCGCCGCCGCCGCCGCCGAGGTTGCCGAAGCGCGGATCGCCGGCCCGGGGCGTCGCGATCAGCAGATCGCGCCGGCTCCAGAGGAGCGCCACGATCGCGGCGTGCACCGCGAGCGAGATCCAGAATCCCGCCGTCCGGCTCCGCTGTCGCGGGAGCGACAGGCGGGGAAGCTCAGGCTTGTCCGTGGCGACCTCGGCGCTCGTCATGAGTGTGCTCGAAGATAGTGACGCGGCGCGGCCCCGGGAAAACACGCGCGGGGACCCGGAAGGAGTCCCCGCGCGCATCCTGCCGTGAAGCCGGGACCGGCTACTTCCGGTAGGCTTCGATCGGCGTGAACCCGATGATCTGCACTCCGGCGCTCCGCGCCACGTCCATCGCATCCACCACGTCCTGATAGATCCGGTTCTGCCCCGCCTTGATGAACATCAGCTTCGCGTTCCGCGGGGCGAAGATGTTCCGGATCTGGGTTTCCAGCTGCGTTTTCGGCACCGGCTGCGTGTTGATCGCGTAGGTGCCGTCGTCGGCCAGCTCGAGCACGATCTGATCATTCGCGCTCTGGTTGGCCGTCTGCGTGTTGGGCGGCGCCACCTGCACGTCCATCGCGGCCCGGTTGAGCGGCTGCGAGACCATGAAGATGATCAGCAGCACCAGCAGAATGTCGATCATCGGCACCACGTTCGGCTCGGCCGAGAGCCCCCCTCCCCCTCCGACGGACATCCCCATGCTACTTGCCTCCCTTCCCGCCGAACAGCGCCTGCGGCTGCTCGCGTTCGGTGATCGACCGGACCACGCGGGCGCCGGCCTTGCGGGCGATCTCGATTCCCTGCTGCACGCGGCCGTACTTGAGGTGCTGGTCGGCCTTGAAGAAGAGGATCTTGTCATCCCGCGTCGCATACATCGCGCGCAGCTGCTCCTCGAGCGCGGCGTCCGGGATCGGTCGCTTGTTGAGGAAGAACTGCCCGTTCACGTCGATGCCCAGCGTCACCTCGTCCTCCTTCTCCGGACTCGGCGTGAGGTTATTCGCCTTGGGCAGCTCCGCCTTGAACCCGGCGGCGATGAGCGGGGTCACGATCATGAAGATGATCAGCAGCACCAGCATGATGTCGATCATCGGCACCACGTTCGGCTCGGACTTGACCGCCGTCCGGCCCGCGCTCCCTGTCGACATGCTCATGGGACGCTAGCTCCTTTCGCCGGGTCGCGGAACGCCTGCGTCAGCCGGCGACATGGCCGCTGCCCGACACCGCCTTCTGCGCCTGGAACTCCTTGGTGAAGATCGACCGGCCGAACTCGCTGCCCACGCTCTTGATGAGGTAGTCGATCAGCTCCTTCGACGTGTAGGTCATCTCGACCGTGAGGTTCTCGATCTTGGTGGTGAAGTAGTTGTAGCCCCACACCGCCGGGATCGCGACCATGAGGCCGAAGGCGGTCGTGATGAGCGCCTCGGCGATACCGGCCGAGACGCCGGCCAGGCCGCCGGAGCTCCCCGCGCCCGCCGACATGCCGATGAACGCCGTGATGATGCCCATCGTGGTGCCGAGAAGGCCGACGAACGGCGCCGTCGAGCCCACCGTCGCGAGCACGCCGGTGCCGCGCTTGAACTCCGCCAGCACGATCAGCATCTGGCGCTCCACCGCGCGCTCGGCCGAATTGATGTCCGCGGCGGTGATGGTGGCGCGGTCGCGGAGGAGCGGCTTCACCTCGGCCAGCGCCTCACCCAGCACCCGCGACACGTGGCTCTTCTTGTTCTTCTCGGCCAGCGCGATGGCCTGATCGAGATTCTCTTCCTGAATGGCGCGCGAGAACTGCGGCGCGAAGCGGCGGGTCTCGGACTGGCTGCGCATGATCTGGATCAGCTTCGTGACCATGACCGTCAGCGAATAGATCGACATGATCGCGAGGACGACCACGATGCCCTTCGCGAACGGGCCCATCTGCGCCCACATTTTCGCCAAATCGAGATTCATCTGTCCTTTGCCTCCGTAAGAGATCGCCCGACTACTGGCCCTGGAAGACCACCGGCTGCTGCACCAGCACGCGGACGGTATGCCCGCCATTGCGCCCCGGCTTGAAGTTGGCCTTGAGGATCACTTCCTTCGCCGGCTCCTCGAAGACCTTGTTCGTGCTGCTCGTCACCTTGACCGACGGCGGCTCCGCCCGGCCCAGCGTATCCACGATGAAGGTGATCATCACCTTGCCCGGCACGCCCTCGAACCCGCTCGGCGTGCGCAGCGGGCCGGGCGTGATCATGCGCGGCGGCTCGTCCGCCTCCGCCGAGCTCACCACGACGCTGCCCACGTCCACCGGCCCCGTGCCGCCCACGATGCCGGTCGAGATCCCGCCCTCGACGCCCTTCCCCGTGAAGTCACGCGGATCGAACGCCTTCTGATTCAGGTTCACCGGCGGGATGTCCTTGGGGATGTCGGTCGGCGCCACCACCGTCTGGAAACCCTTCGGCGGGGGATTGGCGCTGACGACAACGTCCTGCGGCGGTGGTGGCGTCGGCGGGGGTGTCGGCTCCGGCGCCTTGAGGAACACGACCGCGGTGTCCAGCGGCTTCTCCTCCGAGGCCTCCGCGATGCCCTGGGTCGCCTTGACGGCCGCGAGGATGAGCACGGCATGGACCACGACCGAGGTGACGGTCTGTCCCAGGCTTGCCTTCCGCTTGGCCTGCGACTCGATGAGGTTGTTGAACACGAACCCACCTCCACTGAGGAGATTGTACGTGGAGGCAAGCTACGACGGGCGCCCTAGCAGGGCGTTGTCTCCTACATGACAATCCGGTGACAACCGGGTTAGGCCTGGCCTGCCGTCCGGGGAAGGGTCACCGTGAAGAGCGTCCCGCGCCCCGGCCGGCTCTGCACCGTAATGGATCCGCCGTGCGCCTCGGCGATCCATTTGGTGATGGAGAGGCCGAGCCCCACGCCGGGGCGGTCGCCGGTGCGGGACCGGGCGGGATCGGCGCGCCAGAAGCGGTCGAAGATGTGAGGCAGATCACCCGGCGCGATGCCGATCCCGCTGTCGCGCACCACCACGGTGACGTCGGTGGCGGCGTCGGCCAGCTCGAGGTCCACCCGGCCGCCCGGCGGCGTGTACTTGACCGCATTGGTGATGAGGTTGAGCAGCAATTCCCGGATCCGGTGCCGGTCCACCGGCAGCGGCACCGGATGGTCCGGCATCCTGGTCGTGACCAGCACGTCGCCGCCTTCGGCCAGCATGCCGGCCGTCTCCGATGCCTCCGCCACGAGGTCGCGCAGATCGCACGGCTCGACGGCGAGGGGGGCCCGGCCCTCGTCCGCCCGCGCGAGCGTGAGGAGGTTGTCCACCATCTCGGACATCTGGTTGATCTGCTCCAGCGTCTCGTCCAGCGCGCCGATGGCGTCGGGCGGCGTCCCCGGATGGGTAAGCGCGCGCTCGACACCCGCGCGGAGCACCATGAGCGGCGTCTTGAGCTCGTGGCTCGCGTCGGCGGTGAAGCGATGGAGGCTGCCGAAGCTCTGCTCCAGCCGCGCGAACATGCGGTTGAGGGTGAGCGCGAGCCGCGAGATCTCGTCCGCGGAGAGCGGGACGGCGAGCCGGCGATGGAGACTTCGGCCGTCGGTGATCGCGTCCACTTCGTCGGTGATGCTCTCGACCGGCGCGAGGGCGCGCCCCGCCAGCCAGTAGCCCAGCATCGCCGCGAGCAGGATCACGAGCGGCGCGACGACGCCCATCGCCCGAAGAATGAGCGCCGGATCGAAGGTGAGGTTGTCGAGCGGCGTGGCGACGAGCACCGATGCGACGCCCGGCCCCGCGCTGTCCGTCAGGGTGACGCGGTAGCGCACCGACAGCGCGGGGTCGAGCTCGAGGCTCCCGGTGCGGCCCGCGACGGTGGCCCGGCCGGCCTCGGAGAGCAGCCGGTCGATGGCGCCGAACTCGAGGTTCCGCGCCGCCTCCGACAGGAAGAGCGGTTGCTGCCGCTCGCCGATGATGACGAGGTAGTCGCGCGAGCTTTCGAACGCCGCGCTGATGCCGGCGTTGAGCGTGGGCGGCATGCTGTCGCGTGCCACCACGAGCGGTCCCACCAGGCGGTAGGATCCCTGCAGCCAGTTGAGCGCGAACTTCATCTCGAGCGCCGTGCGCTCGTCCAGCTCGATGACGCTGGGCTGCTTCAGCTCGTAGTAGAGCGCCCCGCCGAAGCCGCCGAGGGCGAGCAGCAGGGCGATCGTGAACGAGACGGTGAGCCGTCCGCGGATGCCGCGCACGTCACGCCTTGATCACGTAGCCCACGCCGCGCACCGTGTGCACCAGCTTCTGCGCCTGTCCCGAGTCCACCTTCTTCCGGAGCCGGTTGATCACCACGTCCACGATGTTGGTGCCGGGGTCGAAGTGGTAGTCCCAGGCGTACTCGGTGATGAGGGTGCGCGACATGACCCGCGGCGAATGGCGCATCAGGTACTCGAGGACGGCATACTCCTTGGGGGTGAGCTCGATCGGCTCGCCGCCCCGCCGCACGTCGCGGGTCGCGGTGTCGAGCTCCAGGTCGGCGATCCGGATCACCGGCGAGCGGAGCTGCTGCGGCCGCCGACCGAGCGCCTCCACCCGCGCGAGCAGCTCCTCGAAGGCGAACGGCTTGGTGACGTAGTCGTCGGCGCCGGAGCGGAGCGCCTGCACCTTGAAGTCGACGGCATCCTGGGCGGTGAGGACGAGGACCGGCATCGTGTTCCCGCGGTCACGCAGGGTGCGGAGCACCTCGAGTCCCGTCATCCCCGGGAGCCGAAGGTCGAGGACCAGCAGATCGTACTGCCCGCCCGACGCGAGCCTCAGTCCCTCCATCCCGTCGCCCACGAGATCGGCATGGTACTGCTGCTCCTCCAGCCCGCGCTTCACGTAGTGACCGACCGTCCGATCGTCCTCGATCACCAGGATCTTCATGCGCGCTCCTGCAGGACCGGAAGGACGATCCGGAATACCGAGCCGCGGCCGGGGTGGCTGCTCACCTCCAGCCGGCCGCGGTGCTCCTGGACGATGCCATAGCAGATCGAGAGGCCGAGCCCGGTGCCGCGACCCGGGGCCTTCGTGGTGTAGAACGGCTCGAAGATCTTGCCCTGCTCCGCGAGCGGAATGCCGAGGCCGGTATCCTCGATCTCGACCGCGACCTCGTCCGGCCTTGGCCCCCCCTTCGCGCGGACGCTCAGCGTCCCGCCGCCCTCCATCGCGTCCACCGCGTTGAGCATCACCGCCATGAAGACCTGAATGAGCTGCTCGCCGTTCGCGAGCACGCGCGGGAGCTCCGGCGCGACCTCGCGCACGAGCGTCAGCGAGCGGAACCGGCGATGATGCTGGAGCAGGAACAGGGCGTCGTCGATGATCGGCGCGAGCTCGGCCGGCGCGCGCGCCGCTCCCTTGGGGCGGCTGAAGTCGAGCAGGCCGTCCACGATGCGGGTGCACCGCTGGACCTCCTTCTCGATGATCTCGCAGTACTCGCGGAGCGCCGGCACGCCCTGGCCCGCCACGTCGGCGAGCCGCATCTCGCTCGCGGCGACGCACGCGCTGATCGTCGCCAGCGGGTTGTTGATCTCGTGCATCACGCCGGCCGCGAGCTGGCCCACCGCGGCGAGCTTCTCGGTCTGGAGCGCGCGCTGCTGCATCGCGCGCCGGGCCGTGATGTCCTCGCCGATCGTGATGACGTGGCTCACCTCGTCGCCGGCGAGCCGCATGGGAACCTTCGAGATGTGGTAGCAGCGCGTCCCGTCGGGGCCATCCACCTCGAGATCGCTTTCGCTGATCTGCCCGGTCGCGAAGATGGCGTCGAACTCCGCCCGGAGCTGCGCCGCCGGCTGGCGCGTGAGCACCTCGAACACGGTGCGACCGACGACATCCGACCGCCGGAGCCCCTGCGTGCCCGTTTCCCGCTTCCGGTTCCAGACGCGGATGCGGTAGTCACGGTCGACCACGTAGAGGCCCACCGGGAGGCTGTCGATGAGGAGCGCGGTGAAGCGGCGCTCGCCGTGGGTTTCGCGCGCGCGCTCGGACACCTCGCGGCCGAGCGCCGCGGCCTGCTCATGCGACGCGAGCCACGGGGCGAGGAGATCGGCCACGATGGAGAGCACCGGCCCGCCGTCGCCTCCGAGGGTTTCGAGCAGCGCGACCTGCCGGCCGTCGCGGACGACGGGCGTCCGGAGCGCGTCGGGTCCGGACGAGGCAAGGTCGAACGACGGCGCGACTTCCCGCCCGGGCGGCAGCGGCGGCGCGCTCACCGCCTCGACCGTCGCGCCGCCCGGCGTCGGCACCCAGATGGCCGCCGAGCTCGCCCCGACGCCGCGACGGACGGCGTCGGCCGTCCCGGCCAGCACGTCGCGCGGCGCGTCCGGACCATTCAGGAGCCGCGCGATCTCCGCGAGCAGGTCGAGCGGACGCATGCGCGATCAGCGGGATGCGGAGGACAGGTCGGGCACCGACGCGTAGCTGACGATGCGCCACGCGCCGTCCTTCCGCCGCAGGAGCAGGTGGTCGGCGGTGCCCACTTCCTCCCGGCCTTCGCCCGCGAGGGGGCGGCGGCGCGTGATCACCCAGGCGCTCGCGAGATCGCCCTGCAGCCGCGTATCGAGCCGGAAGATGCGCACGGCGATGGCGCGATTGCGATCGCCCGCATAGGTGCGCGCGAGATACTGGTGATACGCATCGGCGCCGCGGAAGTCGCGCCATGCGGAATCGGGCGCCGCCCGGCGCAGCTCGACGGCGGCGCTGTCCCAGAAGAGCGCCCGGCTGCCCGCCCAGTCGCGCGCGCCGAGGCTCTGATAGTAGGTCGTGAGCAGCGCGCGGATCGCATCGTCGTCCCGGCGGGTGCCGGTCGGCGTGCGGTCCTCGATGTGACAGCCGGCGAGCAGGCCGGCGACGATGAGCGCGGCGAAGCGCGGGCGAAGCATCACGATCCCTGGATGGTTGGCGCAGATAAGATACCACGGCCGGCTCCGGACCGGCCCGTCAGCCCTCCGCGATCGCCGAAATCTCGTGCTCGCCGGCCAGCTCGAAGCGCGCGGTCCGCCCTTCGAGCATCACGCCGTCGAGCTCGACGGCCGACACGCCGGCACCCGGAAGGGTGAACGAGAGCGTGAGCGGAGCTCCCTGCCGGCGCCGGACGCGCGCGACGAGCCGGCCGGGCCGGCGCCGGATCGAAGCGTCGAGAACGTTGGTGCCCACGCGAAGCCGGAGCAGCTCGAGGCGGTCCCACGACGGCGGCAATGTGGGCGCGAGGGCCAGCAGGCCACGTGACGCATCGGGCACGGCGCCCCAGAGTCCGCGGATCGCGCCATCGAGAAAGGACGCGGGCGCCGCGATGGCGGCGCGCTCGGGATCGCCGGGGATCGTCCCCACTGACCAGCCGGACGCGGGCCGGTCGCCCGCGATGGCCGGCCCAGGCTCGCCGACCCATCGCTGCCAGGCATCCTCCAGCGCGTTCGGTCCGCTCCGACGCTGGTCGCGCGCCGCCTCCCTGAGCCCGGCGGCAAGGAGGGCGCGGGCAGCCTCCGGGTCTCCCATGCTGCGGGCGCGCTCGTCGGCGCGGAGCTTGGCCCACTCGAAGGCCCGATTCACGGCAGGATCGGGGGTGACGACGGTCGCGCCGTACTCGGAAATGACCCGCGCATGCTGCGCGCGCTGGGCGACGAGCCCCGCGAACCCGCGTCGACCCGCGAGATCGAGTGTGCGCGCCAGGTCGTCCTCATCCCGCGACGCGCCGATCGAGACCCGGAGCGCGCGGGTGCGGTCGGCGCGCCGGATGCTGACGACTCCGCTCGAGTGGGGCGCGGCTCGCTCCACCATGCCGCCATCGACGCCGATCACGAGCTCCCGGCCCCCGGCGGGTGCCAGCTCCACGGCCAGCTCGCCGTCGGCATCGGTCTCGATTTCCCAGATGGCGATCGGCAGCTCGAGGGCGGTCAGCCAGCGCTCGCACACGGCGGGTACAGCCGACCGTCGCGTCACGTCCACCGGGCTCACGCTGAGCTCACCAGACGGCAGGGGCGCGCCATTCAGGCGTACGCTGGCGCCGGCAAGGAGCGGTGCTCCATCGGCGGCGGCCGTCACGAAGCCCCGCCCGGCGCTGACCGTCACTGCCACGCGACGCCCGGCCGACGTCCACTCGACGCCGGCCGACGAGGCGAATCTCAGGAGGAGAGAAGAGGCGGCGTCGCTCCAGACGCCGGCGAACGACGGGAGGATGGCTATCCGCGGCCCTGCTCGAAGCGCCGGCCGACTTCGGTCCAGTTGACCACATTCCACCAGGCGGCGACGTAGTCGGGACGACGGTTCTGGTACTTCAGGTAGTACGCGTGTTCCCAGACGTCGCAGCCCAGCACCGGCGTCTTGCCCGACATGAGCGGGCTGTCCTGGTTCGGCGTGCTCTCGATCGCGAGGCCGCCGCCCTTGGCCATCGTGAGCCAGCCCCACCCGCTGCCGAAGCGGCCGCCGCACGCCTTCGCGAACTGCTCCTTGAACGGCGTCAGGCCGCCGAAGGTCTGGTCGATCGCCTGCTTGAGCGCCCCCTCCGGCTCGCGCGCGCCGCCCGGCCGCATGATCTCCCAGAAGAAGGTGTGGTTGGCGTGGCCGCCGCCGTTGTTGCGTACCGGCGTCCGGATCGGCTCCGGAAGCGCATCAATGTTGGCGATCAGCTGTTCCACCGGCTTGGTCTGGAGATCGGCGTGGCCTTCGAGGGCGGCGTTCAGGTTGGTCACGTACGCCTGGTGGTGCTTGTCGTGATGGATCCGCATCGTCTGCTCGTCGATCGACGGCTCGAGCGCATTGTAGTCGTACGGCAGCGGCGGGAGTGTGTAGGCCATGTCGGTGCTCCTCGGTGGTAGTCGCGGCGAAATATGGGAACGGCCGCGCGCGTAATCAACGATCGCGCTCGTCGCGCACGCCGCGGAGTCCCGACGAGGGGCCCGCGTTCCCGGCCGCCTGGCCGAGATCCGGAGCACCACGAGCGGCGCCGCGCACGTGATCGCCGTGGCGACGACGGCGTGCGCGACCGGGCCCCAGCCGCGGAAACCACCAGGCGCCGGTCACGCGGGCTCCGTCGCGGGGCGGTGCAACGCCAGCAGCACGGTGAGGAGCGTCGCGAGCACCGCGTAGACCACCTCGGCCCGAAGCACGGATGCCAGCGCCAGCGCGCCGCCCGCGGCGGTCGCGGCCCACAGCAGCGCCGACACCGCCCAACCCGCCTTGGGCGCAGCGGTGATGCCGGCCGCCCAGTCGCGTCGCATGACTCCGATCACCGCTGCCGCGGCGAGGAGCCACGGCGCCGTCGCGGCACCCGTGACGGCACCGAGCCACGCCCACCCGGCGATGGCCTCCCCGGTGTCGCCCGCGACCGCGGCGTGCACGAGGCCGACCACGCCGAGCGGGACGAGCACGGTCCGCCAGTCGATGAGTCCCGACGGGACGGCAACGCCGAGCCGAACGAGCACCGCGACGCCGGCAATAAGCAGCAGCGGCGAACCGAACCGTCGCATCGGCCAGAGGCCAAAAAGCATCAGCGCCCCCGCCGCGAGCAGCGGCGCCGCGAGCGATTCGGCTGCGGGACTGAGCGGGACGGCGGGAAGGGCCGACACGGCGAGGCCGACCGGACCCGCGACCCTGTGCACGAACCAGAGGAACGGCAGGAGCCCGGCGGCCGCGAGCGCGGCGGACACGGGGGCGAGCACCGCGCCGGCGACGAGCGCGCCCGCGATGATGAGCCAGATGTTGGGCGCCGCGGCTGCGGTGGCCAGCCCGGCAAATGCGAGGAGGATCTTCCAGCCGGCGGGCGGCGGCTCGGTCGGCCCCCCCGAACGCGGTGGACGACGCCCGCCGGAAAGCGCCCGGCTCAGCACTGCACCGATCCCGAGGACTGCCGCAGCCGCGGCGACGGCGGCCAGCGTGGCCCCGGCGAGCAGCCAGCGCTCACGAACCGCAAGGGCCAGCGCCAGCACTGCGAGCGCCGCGGCCGACAGCCGCCTGCCACTGCGCCAGCCATGCAGCGCGGCAACAAGGATTGCGAAGACCCCCGCGAGGATGAGCCCGCTATCGATCGCCGCAGCCGGCCCAGCCGCCGGAGCGCCGCCCGGCGCAGGGCCGACCGCCGCGCTCGCGACGCCGAGGGCAAGAGTGGCGACGCCCGCCGCCACGATACCGCCCGCCCTCGTTCGGCTGAGGCACGAACCGCACGCGGCGATGGCGGCCATGAGCCCGACGTCCACGCTGTCCATGGCTGGAGTCTACCCGTGACACCGCCCTGTCCCAAACGAAACGCGCCCCCGTGAGGGGGCGCGTCGGAAGCCGGGAGGTGCGGACTACCGGCTGCGCCGCCGCCGGAAGCTCATCGCCCCAAGGCTCGAGAGGCCGGTGCCGACGAGGAGCAGCGAGGCCGGTTCCGGGGTGACGGTCGTCGCGTCCGGAATCACGACATTGGGCTGATCCGGATTCACGATGTCGTGCACCCCGCCGTCGTCGTGCACGCCGCCGTTATCGCCGCCGGGGCCGTCCTGGCCGGGGATCGTCGGGTCATCGATCAGGCCGTCGTCGTCGGAACCATGGCCGTCCAGCAGGAAGGCCGCGACGACGCCCAGCAGGACGGCGCCACCGGCCGCATAGAGGCGGTTGTCGCTGCCGCCGGGAACGAGCGCGGCCCCGCTCGAGTCGCGGCCGGGCCGGTGCCCGTCGATCGCGCGCGCCATCGTCTGGAAGTACGCCGCGTTGTCGGACAGCATGCCGAGCGCGTGGTCCAGGGGCGCCGCGTGCATTGGCCGTGCGGACAGGATCGTGGCCACGGCGACGAGCGCCGCAGCAGTACGGGATCGCATAGGCCATCTCTGATGGAGGTGGCCGCGTCATGGGCAAGGGTCGGACCAGCAGCGGGAACACGGTAGAGCCGCGTCGCGCAAGACATTCATTTCAATGGTGTTGGAAGAGTGACGCGAGAATCGAGATGAGGTGGGGCGGGTTCCCGGCTCCCTCAAATCCTGAGGGTCGGGAGCGGCACCGTGTTGTGGGTCACCTACAGGCGGAGCCCGGTCGGGGCGCTTCAGTCCCCCGCCCGGCCCCGTCGGTCGGTGTCCGCCGCGGATCGGGCCGGACCGCCGCGGAACTCGAAGTGCCGCTCATCGAGGACGCGCTCGACGTGCTGGATGCCGGCATGCGACGCGGCGTCCGGACGGGTCAGGAAATACTCGGCGACGCGAGCCGCGGGATGCCAGACCCCCGCCTCGAGTCCCGGATAGATCTCGGCAAACTCCGGCTTGAGTCGCGCCTCCCGGTGGGGCGCCACGCCGCGCCTCAGCTCCAGGTTCCGCGCGTGCGCTGATCCGGCTGCGCGGCCCGCATTCCGCGGTCGCGCACGAGATGCGGCGCACCCGACGCCGGTCCGCCGCGGAATTCGAAGTGCCGCTCATCGAGCACGCGGCGCAGGACGTCGCCCTCCGGGTCCTTCCGCGCCAGATTGGCGAGCGTCTCGGCCACGTGCGCGGCGAGCAGCCACACACCCGCCGCGACGTCGGGGTACAAACCGGCGAACTCCGGCTTGAGGCGGGCCTCCCGCGGCGCGCTCACGGGGAGGCCGGCGCCGGCCGGCAGGATGGGAACGGCGGTAAGCTGCGCACGAACTACTCCGGGGTTGGTCGCCGCGTCGCGGCGGACGATGGGAATGAAAAAAGCTGGCGCGCCGGTCGCGCCGGGGCAAGTACGCTAAGTTGCACCGATCGAAATCGGCTTGGAGCGGAAGTGGACGGATTTCCTGGATCGAGACTGCGAGCGCGGCTGCGCCCGGATGCTCCGGAGGTAGCGGGTCTCCGGCCCGGCGCATGGTACGACGTCTTCGGCGGTGAGGCCGCGCGGCTCGCGCCGGGGGGCATCGTCCTCCTGCGGCCGGAGGATGCCCTTCGCGAAGACCCATCAAGTTACGTGCCGGTGCCCCGAAGCCTGCTCGAGCTCGGCGGCTCCGACGGGGGCCGGCATTTCATCGATTGCGATGGGCGCCGCTGGCTCGCGGCCCTCCTGCCCGAATCGGCCGAGCCCGATGCGGCACGGCGACTGCGCCTCGTATGCCAGGACGGCCGCTATTTCCTCGTCCCGGAATTCGCGAGGACCAGTCTCGACGCTCTCCTCGATACCGAGCTCCTCGAGCTCGTCGAGCTCCACCTGCGTGAGGCGCCGCCCCCGGGCGGGCTGCGGTCGGAGGCGCGCGTGAAGCCCGCGTTCGCATGGGGATACCGCATGCTGGAGCCCGACGCGTGGTATCTGGTGGACCCCCGCTGGACGACCGACCTCGCGCTCGTCCTCGTCACCGTGGACGGCGACCGGGTGGTCGACGCCGGGCACTTCGACCTGCAGACCTTCCTCGACTGACGGCTAGGCGTCGACGCCTTCGCGCGTGTCGAGCAGCTCGCGCACGCGATCGCAGAGCGTGCGCATCTCGAAGGGCTTCGCGAGGAACGGCTCGGGGGCCGGCTCGGTGCCGCGCGGATAGCCGGAAATGAAGAGGACGGGAATGGCGGGGAAGCGCCGGCGCAGCGCGGCGGCGAGGACGATGCCGTCGGTGTGCGGCATCCTGACGTCGGTGACCAGCAGATCGATCCGGGCGTCCTGCGTGAAGAGGCCGAGCGCCTCGAGGCCGTCGGTCGCCTCGATCACCCGGTACCCCTCCCGCTCGAGCGCGCGGCTGGCGAGCCGGCGAACCTGTGGCTCGTCGTCGACCACGAGAATGGTCGCCGGGCGCGGCGAAGCGTGGGTCATGAGCCCGGTAAGATACCCGGCGCCGCCCCAACCGGAAGTGAGCGCATGTGCGGGAGGAACGACGGAGAATGGAGCGTAAGGGGCTCGAACCCTTGACCCCCGCCTTGCAAAGGCGGTGCTCTCCCAGCTGAGCTAACGCCCCGTCACACGGGATAAACTAGTGTCGCGCCGTTCCGGCGCAAACCGTGGATCACTCGGACGCGGGCGGCACCACTCGCAGGGCGTAGCCCGCGAGGCCCTGCTGCTCGAAGCTCGCGCGGGACGCCGCCTGCCCGATCGTGGCGCGGTAGGCCGCGGCCCGCCGCGTGTCGGCGACATGCAGCTTGAGCAGCGCGCCGGCGCCGATGTCGCCCGTCACCAGCACCCGCGCCGTCACCGTATCGGGAATCACCGAAAAGATCTGGTAGCCCGGGGAGGCGGCCTCGACCGACCTGACGGGCGCACCCGAGACGGTGAGCAGCACGGCGCCGTCGTCGGTACGAGGGGTGACCAGCTCGAGGGTCAGCACGCCCGGCACGGGTCCGCTCGGCTCGGTGCCGTGATCGCCGCCGCAGCCCGCGGCGGAGCCCGCGAGCGAAAGCGCCAGGACCAGGCGCACCCGTGTCATGGGTGCGCCTTCTTCGGCGCGACCGTCAGCAGCTGCCGCATCACCGCCGCGCTGGGGCTCGCGCCGCTCGCCTTCACGTAGGCCAGGAAATCGCCGAGGTCGTAGACGCCGTTCCGGTTCCCTCGCGCGTCGAGGTAGGCCGACTGCTCGGCGCTCAGGCCCCCCGTGCCGAGGAGGGTGTTGGCCGCCGCGTCCACGGCGACGTTGACCTGCGCGACGAAGGTGGCCGTGAGGTTGTAGGGCCGCGCCATGCCGAGCTGCAGCGTCGGTGACACCGACGTGGTGTCGCCGCGCCACCCGGCGAACACCGCCCCCGGCGGCGGCACCGCCGTGAGCGTCACGGCAGTGCCGCTGGAGAGGAAGACGCCGGTCGCCAGATCGGTGCCGGGTGGCGGTGCCGCCATCATCACCGCCCCCGGCTGCGCGTTGACGAGGGCGACGGACAGGCGATAATCCGCGCCGAAGACGGCGGTGATCGCGGCCGGCGATGTGGTCGCGCGGTAGAGATGGGTCAGCGCGCCTCCATCCGACCAGCGGGTGAACTCGAACCGGCTGCGGCCGTCGGCGGACACCTGCAGCGAGTCTCCGGACAGGGCGACCGCATCGCCGGGCACGATCACGTCGGAGAAGCTCGCCAGGGCGACGCCGTTCACCCGGATCCTCGCGCCGCCCGGCGATGCCGCGAACGCATCGGGCTGCTTGAAGGTCAGGCGGAAGACCACGTCGCCATGCGGCGCGACCTGATAGATCGAGTCGAGGATGAATCCGGCGTAGCGCCGCTGATTGTCGAGTGCCGCCGGACTGGAGGCGAGCGTGATCCGACGGTTCACCGTCGAGCCCGGATACGAATCGCCGGCATCGCCGCGATTGCTCGCCGACAGGCTTCCGCTCAGGTCGAGATTGCCGAGGCCGTCGGCCTGGAGCAGCGCGACGCCGTGCGGGGATCCGGCGTTCACGGCATTGTCGCCGCGGAAGCCGTGCGCTTCGACCTGCCCTTCGTCGACGTGCCACACGAGGAGACCGGGAAGCTTGGCCCGCGCGCCTCGCGCCGGATTCATCTGCGCGGAATCGCTCTCGAGATCCTGGCGGTTCTCGAGCAGGTAGAACTCGTCGGTCCCGGGAATGTTGATGAGCGTGACCCGGTGGGAGCTCGAGACCGGCGCGAGGCGGTAGGTCCCGCTCGCACCGACCTCGTCGATGTCGACCCAGCCGAGCTCGGCCATGGACCACGCCTCCATGCGCGACGGGCTGTACGGCATCGAGTAGTTGCCGCTTCCCATCAGGCCCCACTCCCCGATCCCCTCGCTGGCGGTGGACGCGGCGCCGGTGTCGTAGAGGTCGGGCAGACCGAAGGCGTGGCCGGTCTCGTGCGCGATCGTGCCGATGGGCATGATGCGCGAGCCGTCGCACGCGGTCGGTCCGCCGACGGAGCTCTGAATCGTGTAGTCGTTGACCTTGAGAAACTGCCCCGGATGGCCCTGCCACGGCGTGCGGGTCACATATGGTGATCCGCCGTTGAAGCCCGCGATGACGAAGCGGTGCGCCCAGATGTGCGCCGTGCCGCAGGCCCCGTCCCTGTCGGCCTGCAGGAAGGTGACGAAGTCGACCACGCCGTCGTCGTCGCCCGAGTTCGGCAGGCCGTCGGGACCGTCGTTGTCGAACGCGGACCAGACGGTCGCGGCATCGCTGCCGCCGGACACGGCCGCGAGCGCGCCGATCAGCAGCTCGCCCAGCCGATCGCCGTCGTGGGGACAGGTGGTGCCCACGCCGATCCCGTTGCACCCATCCTCGTAATAGCTGTCGGCCGAATCGGCCACGACCCAGGGAAAGACGCGGCCGTCGAGCGTGATGTTGCCGTTGGACAGCTGCTCGTAATAGGTCTTGAGGCTGTAGGCCGTTCCGATCGGCGCGGCCGCGAAGAGCTGCGTGGCGAGCTGCGTCGCGGTCCACGGCGCGGCGACGTTGGCGAAGGCGATCGGCACCACGGGCACGACGACGTGCCCCGTGACCTTGACCCCGTTGAATGCGGTGCCCGAGCTGAGATTGAGCGAGCGGATGGACCCCGAGCGCAGGAACTGATGGCGCGTGGCCCTCACGGCCGCGACCTTCCGGCGCCAGGCGCCGTCGGGGCTGAAATCGAGGCCGCGCACCTCGAAGCGCCCCCGCTCGGCGCGGGGATACTGGGCCCGGGCGGCGGCCGGGATCAGACACGCGACGGCAAGGCCGAAGCCGGCCAGGACGACGGGAGGCGCAGGCTGCAAGGGGGTCCACCGGTTGCTAAGGTGTGCAGAGAATGTAGCATGCGGTACACCGGCCGGAAACCAGTCGGCCGCGGCCGGCATCGAAACGCTGCAAAACAATGCGACACCGGGAGCGGGTTCCCGTCTTTTTACTTGTGCGGGTCTGCCCCGGACGTTAGTTTAAGCCGTTCTGTCATATAGTGATGTGGGGTTCCCCCGCACACCCTCTCAGGATGAGGTCTCGTGGATACCCAGACGCTTGAACACATCGCGCTCTTCGACAAGTGCAGGCAGTTCACCAAGGCGCGAGAGGTCAAGGCCGCCGGGCTCTATCCCTACTTCAAGCCGATTTCCGAATCCGAGGACACGGTCGTCACGATCGAGGGCCAGAAGCGCATCATGCTCGGGTCCAACAACTACCTCGGTCTCACGCATCATCCCAAGGTTCTCGAGGCGGCGTCGCGCGCCCTGCACCGCTACGGCTCGGGCTGCACCGGCAGCCGGTTCCTCAACGGCACCCTCGATCTCCACGTCCAGCTCGAGGGCGCCCTCGCCGAATTCCTCGGCAAGGAGGACTGCCTCGTCTTCTCCACCGGGTACCTCGCGAACGTCGGGCTCATCTCCGGCCTCGTCGGCCGCGGCGAGACCGTCTTCCTGGACAAGCTCGACCACGCGTCGATCGTCGACGGCGCCAAGATGTCGTTCGGCGAGACCGAGCGCTTCAACCACGGGGACCTCGCCGGCCTCGAGCGCAAGCTGGAGCGCGCGGGCACCTCGCGCGGCTCCATGATCGTCGTGGACGGCATCTACTCGATGGAAGGCGACATCGCCGACATCCCGGGCCTCGTCCGCGTCGCGCGGAAGTACGGCGCCGCCCTGGCGGTGGACGACGCGCACTCGCTCGGCGTCCTCGGGCCCAACGGCGACGGCACCGCGGCGCACTTCGGCATGACCGACGACGTCGACATCATCGCCGGCACCTTCTCCAAGTCGCTCGCGTCCATCGGCGGCTTCGTGAGCGGCAGCGAGAACGTCATCAACTACATCCGCCACCACAGCCGGCCACTCATCTTCACCGCCTCGCTGCCGCCGGCGAACACCGCGGGCGTGCTCGCGGCGCTCGAAGTCCTGCAGAGCGACACCGAGCGCCGCGAACGGCTCTGGGCCAACACGCGCCGGCTGCACGAGGGCTTCCGGAGCTACGGCTTCGAGATCGGGCCCACCGAGACCCCGATCGTGCCCGTCCTGATCGGCACGATGGAGAACACCTTCGTGATGTGGCGGCGCCTGTTCGACGCCGGCGTGTTCACCAACCCGGTCATGCCGCCGGCGGTGCCGCCCTCGCAGTGCCGCCTCCGGACGAGCGTCATGGCGACGCACACCTTCGATCAGATCGACCTCTGCCTCGAGAAGTTCGCCAGCATCGGCCGAGAGCTGGGGGTCATCTGACGCCGGTTCGGGTCCGCGCGGCCCGAGACCGGAAGGACGTCGGACGCTTCATCGACCTGCCCTACCGGCTCCACCAGCGGGACCCCATGTGGGTCCCGCCGTTGCGTCGGGACGTCGCGCTGCTGCTGTCCCGCACGAAGAACCCCTTCTTCGAGCACGCCGACGCGGAATATTTCCTCGCCGAGCGCGGCGATCGCGTGGTCGGCCGCATCGCGGCGATCGCCAACCGGCTGCACAACCAGACCCACGAGGACCGGGTCGGCTTCTTCGGCTTCTTCGAGGCCGAGAACGACTCCGCCGTCGCGGACGCGCTCTTCGACGCCGCCGCGGAATGGCTCCGGGCCCGCGGCTTCGACACGATGCGCGGCCCGGCGTCGTTCTCGGTGAATGACGAGTGCGGCCTCCTGGTTGACGGCTTCGACACGCCACCCGCCCTCATGATGCCGCACAACCCCGCCTACTACGTACCCCTCGTCGAAGGCGCGGGCTTCACCAAGGCCAAGGACCTGCTGGTGTACCAGGGAGGCGACCGCGCCTTCCGGACCTACGACCCGGTACCCGAGCGGCTCGAGCGCGCGGTCGGCATCCTCCGGGAGCGGATGGGGATCACCATCCGGCCCCTCGACATGAAGGACTTCCCCGCCGAGGTGGAGCGGATCAAGGGGATCTACAACGCGGCCTGGGAGAAGAACTGGGGCTTCGTCCCCATGACCGATCACGAGATCGACCATCTCGCGCAGCAGTTCAAGCCGGTGGTCGTGCCGGACATCGTGCCGTTCGCGGAGAAGGACGGCAAGGTCGTCGGATTCGGGCTCGCGCTTCCCGATCTCAACACCGTGTTCCGCGGCAACCGCTCGGGCCGCATGTTTCCCGTGGTCCTCAAGCTCCTCTGGGCGCTCAAGCGGGAGACGATCCGCCGCGCCCGCATTCCGCTCCTCGGCATCCTGCCGGAGTATCGCGGGAAGGGGCTCGACGCCGTCCTGTATCACTGGATCTGGACGCGCTCCGCGCAGCACGGCATGTACTGGGGCGAGGCGGGCTGGATCCTCGAGGACAATCCCGCCATGAACGCCGGTCTCCTCAAGATGCGCTTCGAGGTCTACAAGACCTACCGACTGTACGACCGCCCGGTGTGAGGGCGCTCGTCACCGGAGCGACGGGATTCGTCGGCGGCCATCTCGTCGAGGCGCTCCACCGCGGGGGCCATGAAGTCACCGCGCTCGTCCGGAACCCCGCCAGGGGCCTGCCCCTTCTCCGCTCCGCCGCCACCCTCGTCCAGGGCGACCTCCACTCCCGCCCCGCGCTCGAGGCGGCGACGCGCGGGCAGGACGTCGTCTTCCACGTGGCCGGCGCGGTCGCCGCCCGCTCCGAAGCGGAGTACATGCACGCGAACCGGGACGGGACCGCGAACGTCGTCGCGGCGGCCGAGGCCTCCGGCGCGAACCCGAGATTCGTGCTGGTGAGCTCGGGTGCCGCGGGCGGCCCGACGGCGCCGGGGCACCCCGCAACGGGAACGGAGCCCGCCCACCCGGTCACGCGCTACGGTCGCAGCAAGCTCGCCTCGGAGGAGATCGTCCGCGCGAGCTCGCTTCCGTGGGTCGTCCTCCGCCCGCCCACCATCTACGGCCCGCGCGACCGCGACAACCTGATCAAGGTGTTCCGCATGGTCCGCTCCGGGATCGCGCCCGTCTTCGGCGACGGCTCCATGGAAGTCTCGGCCATCTTCGCGCCGGATCTCGCGGATGCGCTGATCGCCGCCGCGGCGGGCGACGCGGTGTTGCATCGCACGTTCTACGTGAACCACCCCGAGACACTCACCGCCGCCGGCATGGTGCGCGCGATCGCCGCGGCAATGGGGCGGCGGGTCCGCACCGTCGGCATTCCCGAATGGCTGGGCCGCGCCATCCTGCACGTCACTGGAGGCGCCGCGGCGCTCGCCGGCCGCGCGACGATCCTGAACGCGGACAAGGCGAACGAATTCTTCCAGGCCGGCTGGACGGGCGACCCCGGGCCGTTCACGGCCGCCACCGGCTGGAGCGCCGCGCACGACTTCCGCGCCGGACTCGCCCTCACGTATGACTGGTATCGCGTTGCCGGCTGGCTCTGACGCGCGCCGCGCCGAGCTCACGGGCGCGGCGTGGTCACGACTTCGGCCGGTCGAGCTGCTGCTGATCGGCTATCTGATCGTCGTGACCGCGCTGGCGATCGCGCGGGCGTCGGCGCGCCCCGCCTGCTGGTGGCTCGTGGCGTCGCACCTCCTCGCCGGGGGCCTCATCTGGCTGGTCACCCGGCCGGGGCTCGGGCCCGTGGGGCGGACGATCCGGGAGATCTATCCGCTGGTGCTCCTGCTCGCGCTCTACAGCGAGCTCGACGTGCTGAACGCCGGCGGCATCCGGATCCACGACGCGCGGATCGAGCGCTGGGAGCTCGCGCTCTTCGGCTTCGAGCCCAGCCGCGCATGGTGGCAGTCGGCACCGAGCCGGTTCTGGTCCACCGTGCTGCACGGCGCCTATCTCTCCTACTACTTCATTCTGTCGGTCCCGGCGGTCTGGCTCGTCGCGCGCGGCGAGCACCGGGCGACGCAGCGCTTCGTGCTGAGCGTCATGCTCGCGTTCGTCGTCTGCTACCTCTTCTTCCTGTTCTATCCCGTCGCCGGCCCCTACTACACCTATCCGCGCCCGACCGGGCCGTTCGTGGACAACGTGACGGCCCGCCTGGTGTACGCCACGCTCGCCCGCGGCAGCTCGTACGGCGCGGCCTTCCCGTCATCGCACGTCGCGGCGGCGCTCGCCGCGACGCTGGCTGCGTGGACCGCATCGCGCCGGCTGGGCACCGTCCTCGCCGTGGCCACGGCGCTCCTCGCGGTGTCGGTGGTGTACTGCCAGATGCACTATGCGGTGGACGCGATCGCGGGGATCGCGGTCGGTGCACTGGCCGCCGGGGCCGGCACCGCGGCACTGCCGGCGGCGTGAAACGAGAGCGGCCCGCCGGATGGCGGGCCGCTCGGGTGGTGCCTGACCGGCAGCCGTTACTGGACGGTGATCGTCCCCTTCATGCCCATCGCGAGGTGCGGCAGGCAGTAGAACTTGTACTCGCCGGCCGGGGCGTTGTTGAGCGTCACGGTCACGATGCCTTCGGGGTCAGTGAGAAGATCGCTGTCGAGCTTCTCGCCGCCGGTGGACGGCGACACGGTGATCGCCGACGCCGCGTTGGCCGGAATGCTGTCGGCCCAGAAGTTCACGCTGTGCGGGCCGCCGCTCTTGTTGTGGAAGCGGATGACGTCGCCGCTCTTCACGGTGAGGGTCGCCGGCACGAACTTCGGCTGCGTCCCGTCCATCACCATGTCCACATCGTGCGTGGCGCCCGTCGCGGCCGGGGCAGCCGCCGCCGGAGCCGCGGTCGTCGAGTCCGTCGCCGCCGCCTGATTGTTCGCCGTCTTGTCCCCGCCGCACGCCGCGAGGACGAGGGCGAAGCCAGCCACCAGGGAAGTCACGCGCATTGCCGTTGTGCCTCCAGATCCGAGGAAAATGGTCCAGCTCAGCCTTCGCCTTCACCGTGCCGCTGCACTTTGTGAAGGAGTTCACAAGTATATATTGCCCCAGTGAAAATGGGAACCGCATGAGTCCGCCGCCACCCTGCACCGCCATCGGCCGCCAGTGCTCCGCGCTGCGCGTGACGCTGCGCATCGGCTCGCTCGAAGAGGGCACGCCCTCGCTCGATCACGAGTCGACCTGGCTCCTCGGCCACACGCAGCACATCACCTTTCTGGAGCTGTGGGAGAGCGAGGGCGACCTCTACGTGGAGGCCGTGCTTCACGTTCCCTGCCGCTTCCTCCGCACGGAGGACGGCACGGCGCGGTGCGCCGCCTGGGGCCATCGCGCTCCGATCCCCCGCACCCTCCGCCGGGCGCAGCCGCGCCAGCTGGGCCGGGACCGCTTCCGGGTGGTGGACCGGCGGCAGATGGTCACGCGACATTTGCCCCCGCCCGCGCCGGCACCCGCGGCACGCCGGGCACTTCCCGTCCTGGCGGATGCGGGCGGCAACCCGTGCGCGACGGCGGCGTGCCGCACCGCCGACAACCGGCAGGGGGCCGCCTGCTGCCGGGATCTGCAGGTCGAGATCATGTGCACCCGCCGGCAACGCACGCTCGAGGCTCTGGTGCGCTCCCGCCGCTCGCCGTATCTCTGCAAGGTGGCGCGGGAGGGGGAGTTCTCCATCGACGTCGAGATGATCTCCGCCTGCGCCTACCTGGAACCCGGCGGGGTCAACTGCACGTTGCATGGGCGCCACCGGGCGGACGGCCGGCCGGCCAAGCCCGACCTCTGCAGCGAATGGCCCGGCAAGCAGAAGGTGCTCCATCCCGGCTGCGTCTTTGGCCGCCGCCGGCGGGCCGGGTAGCGATCTGTGCACGGTGGCTCCGGCACGCACGTCCTATAGCCGTAGTCCAGCCGCCGGCCGCCGACACCCCGGAGTTCGCGTGGACGATCTCGAGCAGCTCTATCAGACGACGTACACGGCCGTGGTCCGCTTCCTCTACCGCAAAGTCTGGGATGCCGACCGCGCCGAGGATCTCGCGCAGGAAGTCTTCGTGCGGGCGCTCGCGCATCGACCCGAGAAACCGAGGGCCTGGGTGTTCGCGGTGGCCGCGAACCTGGCGCGGGATGAGGCGCGCGCCGCCATTCGCCGGAAGCGCCACCTTACTCTGATGACCAACGATCCCGACCAGGCGCCTGCGCCCGCCATGGCGCCGGACGACCAGGTCGAGCGCGACGAGCGGCTCACTGCCGTCCACGACGCACTCGAGACGCTGACCCCGCGCGATCGCGAGGTTCTGCTCCTCTGGGACGCCGGACTCAGCTATCCCGAAATTGCCGCGCAGACGGGGCTCGCCGTCGGCGCCGTCGGGACGACGCTCGCCCGGGCCCGCAAGCGACTCGTCGACGCCTACGACCGCCAGCACAGCAAGCGAGACCATGCGGCACATTCCTGACGAAGAGCTGCACGCCTACCTCGACCAGGCGCTGAGCCGCGCCCAGTGCGTCGAGATCGAGAGCCACCTGGCCGCCTGCCACGCATGCCGGGAGCTGCGGGACGGCATCGCGGCCCTGCGCGACCGGACCACGGCGCTCCTCGCCACGCTCGCCCCGCCGCGGCGCTTTCCGCCCACCCTCGACCAGCTGAGCGAGGAGGCGGCGGCCCGCTCCGCCCGGCGGCAGCACATCCGGCGCGCCGGCGTCTGGGCCGCGAGCCTCGCCGCCGCCGTCGCCCTCGGCTGGGGCGCCAATACCTACTTCTCTCCGCCGGCCCCCATGCGGGTCGCGTCGCCGGCCCATGTCCCGGCCCCGATCGCGGAGGCCCCGGCCGACAGCGGCGTGCCGAACGTGGCCCTCCGGACCGACGACCGGCCCGCGCCCGACCCGTCCCGTTCCCGCGCGGCGACGCCGTCGGCCACGTCACCCGCGTCCGCCCCGCCCACCGCTTCCTCGTCCGCCCGCCGGCCCGAGCCGACCATCATCGAGCCGCCCCGCATCGAGGTCTCGACGGCGACGCTGCCCCCGATCGGATCGGATGGGGGACTGGGCGGCATCTGGCGCACGGTGTCGTGGGCCAGCGCGCGCAACGAGCGCGGCGATTCGGTTCCGCATCTCGACGGGCTGCCGGTCGTCGAGGTGCAGGTCGGTCAGACGCAGCCCGGTGGCAACAAGTCGATCATGGTGGTTGCGCAGCAGCTCAAGTCGGGCCAGGTCATCCGGACGATCGAAGGACCGGCCGCGGATGTCTCCGAGCTGCTCGCCAATCGCTCGGGCTCGCCGTCGCCGTGGCCGACCCTGGAGGGCGCGGGGATCTCCGGCGGCGACGGCGCGATGGCGCTCCGCCACGGCGACCGCATGCTGGCGATCACGGCACCGCTCTCCAACGATTCCCTGCGCGCCATGATCCGCCGCCTCAACGCGGAGATGCGGCAGAAGTAGCCGTCCGGGAGGGGCACGACAGAACGGGGGACGCACAGCGTGCGTCCCCCGTTTCGTATCCCCGCGCCCGCCGCGCTACCGCTCGTGGTCCCGGCGGTCGATGGCGGCTTCCTGGAGCCAGTCCTTCGGCGGCTCCTCGTGATCGTACATGTCGGCGGCGTGATGGTGCGCCACCTCGCGTCTGATCGTGATACCCGCCAGGCGGGGCGAGAGCATCGGGAACCGCCGCGCGAATAGCGCGTAGCTCAGGAGGAACAGGCCCGCGAAGACCAGCGTCGGCGCCAGCTCTGGCACGCCGAAGACCGGCCCCGGCGACGCGGTGACCGACGGAATGACGAGGAGATAGCGCTCGAGCCAGAGCGCGGCGAGGCTCACGGAGGCGAAGAAGCCCAGCGTCACCCGCGTCTTCTTGGGCGCCACCCCGAGGAGGCCGACGAACGGTATGACGAACATGCCGAGCAGCACGGCGCGTCCCACCGGAAACCAGTGGCCCCACAGCCGCGCGAAGACGAAGCCGGTCTCCTCGGGAAGGTTGCCGTACCAGATCACGAGGTACTGGGCCCACATGAGGTAGGTCCAGAACACGGTGAACCCGAAGCACAGCTTGCCCAGATCGTGACGCTGCTTGGGCGACACGAGGTCGGCCACGCCCAAGTGGCTGGCGCCGAACATCATGGTCAGCGCGAGCAGCATGTGGGCGCCGAGGAAGGAGCCCATGAAGTAGAAGCCGCCGAGCAGGTTCGAGAACCAGTGCGGCTGGAGCGCCATGATGCCGTCGAAGGCGATGATGGTCACGATGAGCGCGTAGAGCACCGCGTAGAGCGGGGCGAGGCGGTGGATCCTCGCTTCGTGCGCGGCGACGCCGAGCGGCGTCTCGTCGTACCCGCGGGCCCAGCGCTCGTAGAGCGAGCGACGCCCGCCGGTGACGGCGCCACGCACCGCCGCGAGGTCGGGAAGCAGGTCCGCCCGGATCAGCTTCCACCCGACCCAGGAGAGCAGCAGGAGGCCGCCGAACAGCCGGAGGAACATGAAGCCGTGCGAGAGCCAGAACGCCTTGCCCGGCTGGAGCGACGGCAGCTGCTCCGCCATCCGGCCGTAGATCGGCTCGTACCCCGCCGTGAAGATCAGAATCAGGGTGAGCAGCGAGATGGGAAGGAAGGCGACCGCCGCTTCGGCGAAGCGGATCATCATCCCCGACCACTTGGCATTGGTGATCTTCTGCGACGCCACGAAGGCAACGCTGCCGGTCGAGAGGCCGGTGAAGAAGAGCCAGTTCACCTGCACCATGTGCCACATGCGCGCATGGTCGGCCGGCCCGAGCCGGAACAGGATCAGGATCGCCCCCAGGATGGCGAGGCCCGCCCCGACGCCCAGGAAGAGATCGTAGCGGCCGGTGACGGAGCGCGCGATGAGGCGGGCGTCGAGGTCGCGGTCGCTCATCGCCCCTGCCCTCCGGCCGGCGCGGCGGAGTCGGCCGGCGCGGGTGCCCCGGCCTGCAGCTTCCGGACGTAGTTCACGACGGCCCAGCGGTCGTCGGGCCGCACGATCTTGTCGCCGTAGCGCGGCATGACGCCACGGCCGTAGCGGAGGATGCTGTAGATGTAGCCGTCGCTGTAGCCGCGCGCCTTGGCGGTGAGGAGCGAGGGGGCGCCCATAATGCGCACGATGCCGTTCCCTGCTCCCGCCGGCCCGTGGCAGACCGCGCAGTAGGTGTGAAAGAGAGTGTCGCCCCGCGCCTCGACGGTGGCGGGAATGTTCGGGAGCGCCGGGCCCGGACGGAAGCGCGTGCTGTCGGCAGTGCCGGCGCCGCCGGCGGCAAAGGGGTTCACCAGCCGGTCGGCGGTCGCCGGGTTGTTCGCCCGGAACTCGGCGCCCCAGTCCGGCTCGCCGCCGGTGATGGGCACCGCGCCGGCCGGCGTGTAGCGCGGGATGTCCGCCCGCTGGTAGGGATGAATCGACTTCTGCGCGATCATGTGGTCGAACCAGGGAATCGCGTGCATCAGGTCGTCCGGCGAGGGCACCCGGTTGTACCACGTCTCGCACCCTGCCGTCCCGAGCGCGAGCACGGCGAGGAGGAGGAGCCGCGGGTCAGGCCGCCGCATGCGTCACCTCCACGGCGCCGGCCTCGCGCAGCATCCGCTCGAGCGCCACGGCCTGGTTGGGCCGGGCGGCCACGAAGACACCGATGCGGTCATCGGTGAAGCGCGGGTCGTAGGCGATCTTCCGGCCGGCCTTGAGCAGCGACAGCACCGCCACGCCGAAGAGCGTCGCCAGCGCGCCCACGAGGATGGTGAGCTCGAAGGCGATCACCACGTAGGGCGGAATCGATACGATCGGCTTCCCGCCCACGAGCACCGGCCAGTCCCGCGACATCCAGATCGTCATGGCGAACCCGGCGGCGCACCCGGTGAGCCCGCCGACCAGGGTGAAGAGACGCACCGGGCTGCTGGTGTGGCCCATCGCCTCCTCGACTTCGTGGTTGGGACTCGCCGTGTAGACGGTGAGGTCGCGGTGCCCGCCCGAGCGGAGCGTCCGGATCGCGTCGGTGGCGGCGTCGATGTGCTCGAACGAGGCGAGCAGCCCCGGCACCACCGGCCGCTTCGGCAGCGGCAGCTTCATGAGTGGTGTCCTCCCCCCGCCCGGCGGCGCGGCAGCGGGATCATCTCCTTGATCTCCTGGATCGCCACGATGGGGAAGGTGCGGGCGAAGAGCAGGAAGTACATCCCGAACCAGCCGAACGAGCCGGCGAGAATCCCCCAGTCGGCCCAGGTCGGGTTCAGCCGGTGGTCCCACGCCCACGGCATGTAGTCGTTGGCGAGCGACGAGGCAATGATCACGTAGCGCTCGAACCACATGCCGATGTTGATGAAGATCGAGATGACGAAGAGCGCCGTCAGGTTGGTCCGAATCTTCCGGAACCAGAGGAGCTGCGACACGAAGGCGTTGCAGGTGATCATCGCCCAGCCGGCCCACCAGTCGGGGCCGAACGGGCGGAGGTAGAACGTGGTCTGCTCGAAGGTGTTGCCGCTGTACCAGGCGACGAAGTACTCCATGCTGTACGCGTAGAACAGGATGCACCCGGTCAGCAGGGTGAGCTTGGCCAGGTTGTCGAAGTGGTACTCCGTGATCATGTGCTCCAGCCGGAGCGCCTTCCGGAGCGGGATCAGCAGCGTGAGCACCATGCCGATGCCCGAGTAGATGGCGCCGGCCACGAAGTAGGGCGCGAAGATCGTTCCGTGCCAGCCCGGCACGATGCTCGACGCGAAGTCCCACGACACGACCGAGTGGACCGACAGCACGAGCGGCGTGGCGAGCGCCGCCAGGTAGAGGTACGCCCGCGAGTAGTGGCGCCACTGGGTGTCGGTGCCCTGCCAGCCGAGCGAAAGCTGACCGTAGATGAACTTCCGCCAGCCGGTGGCCTTGTCGCGCACGGCGGCGACGTCGGGGATGAGCCCGAAGATGAGGAAGGTCGTCGACACCGTGAGGTAGGTCGAGATGGCGAAGACGTCCCACATGAGCGGCGACTTGAAGTTCGGCCAGAGGTAGCGCTGGTTGGGATAGGGCAGCAGCCAGTAGAAGACCCACTGCCGCCCGATGTGGATGATCGGGAAGAGGCCGGCCGTCATGACCGCGAAGACGGTCATCGCTTCGGTCGCGCGGTACACGGCCGTCCGCCAGGGCGAGCGGAAGAGATAGAGGATCGCCGAGATCAGCGTGCCGGCGTGCCCGATGCCGACCCAGAAGACGAAGGTGGTGATGTATACCGCCCACATGACCGGGGGGGTGTAGCCGGCATGGCCCAGCCCGTCGTGGAGCAGGACGACGAAGGTGACGAGCCCGATCAGGAAGAGGCCGACCGCACCGAAGAGCGCCAGATAGTAGCCGCGGTTCGGCCGCTCCAGCGTCGCGATGACGTCACGGGTAACGTCGGCGTGCGTCTGGGTGATCGTGAAGTTCGGCGCGATGACCGCCATGCGTTACGCCTCCGCCCCGTGCAGCACCTCGGCGAGGTACGTGATCGCCGGGCGCGTATTGGTTTCCTCGAGGATGTGGTAGCCGCGCGGGTCCTGGCGCAGCCGGGCGACCCGGCTCTCGGGGTCGCGCGCGTCGCCGAAGACGATCGCGTTCGACGGGCAGCTCTGCGCGCAGGCCGTCATGAACTCGCCGTCGCGGATCGGCCGGTCCTCGAGCCGCGCCTCGTGCTGGGCCCGGCGAATCCGCTGGACGCACATGGTGCACTTCTCCATCACGCCGCGCGCGCGCACCGTCACGTCCGGATTCAGCTGCAGGTCGAGCGGCTCGGGGAAGGCCGTCTGGTTGTACTTGTACCAGTTGAAGTAGCGCACCTTGTACGGGCAGTTGTTGCCGCAGTAGCGCGTGCCGACGCAGCGGTTGTACACCTGGCCGTTCAGGCCGTCGGCGGTGTGGTAGGCCGCGTAGACGGGGCAGACCGGCTCGCAGGGCGCGTTCTCGCAGTGCTGGCAGAGCATCGGGACGAACCGCGCCTGAATGGGCGCGCCGGTGTCGCCGCCCCCCTCCCAGTAGCGCTCGATCCGCATCCAGCTCATCTCGCGCCCGCGCAGCACCTCGTCGTAGCCGACCGTGGGGATGTTGTTCTCGGCGTAGCACGCGGTGACGCAGGCGGAGCAACCGGTGCACTTCGCGAGATCAATCGACATCCCCCAGCTCGGCTGCGCCACCGCGTAGTCGCCCAGCTTCCGCATCTCGATCTGGTCCTGCCGCCAGCCGCGGATCGCCTTCACCTCGGTCGTCGTGTGCTCTTCACCCTCGTGCACGCCCGCCGCCTCGAGGTACGCCTCGCGCACGGTGAGTCCCTTGGCGGCCGCCGCGAACGGCATCGCCTCCGCGAGGCCGCGGCCGAGCTGGCGGGGCGTGCCTTCCGTCGTGGCGACCGGCTTCCAGGTGTTCAGCTTCTCGATCCGGACACGGGTCGAGAGATAGCTCACGAAGGGCGCGTTGCCCGGCGCGCCGAGGAGGTCCAGCGCGTTCGCGCCGCGGCCGGTCGCGTAGCGGCCGTAGGCGGTGTGCCCGAAGCCGATCGGCATCGCCACCACGCCGTCGTGCAGGCCCTCGTGGATCCAGACCGGCCCGGTCACGCTCCCGTGGGGCGACACCAGGCGGATCACTTCGCCCCGGCGGACGTCGAGCCGCGCGGCGGTCGCGGGGCTCACCTCGATCCACGAGTCCCAGGTGATCTTGGTGACCGGATCGGGGTTCTCGAGGAGCCACGGCCGGTTCGCGCCGCGGCCGTCGTACAGGAACGAATGCGGGTAGGGGGCGAAGACCCACTCGCCGTCGCCGTCGAACGCCGGCTTCGTGTACGTCACCGACGTAAGCGAGGCGGCGACGCCGGGCGCCGGCGTGGCCGGGCGTTCGGGGAAGACGCCCCCGCGCGCGAGCGCCGCGCGCCAGAAATCGTCGAAGGCGCCCCCGCCCTGCTCCGGCGCGAGTCCCTGCCACGCGGTCTTCAGGTAGTCCTGGAACGTGGGCGCCGTGAACCTGGCGAAGGCGCCACCCAGCTTCCGCCCCGCCTGGAGCAGCACGTCGCCCGTCGACACGCCGACGGTGGCGGGCGCGTCCGTCCAGGTGCCGACCATCCCGGTATGGGTGGCCTTGGGGACCGTGCCCATCGTCGGAAACACGGGCTCCATCACGGGCTGCATGAGGCTGTAGACGCCGGCCAGCGGCCGCGCATCGTCCCAGCGCTCGAAGGCGTGCAGATTCGGAATGAGGAGATCGCAGAGCTCCGTCGTCTCGTCGTGCACGAGCGACGTCGAGACCTTGAACGGCACCTTCCGGAGCCGCGCGGCGAAGCCGGCGGAGGCGGGCAGCGTGAAGACGGGATTCGACTCGTGCACGAGGAGCACGCCCACCTGCCCCGCGTCCATCGCCGCCATGAGCTCGGCCATCGCCTGATAGCCGTCGGCCACGGGAAGGTCGGCCCCGAAGAGCACGGTCTGGCCGACGTTGCCGGCGACGGCGTTGAGCACGTTCACGGCGGCGCACACCTCGGCGGCGTTCCGGTGCTGGCTCGCGATGCCGCCCGCGACCGCGAGACTCGGCTTCGCCGCGGCGAACTCGCGGGCGAGGCGCACGATCGTCGCGGCGGGGAGCCCCGTTTCCTTCGCCGCCATCTCGGGCGTGTACGCCGCGAGCGATCCGCCGAGCGCGCCCGCCCCGCCGGCGGCGCCGGCCACGACGTTGGCGAACGCCAGCGCCAGCGCGGCCTCGCTGCCGGGCGTGATGGCGTGCCATTCGTCGGCGTTCAGGCCGGTGAGGCTCGCCCGCGGGCCGAAATACACGTGCTTCGACATGCGGCCGTCGGCGAAGCCGTGCGACTCGGCGAAGCCGCGCTGGTTCGCCATCGGCGAAAGCCAGGTGTCGAGGAAATCCGCGCCGAACGACACGATGTACTGCGCCTTCCCGAAGTCGTGCGCCGGGAGCTCGTCGGTGCCGAACACCTGGCGATTGGCGATCCGGAGCGGCTCGTGGTCGAACGCCTCGTAGCGCGTCACCCGCCCGCCGGCCGCCCCGATCCACTCGGCCAGGAGATCCGAGAAGGTGCCGCGGCCCGCGCCGGAGATCGCGGCGACGCGACGTCCCGCCTTCCCCACCTCCGCCGCCAGCCGGGCGATGGCGTCGTCCCACGTGATCGGCTTGAGAGCGCCGCCGCTCCGGAGCATCGGCCCCCGGACGCGATCGGGGTTGTAGAGCGCCTGCAGCGACGCCTGGCCCCGCGCGCAAAGCTTCCCGCGATTGACGGGATGCTCCGGATTCCCCTCGACCTTGATGGCGCGGCCTTCGCGCGTCTTCACGTGGACGCCGCAGGCGCTCGCGCACTCGGTGCACGTCCCCGCATACCACGTGGGGACGCCCGGCACCTGATCCTCCGACTGCACCAGGTACGGAATGAGCTTCTCGGCCCGGCCGCTCGAGCAGCCCGACAGCGCGAGCGCGCCGCCGCCGGCCGCGCCGAGCACGGTGAGGAACTTGCGCCGATCGGGATTCTGGATGTCGTCGGACATCGGGGCTCCGGGAAAGGCTAAGAGCGGGCTAGTAGTGGCACGCGGTGCAGTCCCGCGTGACCTTCCGCTCGATGTGGCAGCTGATGCACCAGCCCATGTTGTTCACGTTGTTGACCTTGAACACCTGCGGCATGCGCGTCACGTCGCCGTGACA
>JAICUF010000203.1 GCA_025935995.1 Gemmatimonadales bacterium
AGGCGGTCCGCGAGCGCGTGCCGGGTCCGCAGCAGCGGCCCGCCCTCGCGTCCGGCGGCCGCAGCGCCGGTGCGCAGCGCCCAGCTCAGCAGCGCGCGGCGGAGCCGGCTCTCGCCGGCCGCCGAGAACGCGCGCGCGTGCACCTTCTCGAGCACGCGCGGAACGAGCGGGACGTGCGTGGGCGCCGTCTGCGCGAGATCGTCGAGCAGCCGTGCCGAGTCGCGCCGCCAGTAGCTGATCGTCCCGCCGCGCTCGAGCGCCACCATCTGCGCCACGCGGGCGAGCACGTGCGCGAGCGGCAGGAACATGAAGATCGAGAACGGCTCGCGGCCGAGCTCGAGCGCGTCCCCGTACATCCGCACCGTGGCGAGCACGTTGCGGTGGGTCAGCACGCAGCCCTTGGGCGGTCCCGTCGTGCCCGACGTGTAGACGATCGTCGCGGGGTCCTCGGGCCGCAGCGCGGCCAGCCGCGTGTCGAGCTCATCGCGCGCGACGGCGGCGCCGCCCGCGACGAGCTCGTCGAGCGAGAGCGCGCCCGCCGCCGAGCCCGTGAGCAGGACCACGTGCTCGAGCGACGGGCAGGCGTCGCGGCCCTGCTCGACCTTCGCCAGCTGGTGCTCGTCCTCGCAGAACACCAGGCGAGCGCCCGAGTGCGCCAGGACGTAGCGGCACTCCTCCGGCGAGTTCGTCTGATAGATCGGCACGACGGCCGCCCCGGCCGCCAGGGCCGCGCAGTCCGCGAGCGTCCACTCGTGCCGCGTCTCGGCCAGCACCGCCACGCGGTCACCCGGCGCGATGCCGAGCGCCAGCAGGCCGCCGGCGATCTGCCGCAGGGCGTCCCCGAGCTCGGGATAGCGCATGTCGCGCCAGCCGGCGTCAGCGTGGAATCGCAGCGCGACGCCCGCATGGCGCTCCGTGGCTCGCAGCACCATCTCGCCCAGGGTCATGCCGATCGTCCCGGCTCAGCTGTCGCCGCGCTGGGCCCTGAGCATCCAGAGCTGCTTCTCGAGCGTGGCGGCGACGTCGATGAGGACGTGCTCGCTGACCGGGTCGATGGCGGCGATCCGGGTCATCCGCTCGCGCACCCGGGCGATCACCTCGGCGAGACGGTCGCCCATCAGCGCGACGACGTCGGCGCCGTCCAGGTGGCCGCCCGGCAGCGGCTCGATCTGGCTGGAGCCGGCGATCGTCTCCGCCTGGCCGTCCGGCGCCGCGCCGAGCGAGACCGCGCGCTCGGCCACCACGTCGGCGAGCGCGTGCCAGCTGTCGACGAGCTCGTCGAGCTCGCCGTGCAGCGAGCGGAAGTGGCGTCCTTCCACGTTCCAGTGCGCCTGCTTGCCGATCAGCGCCAGGTCGAGCAGGTCGACCAGCATGCTCTGGAGCTCGGCTGCCGTCTCGCGCTCGCCGGCGGCGATGGGAACATGGAATTGGGCGGTCATCGTCGGTCCTCTCGGTCGGGTCTCCAGACATCCTGCCGCCGGTGGGCGCGTCCGGCGATGGGGCGCGGGCTGCATTCCCGGCCCGCTGAAGCTGCAAGCGCGCCCGGTTTTGCGAGATCCCCGCGCACCGGGTTCTATAGGCTGGTCCTCGAACAGGGAGCCTCAGCCCGACGCGGCCCGGTGAGACGACGGCGCTCAACGCCGACGCGTCGCTTCTGATCCTCTAAGAGAAGCGGCGGAGACTCCGCGTCGGACCGCAACGGGCACGACAGCGGGCGATCCCAAGCGAGAGCGGCGATGTCCGCGACATACGGGCGCCGAGGCGTAGCTCCAGACGAACCTCGCTCGACGAGGTGCGGGCGACCAACCGCGGCCCGGCGGCGACGCCGCGCCGCCGCGGAGCGCAAGAGCGCTTCTACGTCGGGCGGCGAGCCGAGCAGCCCGAGGTCTTCATCGTCACGTTGCGCGACGTCGAGCCGCTCCGCGTGCCCCTGGAGCACGGCGACGCCGGCTTCGCGTGGGGCTCTGATGCACGGCACGCAGGGGCGCAGCTGGCGTTCGCAATCCTCTCTCACGCGACCGGCCGGGAGCCGCCCGAACGGGTATGCGAACAGTTCTGCGCCGAGGTCGTCAGGTCGTTCCCGGATGCCGGCTTCGTAGTCGGATGCGACGACATCGCCCTCGGGCTGGCGGGGAGCGGCGTGCCCCCGAGACCCGGCGCCCGGCGCCCGGCCGCGGCACGGCCCGGCGATCCGTGTCTACGGGTGCACCCGACCGGCGACGCGCATCTCGATCGCCTCCCCGTCCCCCTC
>JAICUF010000134.1 GCA_025935995.1 Gemmatimonadales bacterium
GGCCTCAAGCGCGCCCAAGATCCGTCGAACGACATTAGCGCGAAGACAGATTCGGCCAGGGCGCCAGTCGCTCCGCGCGGACACGGCGGTGCGGCCGGCGCGGTGCGGCCGGCGCCGGGCGGCGCACCGGTGCCGCAGGCGCCCGCGCCCGCGGCGGCGCCGGCCACCACGGATTCGGGGAAGTGACGAGGCACGCATGAACCGGCTGTACCCGGCCGCGGCGATCGCCGCGGCCCTGCTGATCGCTCCCACCCGGCTCGCGGGGCAGGGAGCGCCCGCGACGCCGGCGGCGGTGCGGCAGCTCCACGACACCACCTTCGCCACCGACCGGGTCATCGCGGTGGTGGGGAACCGCCCCATCCTCCTCTCGCAGGTGGACGAGGAGATCTTCACGCGCCAGTCGCAGAACGGCCTCAAGCCGCCCGAGAACGACGCGGCGATGGACTCCCTCCGGCAGTCGGTCATGGCCGACCTCATCGACGAGGAGCTTCTCGTCCAGGAGGCGCAGCGCGACACGACGATCAAGGTGAGCGACGAGGAAGTGCTGCAGGGAGTGGAGCAGCAGGTGAAGAACGTCCGCGCACGCTTCACCTCGGAGCTCGACTTCAACAACGAGCTCCGGAAGGCCGGCTTCGACACCCCCGACGAGTACCGCCGCTGGACCGCCGACAACATCCGGCGCTCGTTCTACCGCACGCGCCTGCTCGAGCACCTGAAGGACCGGGGCCACCTCAAGCCGGTGGCGCCGACCGACCGCGAGATGCGGGATTACTTCGAGCAGACCCGCGGCACGATGGAGAAGCGGCCGCCGACGATCTCGTTCCGGCAGATCGTCATTTCACCCCGTGCGAGCGACTCGGCCCGCGCCCGCGCCCGCACGCTCGCCGACTCGATCGCGGCCGCGCTCCGGAAGGGTGCCGACTTCGCGAGCACGGCCAAGCGTTTCTCGCAGGACCCCGGCAGCCGGGACAACGGCGGCGACCTCGGCTGGCAGCGGCGGGGCACCTTCCTGCCGGAGTTCGAGCGGGTCGAGTTCTCCCTCAAGCCCGGCGCGATCTCCGACCCGGTGGAGACCGCCTTCGGCTTCCACATCATCCAGGTCGTCCGCACGCAGCCCACCGAGACCAACGCGCGCCACATCCTGATCATGCCGGCGGTCACGCCCGCCAACGTGGACAGCGCGCGGGCGCTCGCGACACGCGTCTACCAGGCGGCCGCGGCGGGAGCCTCCTTCGACTCGCTCCAGCGGATCTATCACGACAAGGCGGAAGAGCGCGAAGCGCTGTCGGTCCCGATCGATCGGCTGCCGGACATGTATGCGAAGGGGATCGGCAGCGCCGATTCGGGCGCGGTCGTTCCCCCGTTCGAGCTGACGGGTGCCGACGGACGCACCAAGTTCACCATCGTCAAGGTGACTGAGCGGCGCCCGGCCGGGGACCTCAAGTACGATGATGTGAAGGAAAAGCTCCGCACCCAGCTGGGCGAGGAGTTCGCCATCCGCCGGCTCCTGGCCCGGCTCCGCGCCTCGACCTACGTGGACGTCCGCAAGCTTTGACGCCCCGGCTCGCGGTCACCCTCGGCGATCCGCGCGGCATCGGACCCGAGATCGTGGCCCGCGCGCTGGCGGAGCCGCTCGATGCCCGCCTCACCCTGATCGGCGCCGAAGACCAGATCGCGGCCATCCTGCCCGATGCCCCCGACGTCCGCCGCATCTCCGTCGGGACCTGGAACGGCGGAAGCGGCGAGCGCGCCGACCATGCCCGCACGCTCCGCGCAGGGCGCATCACCGGCCATGCGGTCGAGGCCGCGGCGCGGCTCGCGCTCGGGGACGAGGCCGACGCCATCGTCACCGCGCCCGCTCACAAGCACGCGCTCCATCTCGCCGGCTTCCCCTATCCCGGCCACACCGAGTGGCTCGCCCATCTCGCGGGCGACGTGGACGTCGCCATGATGCTGGCGGCCGATGAGCTCCGGGTCGTGCTGGTCACGACGCACGTGCCCTTCCGCGATGTACCGTCGCTGCTCACGACCGAGCGAATCGTCCGGACCGGCCGCGTCACGCTGGCGGCACTCCGCGACTGGTTCGGCATCGCGGCGCCGCGGCTCGCGCTCTGCGCGGTGAACCCGCACGCCGGGGAATCGGGACTCTTCGGCGACGAGGAGCCGCGGGTGCTCGCGCCGGCGGCCGCGCAGCTCGGCGCCGCCGGGCCGCTGCCGGCTGATACCGTGTTCGTGCGGGCAATGCGGGGAGAGTTCGATGCGGTGCTTGCGCCCTACCACGACGTGGGGATGACCGCGATCAAGGTGGCGGCGTTCGGGCGCGCGGTGAACGTGACGCTGGGACTGCCGTTCCCCCGCACCTCGCCCGACCACGGCACCGCGTTCGACATTGCCGGTACCGGCCAGGCGGATCCGTCCAGCATGCGCGCCGCGCTCGAGCTGGCCGCGCGGCTCGGCGTCAGGCGGGCTTCTCCTCCGGCTTGATGGCCACGACCCGGAGCGATTTCACCCGGCGGCCGTCCATCTCCGCCACCTCGAAGGTGTAGCTCCCGACGGTCACGCGGTCGCCCACGCGCGGAAGCCGGCCCAGGAGCCCGAAGACGTAGCCGCCCAGGGTCGTGTAGTCGGTGTCGTCGATCGAGGTATCGTACTCGGAGTTGAAGTCGGTGATGGGCATCCCGCCGTCGACGAGCGGGGCCCCTTCGACCGGGCGGGGACGCTCCTGCGTCAGGTCATGCTCGTCGAAGATGGGGCCCACGATCTCCTCCAGCAGGTCCTCCATCGTCACCAGGCCTGCCGTGCCGCCGTACTCGTCGAGCACGATGGCGAGGTGCACCTTGAGGCGCTTCATGTCGGCCAGCACGTCCTCGACTTCACGGGTGCCGGGGACGAAGAGCGGCGGGCGCATGATGGACCGCACCGTTTCCTTGGGTCGGGAGCGGAGCGCCGTCAGCACGTCCTTCGCATGCACGACGCCCACGATCTCGTCGAGAGACTCGGTGTAGACCGGATAGCGCGAGCGCCGCTCGGCCGCGACCTCGTCGGCGGCGGCCTCGATGTCGATGTCGGCGGCGAGGCCGATCATCTGCGTCCGCGGCGTCATGACCTCCTGCGCGGTCTTCTCGCTGAACTCGAAGACCCCCTCGAGCATGCGCGCGTCGCCCTGGAGCAGGGTGCCGCCTTCCTCGCTCTGCTCCACCAGCATCCGGATCTCCTCGGGGGAGTGGAGCCGGTCCTCCTCGCCGGGCGGCTTGATGCCGGCGAGGCCCAGAACGCGGTTGGAGAGTCCCTTGAGGACGGCGATGGGGCCCGCCATCACCCAGGCGAAGCCGATGAGGAGGGGGACCGTCCACGTGGCCACCACCTCGGGATGCACCAGCGCCACCGCCTTCGGCACCAGCTCACCGAAGGTGATGTGGAGCATCGTGATCAGGGTGAAGGCGATGATCGAGGCGATCGTATGGGTCGTGACCGCGCTCAGGACGGGCGGCAGCGCATCGAAGGCCCCGTGGAGGAGCTGGGCCACCGCCGGCTCGCCCACCCAGCCGAGGCCGAGCGAGGTGAGGGTGATGCCGAGCTGCGTGGCGGAGATATAGCGGGCGAGCGATTGAATGGCCCGCCGCGCCAGCGTAGCTTTGCGATTTCCGGCGCGGATCATCTCGTCGAGCCGCGTCTTGCGCGCGCTCACGAGCGAGAATTCCGTGGCAACGAAGAATGCGTTCGCCAGGACGAGAACGACGACGGCGACCAGCCCGAATCCGGTCGAGGTAGGCTGTGACGGTTCCATATCGGGTTAAGTCTAACGAGGAAGCGACTTTAGCGCGAGAGCGCGATCCCGCGCGCGTGGGCGATTGCTCGCACGCGTCGATCGCGGGCGGCCCCGCGGAGGGCGCGTCGCGCCGGCTCCGGTACGTGCTGGCGCTCACCGCCGCCTTCATGCTGGTGGAAGCGGCCGGCGGATGGCTGAGCGGTTCGCTCGCGCTCCTGGCGGATGCCGGGCACATGCTGACCGACGTCGGCGCCCTCGGCCTCTCGCTCCTCACGGCGTCGATCGCGCGGCGGCCCGCCGACGACCGGAAGACCTACGGCTACCTCCGCTGGGAAATCCTTGCCGCGCTCGTGAACGGCGCGGCGCTGATCGTGATCGCGGCCTGGGTCGTGGTGGAGGCGGTCCACCGGCTGGGCCGGCCGCACGCCGTGGAAGGCGGCCTGCTTCTCGCCGTCGCGGCCGCGGGCGCCGCCGCCAATGCTCTCGCGCTCTGGCTCCTCCACGGCGCGCACCAGCACAACCTCAATACCCGCGGCGCCTACCTCCACATCCTGGGGGACCTGCTCGGCTCCGTCGCGGCAGTGGGCGCGGGCATCGTCATCCTCCTCACCGGCTGGACGCCGATCGATCCGATCCTCTCGGTTCTTCTGGCGCTGCTCATCCTCGCGGGCGCGTGGCGCCTCGTGAAGGAGAGCACCGACATCCTCCTCGAGGCGGTCCCGCGGTCGGTCTCGATGGCGGAGGTCCAGCAGCGGATGCTGGCGGTGGAAGGCGTGCGGGCGGTGCACGACCTCCATGTCTGGGCGGTGACGAGCGGCGTCATCGCGATGAGCGGCCACGCCGTGGTGCCCGCGCTCGGCGCGCATCCTCTCGTCCTGGACGGGATCCGGCGGGCCATGGGCACGCTGGGCATAGGCCACGTCACCATCCAGCTCGAGGTGGGTGACGGTTGCGCGCCGGTGGAGACGGCCGCCTCGCACACGGGCCCGCACACCGGTCACCCCCACTCGCACTGAATCGATTCCGGGCGCCGAAAACCGGCCCCCGCCGTGTCTTGCGGCAGGGGCCGGGGACGTCTATATATGCGCCCGCGGGCCCGGCGGTTCGGGCCCTTTCTGGCTTGGGGGATATGTGATTCGCAACATCGCCATCATCGCGCACGTCGACCACGGCAAGACCACGCTGGTGGACCAGATGCTCCGGCAGGCCGGGGCGTTCCGGGCCAACCAGCAGGTGGCGGAGCGCGTGATGGACTCGAACCCGCTCGAGCGCGAGCGCGGGATCACGATCCTGGCCAAGAACACGGCGGTCAACTGGCGCGGCACCAAGATCAACATCGTGGACACGCCGGGCCACGCCGATTTCGGCGGCGAGGTCGAGCGCATCCTCCGGATGGTGGACGGCGTGCTGATCCTGGTGGACGCGGCCGAAGGGCCGATGCCGCAGACGCGATTCGTGACGCGGAAGGCGCTGGCGCTGGGCCACCGGCCGATCGTGGCGATCAACAAGATCGACCGCGCCGACGCCGAGCCGCTGCGGGTGCACGACGAAGTCCTCGGCCTCTTCATCGACCTCGACGCGACGCACGAGCAGCTGGACGCGCCATTCCTCTATACGTCGAGCCGCGCCGGCACCGCGACCACCCAGCTGGACCAGCCGGGGACCGATCTGGTGCCGCTCTTCCAGGCGATCCTCGACTACGTCCCCGAGCCCAGGAGCGACACCAGCGGCCCGTTCCAGATGCTGGTCTCGACGCTCGACTTCTCCAACTTCCTGGGGCGGATCGCGATCGGCCGCATCGAGCGGGGCCGCGTCCGCGTGGGCGACCAGGTGGCGCTCCTCCCGATGGGCGAGCCGGGGATGGTGGGCGAAGGCGAAACGATCGAGCGGAACCGTGTCACCAGGCTCTACACCTTCGACGGCCTCAACCGGGTCGAAGTGGAAGAGGCCGCCGCGGGCGACATCGTGGCGCTCGCGGGCTTCGAGGGGATCGAGATCGGGAAGACCTTCACCTCCGTGGATCACCCCGAGCGGCTGGAGGGGATCGCGGTGGAGGAGCC
>JAICUF010000158.1 GCA_025935995.1 Gemmatimonadales bacterium
GCGCCGGTGATGCTGCTGGCGGCCCGCCAGCGGAGCCGCACCCGGCCCGGCGCCGCATCCTCCACGTGAATGTCCGAGACCATGTCCACCGCGCTTCCTGGTGCGTGGCCGCGGGCCCGCATCTTCGCGCTGGTGCCGTCCACGATGTCGAACATTTCCACGTCCACGGCGAGCCTGAGCTTGAGCAGCGCGACTCCGAAGCCCAGGATCATGCGGAAGCGGTTGGCGTCGATCGACTCTACCGATTCCACGCCCGGTGCCGACCGCGCGATGAACTGGGGGTCGAGGAGGCGCCGCCACACCTCGTCGCGCGTCGCGCGGATCTCGGGAGCGCCGGAGAACTCGAGCGTCAGGGATCGGCTTGCCATGGGGGTAAGTTACACCGCATGTTTCCCCGTCGTGACGACTGAGCCGATGCGCATCGCCCTCTTCAGCGAGGTCTACTGGCCGATGGTGAGCGGCGTCGCCGTCACCCTCCGCCGGCTGGCCGACTCGCTCACGGCCCGAGGCCATGCCGTGCGGGTCTATTCGGCCAGGTACGCCCTGCCCGAGGGCCGCGCCGACCGGCCCGAGGCGCACCGCTCGGCCAGTCTCCCGCTCTTCCTCTATCCCGACGTGCACTGGGCCTTCCCCCGGATGGGCCCGCTGCTCGAGGACCTCCGCCGTTTCCGTCCCGACGTGATCCACGTGGCCACCGAATTCTCGATGGGTCTGGCGGGCGCGAGGCTGGCCCGGCGGCTCGGCGTGCCGCTCGTCGCGTCGGCGCACACCAATTACGAGCAGTACGCTGCCCGCTACGGCGTGGACTGGGTGGTGCGACCCGGCTGGCGCTATCTGCGGTGGTTCTACGGGCAGGCCGACCTCGTGCTCTGCCCCTCCCGGTTCTATCAGGACTGGCTCGAGTCGCGCGGCGTGTCGCGCACGGCGCTCTGGACCCGCGGCGTCGATACCGAGATGTTCGACCCCCGCCACCGGGACACCGCCTGGCGCGCCTCGGTCGGCGCGGGGCCCGGCGACCTGCTCGTGACCTACGTCGGCCGCATTGCGCGGGAGAAGAACCTCGATCTCCTCCTCGACGCGTGGCCCGCCCTCGCGGCACGCCATCCCGGCGCCCGGCTCGCCCTGGTGGGCCGCGGGCCGCTGGCGGAGCCGATCCGCCGGCGCGGCATTCCCGGCGTCCACGTCGCCGGCCTCCTCGAGGGACCGGCGCTGTCGGCCGCGTACGCCTCCGCCGACCTCTTCGCCTTCCCCTCCACGACCGAGACCTTCGGCAACGTGCTCCTCGAAGCGATGGCGTCGGGGCTGCCGGCGGTCGCGGCGGCGGCGGGTGGTGTGATGGAGTTCGCGCGGCACGGCGAGAACGCGTGGCTGGTGGCGCCGGGAGACGGCGACGCGCTGGCTGCCGGTCTCAACCGCCTCATGGAGGATGCGTCACTGCGCCGGCGACTCGCGGCCGGCGCGCTCCGGACCGCGGCCGAGCGGCGCTGGGACGCGATCGACGACGCACTGATCGGGGATTACCGGCGCGCGGCCGGCCGGAAGGAGCTGGGGCGCGCCGCGTAGGCGCGCCCGGTCTCAGCGGAAGATCAGGTAGCAGAGCGCGGCGATCACCGCCGCCATCGGCATCGTCAGCACCCAGGCCCACACGATCCGGGTCGCCACTCCCCACCGCACCGCCGACACCCGCTGCGCCGTCCCGACGCCGACGATGGCGCCCGTGATCGTGTGCGTCGTGCTCACCGGCACGCCCAGGTGCGACGCGATGAGCACGCTGATCCCGCCCGCGGTCTCCGCGCAGAACCCGCCGAACGGCCGGAGCTTCGTGATCCGGCTGCCCATCGTCTTCACGATGCGCCAGCCGCCCATCGCGGTGCCCAGCGCGATGGCGGTGTAGGCCGTCATCTCGACCCAGAGCGGGATGTGCTCGGTCGTCGGCAGGTAGAGGTGCGACAGCCAGCCGGTCTTGCCGACGAAGTGGGCCTGGGTGGCGACGAGGAGACTCACCACGACGCCCATCGTCTTCTGCGCGTCGTTGGCGCCGTGGCTCAGCGAATAGAGCCCGGCCGACAGGAGCTGGAGGCGGCGGAAGGCGCGGTCGACGGGCCCCGGGCGCCGGTAGCGGAGCAGCCAGGAGAGCGCGATGGTGAGCCCGAGCGCCAGCGCCATGCCGAGGACCGGCGAGATCACGATAAAGAGGATCGGCTTGATCCAGCCGCCCAGGATGAGGGCGCCGAACCCCGCCTTGGCGATGGCCGCGCCGCCCAGTCCGCCGAGGAGCGCGTGGGACGACGAAGTGGGGAGTCCGAGCCACCAGGTGATCAGGTCCCAGACGATGGCGCCGAGGAGGGCGGAGAGGATGAGCGTCGGATCGACCACCGTGGGGTCGAGGAGCCCGTGGCCGATCGTCCGGGCGACGGCGGTGCCGACGGTGAACGCGGCGACGAAGTTGAAGAAGGCGGCCCAGAAGACGGCCACGCCGGGGGAGAGGACCCGGGTGGAGACGACCGTCGCGATGGAGTTCGCGCTGTCGTGGAAGCCGTTGATGAAATCGAAGGCGAACGCGACGGCAATGATCAGGAGGACGAACGAGACCGTGCCGTCCATGGATCAGGCGTGCTTGATCGAGACCGATTCGAGCACGTTGGACACATCCTCGGCCTGGTCGAGGGTGCGCTCGAGGGTATCGTAGATTTCCTTCCACTTGATGACGGTGAGCGGGTCGGCGCCCTCGTCGAAGAGCCGCCCCACCCACTCGTGATACACCGAGTCCCCCTCCTCCTCCAGCGCCTTCACCTGCTTGCACGCCTCGAGCACGGCACCGTTCCGGTCCTTCTCGAGGGTGTTGACCGCGATCGCGAGCTGCTCGGTGGCGCGGTAAATCACGTCGGCCAGCATGCCGGCGCCGGCCGGGGGCTCGGCGGGGCGGAACATCTGGATCCGCCGGGCGGTGCCGTCGATCAGGTCCATGATGTCGTCGAGCCGCGAGGCCAGCATGTGGATGTCCTCGCGGTCGAGCGGCGTGATGAAGGTCCGGTCGAGGCGGCCGACGACGTCGTGGGTGATCTGGTCGGCCTGGTGCTCCAGGCGCTTGATCGAGTCGATGATCGGGCGACGGGCCGAGGGCGCGGCCCGGAGCAGCTCCTGCAGGAGGCGCGAGGCCTCCACGTTCAGCTTGGCGACCGCCGAGAAGAGGTCGAAGAACTTCTCGTCGCGTGGGAGCAGGCGCATGCGGTCGGCCTCGTCACTCGGTGGTGGGCCGGGAAGATACCCCGCGCGCGGCAGGCGGCCAAGACGGGTCGGAGACGAGCCGGACGAGATCGGAGGGCCGGTCGAGCCAGAAATCGGGCCCGGTCGGCTCCAGCGCCGCGCGGGCGAACGGGCCCCAGAGGGCGGCCGCGGTCCAGACGCCGGCGGCCCGGCCCGACTCCATATCATGCGTGCTGTCACCGACATAGACGGCGGTGGCGGGATCGGCGCCGAGCAGCGCCAGCGCCTTGAGGACGGGCTCCGGGTGGGGCTTCGGCTGCTGGACCTCGTCGGCGCCCACGATCACGTCCATCAGCTCCTCGATGCCGCAGAGCCGGAGGCCGCGGAGGGCGCCGCCGCGGTTCTTGCTGGTGACGAGCCCGGTCGCCTTTCCCGCGGCCTTCACCGCCCGGACGGCGTCCACCACGCCGGGGTAGGGGGTCACGCACGCGTCGTGGTGCGCGAGATTGTAGTCGCGGTACGTCGCGATCATGGCCTCGATGCCGGGGTGTTCCCTCCACGGCGCGAACTGGACGGTGAGCGGCGTGCCGATGCCGCGAAGCCACTCGTCGTCGCTCCGGGCGGGGATGCCGTGGGCGGCGAGGGTGTGGTGGTAGCTGTCGAGGATGAGACGGACCGAGTCGATCAGGGTGCCGTCGAGATCGAAGAGAACGGTGGAGAGGTTCGGCATGGCGGGAACGTAGCGGGGACGGCGCCGGCGGGAAACGGCGCATGCGTCATCGCGGCGCGAAGAGGATGAGCCCCGTCAGCCGCACCGAAATCGCGCCGGGCGGGCGGGGCCGCGGCGGCAGCGCCGCGATTGCCGCGAGCGCGTGTCCCTCACCCGACAGGCCGGCCTGCTCGATCAGTGCCGTTTCGCCCGCGGTGAGGCCGCCGCCGGCCACCGCGAGCGCGCGGGCGACCACCGCCACCGGGTCGAGGGCGCGGCGGGCGGGGGCGGGGGGGGCCGCGCCGGGGAGCCCGCGGGTAACACCCCCCGGCCCCCCCCGCGGGGGGGCACGCGC
>JAICUF010000131.1 GCA_025935995.1 Gemmatimonadales bacterium
CCGGCTCGAGCTGCAGCTCATCCAGTCCCAGAAGATGGAGGCGATCGGCACCCTGGCTGGGGGCATCGCGCACGACTTCAACAATCTGCTCACCGGCATCATCGGCTACATGGGCTTTGCGCAGCGCGCGCTGCCCGAAGGGAGTCGCGCACGCGCCGACATCGAGCAGGCGGAAAAGGCCGCGCGCCGCGCGGCGGAGCTCACGACGCGCCTGCTCGGGTACGCTCGGCGGCAGATGGTCACGCCCGCGCCGGTGGACCTGAACGCCGCCGTCGCCGCGGTCGAGCCCCTGCTCCGCCGCATCCTGGGCGAGCACGTCACCATCGAGACCAGGCTGGGCACCGGTCTCTGGCGCACCACCGTGGACGCCACCCAGCTCGAGCAGGTGCTGGTGAACCTTGCGGTGAACGCCCGCGACGCCATGCCGGACGGCGGCGTCCTCCGCTTCGAGACCCGGAACCGCACCGTGGACGCACAGGCTGCCGCGCGGGAGTCGGAATTCGCGCCGGGGGACTACGTGACGGTGAACGTGATCGATACCGGCATCGGCATGGACCCGGCCGTCCTCGCCCGCATCTTCGAGCCATTCTTCACGACCAAGCCGGTGGGCCAGGGCACCGGGCTCGGCCTTGCGATGTGCTTCGGCATCGTGAAGCAGGCGGGTGGGCACATCCTGGTGGAGAGCGCGCCGGGCAGCGGCACCTGCGTGAGCGTGCTGCTGCCCCGGCTCGTCGAGGTGGCGGCCCCTCCCGAGCCGGCGGGCGCCGGGCTGCCGGTCGAGCTGGTGCGCGGCTCGGAGTATGTGCTGGTAGTGGAGGACGACGCCGTGGTGCGGGAGCTCGTAGTCCGAACGCTCAGGGCGGCCGGGTACGGCGTCCGCGAGGCGGCGGGTGCCGCCGATGCCCGTGCCACCGCCCTCGCGGCGGACCGCCTCGATCTCGTGCTCACCGACGTCGTCATGCCCGGCGAGACCGGGCCGGCGGTCGCCGAGGCGGTGCGGCGCCGTCACCCGGACGCGCGGGTCCTCTTCATGTCCGGTTATGCCGCCGATGCGCTGGGCGAGCGCGGCGTACTCACCGCCGAGATCCCCTTCCTCCCCAAGCCCTTCACGCCCGCCGCGCTGGCGCGGGCCGTGCGCGCCGCGCTCGACCACGACGCCTGAGCGGCGCCGTCAGGCCGCCCCGACCGTCGCGTGCTCCACGCGATCGATGGCCGCGTCGGGGTGCTCACCCAGGTACTCCACCCACTGCTTCTTGAGCGCCGGGTAGTGCTTCGCCGCTTCGACCAGGTCGATGAAGCATTCGATCGTGCTCTCGAAGCGGGACTGGAGCGTCGGATTCGCGATCCGTCCGTCCGCCCCGAAGGCCTGGTGCGCCTGCGACAGTGAGAACATGTCGGGATACATCCGGGCCCCCAGGTGCTCGAGCGGAATGCGCAGCGACCACAGGCCGCGGTTCCCACCCACCATGGAGGGCGAGGCGGACATCAGGAGTCCCTGCCGCCCGTTGAACGGCTGCGGCCGGATTCGTGACACCCAGTCGATCGTATTCTTGAGCATCCCGGGCATGGAGGCGTTGTACTCGGGCGAGACGATCAGGAAGGCGTCCGCGGCGACGAGCCGGTCCCGGAGCCGCCGGGCGCCGGCGGGGATGCCCTCGCCGCTCTCGAGGTCCTGATCGTACCAGGGGCAGTCGAAGTCGGCCATGCGGGCGCGGTCCACGTCGGCGCCCTTTTCCGCGGCCACCGTGGCGGCGAGGGCGGCGAGGCGATCGTTGTAGGACCCGTCCCGCAGCGACGCGCCGAAGACGAGCATTCGTACGGAACAGTGGGGAGCGGCCATTCGGGGGTCCTCGGGCGTGGGGGTGAATGTCGCCCAAGATATGAGCCCGGCGGGCGGGGGCGCGATGTGACGCGCCCCACGCAATCGGCCGTCAGGCGCCCCGGTATGCGTCCACGGAGATGTTGAGGTCCCGGCGGAGCTCCGCATCGCCGGAGAGCAGCGTCTCCCAGCTGATCTCGTGGCCGGTGCGCTTCCCCTTGGGCACGATCTTCACGCCCTCCGTGCTGATCGTGACGGTGTAGAGCGATCCGTTGAGCGCGAGCTCGCGCCGGATGGGCTTGTCGAGCGGTGTGGTCATGCGCTGGCCTCTCCGGGTCTGGTCGCCGCGCCGGAGCGACAAGCATGCTTGACACGCCACGGCCGCGTTTCTATCTTCGGAATGGCAAGGAGACTTGACATCGCCCCCACGATCCGGAACCGGGTCCGCGAGCTGCGCCTCGCGCGCGGCTGGACGCAGCAGGAGCTGGCTGACGCCGTCGGCGTCTCCCGGCAGAGCATCAATTCCGTCGAGCGCGAGCGGTACGTGCCGAGCCTGCCGCTCGCGCTCACCTTCGCGCGGGTGTTCCGGTGCGCCACCGACGACATCTTCGTGCTGGAGAAGAAGAGATGAAAGTCCCCAACCCCGCCGCGCTGGTGGACGAACGCTTCCTGACACACCGCCTGCGCGCAACCAGTCTCGCCGGCGTCGCGGGCGGCGTCGTGGCGGTGCTCCAGTTCGCCTGGGGCTGGTACGTCCACCACGTCTGGCGCTGGGACATGCTGGCCGTCGCCCTCACGATCATCGCGGTGAAGTACGCCGCGCTCATCTACTACCGCCTGACCGACTGACGTCGAAAGGATCACCCGATGCCGCTCGCCACCTTCATCCGGACCGCCCTGTGCACCCCGCGCACCCTGATGCGCGTCGCGTCGGTCTGCCTGCTCCTCAATTTCGCCATCGCCGCCATGTCCCGGCACGCCGACCCGCGGTGGGCCGACGCGCTGGACGCCGCGCAGGGTTTCTTCCTTGGCGTCTCCATCCCGCTCATGCTGATGGCTGTCCGGCTCCGGAGCCGTCAGGGGCGCTGCGCGGCGCGCTAGCCGCCCGTGCTCACCCGCGCGCCAGGGGCTGGAGGATGCTGACCCGGTTTCCCTCCGGGTCGAGGAACGAGACGTACCGGCCGACGCCCGGGATGTCCATCGGCTCGCCCAGGACCTTCCCGCCCGCGTCGGTCACCTTCTTCATGGACGCCGCGATGCTGTCCACCGAGATCACTACCGAGGGATAGGGATTCGGCATCCCGGGCGACTTCCGGTAGAAGCCACCGTTGATCGCGCCGGGCTTGATCGGCCCTGCCGGGGTGCTCTCCGTCGTCATGGTGACGACATAGTCGCTCATCTCGGGCCCGAGCATCTGGTTCTGCCACCCGAACGCCGTCTCGTAGAACTTGGCCATCCGGTCGCGATTCTCGTATGGCATCTCGAAGTGCACGACACTGTCCATCGGATCCCCCCCCTATTCAGTTGGAAACAGGATGCGCGGACGCGACTATGACTGCGGCCCCGCCCCGCGCCCCGGCATCACCTCGAACCTCGCCGTCATCCCCGCCGCCATGTGGTCCGCCACGTGGCAATGCAGCATCCAGATCCCCGGCGCGTCGGCCACCATGTCGGCCGTGATCATCTGCAGCGGCACGGCCAGGCTCAGCACGTCGGTCCGCTGCCCGTTCGTCAGCACCGTGCCGCCGTGCCAGTGCGGGCTGTGAAAGTCGTCGGCCGTCGTGGCGGAGAAGACGTACCAGCGGACGTGCTCGCCCTGCCGCATCCGCATCGTCGCGAGCGGGAGGTTGCCGTAGACGTAGCCGTTGATGGACTGGTAGCCCACGCCGGAAAAGGTGATCGGCCCCGCCTTCGTGGTGCGGAGCGTGTCCCCCGTGTAGCGCTTGAGGTTCTCGGCGGTGAACGAGCCGTCGTTCTCGTTGAACACGCCGAAGAGGGTGACGAACTCCCGGTCCACGCCCCGCGGCCGGCCTGACGCCGTCATCTCGCCCCGGCGCATGACCACGATCGGCCCGATGAGCCCGGCGCTCACGTCGCGCCATTCGTGCGCGTGCGAGTGGTAGGCCCAGAGGATCGACGAGGGATCGCCCGGCCCGGGCCCCGCCCGCTCCGGCACCGGCCAGAGATACACGTGGGTCCCGCCAGTCGGCACCGCATCGTCCGCGCGGTCGGTACCGCTCGTGCCGTCGGCGTAGGGCGCGCCCTCCGACGCCTTGTCGTAGAAGACACCGTGGGGGTGCATGCTGAAGGGGCGGCGCGCGTGATTCCGGAAGACGACGCGGATGGTGTCGCCCACCTCGGCCCGGAGCAGCGGCCCCATGATGCCGAGGTGGCGCCACTCCGGCGGAATCGGCTTGAGGGTGCGGAAGCTGCTGTCGGTGTACTCGCGGTACCGCGCCTTGAGGAACCGGCTCGCGATCCCCGCCGGCCCGTTGCCGACGCTCATCTCCGCGCTGTCGATCGCGTGGCCCATCATCTCGTCGCGGCCGGTCGGGGCGTAGTCCCACTCCACCTCGTCGGCCGCGATGTAGTAGGTGCGGGTGACGCCTTCGCGGCGGGCCGCCCCGAGGGCGAGGGCGGCGGTGATGGACGACAGGGCGAGGAGGCCGGCGAAGGTGCGACGCCGAGGGCTGGGCATCGCGATAATCTACCCCGCGCCGGAAACTCCGTCAGCCCATCCTGCCGGCGCCTCGCGCCATCATTCCTCGCGAGCGCTCGAGCCCTCCCAGTTGACGAACAGAAATCCGCCGGGAGCATCGAACCTGGGCTGCCCCGGCCCCGGCGTGATCTGCAGCTGCAGCTCGTCCACCCGGTTCTTGGAGCAGTCCCAGCACGCGAGGCGGTAGTCCCCGTTCCGGCGCGTGTGCGAGAGCAGCATCACGTGCACGTAGGCGCTGTCCGACACGAGCGCCCCGTTCCGGTAGAGATGCGCGATCGACCAGAGCGCCACCGCGCTGTTGATCGTCGGCACCAGCGGCGTGTGCACGCCGGTGTTGCCGTGGTAGTAGAGCCCGCGGATCACCCCGCCGAACTTCGGGTGGTGCGGCACGTCGTTCGTCTGCACCCGGTCGAGCACCGCCTTCCACTGCACGCCGCCCCTCGTCGTGAACTCAGCCACCCCGCTCACCGAGTCGCGGACGGCACCGAGGTCCCACGCCGTCACCACGAACCGGCCGCTGATCGGCGCGACGTTGTTCGAGTAGGGACCGTCCCGCATCTGCGACTCCAGCGCCTCGTGCTCGGGGCCGAACGACCGGAGGATCGGTCCCGCGCTGTCCGGGAAGGGAAAGGCACCGGGCAGGATCTGGATCACGGGACCGCCGCCGGTCACGCGGATCGGCCTGAGCGGGGCGCGCCCGTCTTCCTCCGCCGGCCGAGGCGCGCCGGCACCCGGCCCCCCGGCCGGCGCCACGGTGAGGCGTGTCTCCATTCCGAGCCGCCGGTGCGAATCCCGGCCCACAGGGCAGTACACCTCGTAGGTGCCGCCCGCGAGGGTGAGGACCAGCGTCGCGCCCTGGCCCGGCTGGATGAGTGCGGTCTCGCGCTCCATTCCCTTCCCCTCGATCTCGAAGGCGTGCGGGATGCTCCCGGTGTTGGTCACGTTGAAGGTGACCCGGCCCGCGGGCAGCGACGTGGAGGACAGCTTCACGGTCCATTCCGAAAGGGCGACATTCACCGTCACCGGCTCGTCGCTTCGGGCCCGGCGGGCGGAGGCGGCACCGGTCAGCCCCCCGGCAGCGATCAGCATGAGCGGCGCGTACGGGTACTTCATGGTCGGCTCCTGTGCAGGTGAGGGTATCGTTCGGGCAGGAGACCTTCCGCGACGCAGCGATATTCCGCCGGGAATAAACTGGCCCGCCGGCGAGTCTCTCCCTGAGGCAGTTCCGCGGACAACCGAGGACGGATTGGAGCCGACCGAGCTGGAACGATTCGAGGCCATCGTGCTGCCGCACCTCGACTCCGCGTGGGGTCTCGCGCGCTTTCTCATGCGCGACGACGCCGACGCGGAGGATGTCGTGCAGGAGGCATGTCTCCGCGCCCTCCGCTACATCCACGGCTTTCGCGGCGAGGGCGCGAGAGAGGGCCGCGCCTGGCTGCTCACGATCGTCCGCAACATGGCGCACACCTGGCGCGGGCGGCGGCAGGCGGAGG
>JAICUF010000219.1 GCA_025935995.1 Gemmatimonadales bacterium
CCCTGTTCATCGCCGGCATCCCGGTGGTGCTCCTGCTCCTGTTCGTCTACGTCTTCGGCGGGACGCTCGGGGCCGGGCTGGGCGGCGTGACCCCGGGCCGCGAGGCGTACATCGCGTACGTAGTGCCCGGGATCCTGCTCATCACCGTCGCCGGCGCCTCCCAGGGCACGGCGATCTCGATCGCGATGGACATGACCGAGGGGATCATCGCCCGCTTCCGGACGATGGCGATCGCCCGTGGTGCGGTCCTCACCGGCCACGTCATCGGGAGCGTGATCCAGACGATGATCGCCATCGTCGTGGTCATGGCCGTCGCGCTGCTGGTCGGCTTCCGGCCGACGACGGGTCCGCTCGAGTGCGCGGCGGCCGCGGGCGTCCTCGCCCTCAGCGCGGTGGCGATCAGCTGGCTCTCGGTAGGGCTCGGCATGTGGCCCAGGGACGTCGAGACCGCGAGCAACCTCCCGATGTTCCTGGTCTTCCTGCCATTCCTCAGCAGCGGCTTCGTGCCGACCTCGACGATGCCCGGCCCGCTCGCCTGGTTCGCCGAGCACCAGCCCTTCACCCCGATCATCGAGACCGTGCGCGGCCTGCTGCTCGGGACGCCCATCGGGAACAGCGGGATCGTCGCCGTGGCGTGGTGCGTCGGGATCTCGGTGGTCGGCTACCTGTGGGCGACCCGGCTCTACGCCCGCAACCCATCCTAGGGCTGTCAGGCCTGCGCAGCCGCCACCGTCGCCGGCGACGGCGCAGGGGCCGCTGGAGCGGATGCGATCGCGCCGGCGCGCATGTCCTGCTCGAACCGAAGGCGGTCCTGGAAGACCGCGATCCGGCCGGCCAGCTGGGTCGCGAACAGTCCCTCGTCGAAGACACTGGCGCCGTTGCGTCGATCCAGCTCGGACATCTTCGCCGCCAGCCACTCGAAATGCTGGTACTCGGTCTCGTCCTCGAGCTCGGTTCGGTAGCGGCGGATGAAGGGCGCCAGCGCCACCCACCACACCGGGCAGGCGCCGCCGTTGTAGGTGTGGAGCAGCGTGGGGTCGAGATGGCCACTCCGGGCCAACGCACCGATCCGCTCCCAGTACCCCGCCATCGCGAGCGCGGGCGCCGGCGCGATGCTCGCCGGGTCGTCGGAATCACGGCGCGAGACGAGAATCTCGAGCTTGCAGCGCATGAACCACTCGGAGCTCCACTCGCGATCCGAGGACTCGAGCTGTTCTCGCGCACTCATGCCCCGAGCAAGCACGAGCTGGCGGTAGATCGCCACGAAGGTCACGGCGAGGACGATGCCGCTCACCGCCGTCCAGAACCACTCGGAACCCGGTCCGATCAGCGCCATCCCATCGGTGTTGATGAGCTCCACGTCCGTTCCCTCCGTCCTGCTGCCACGACGGTCGGACGATACGCGCTGGGTGCGATGGCGTTCACCGATCCCGGCGGTCGATCCACGTGGAGCGGGTATGATCGCTCGACGCGCGCCTGTAGCTCAGTGGATAGAGCGTCGGCCTCCGGAGCCGAAGGTCGCAGGTTCGAATCCTGTCGGGCGCGCCATTTCAACCTTTTCGGGCAGCGCCAGCGCCAACCCGTGCGCGTAGGCCGCCCCGGTCAGCCGGACACCCA
>JAICUF010000174.1 GCA_025935995.1 Gemmatimonadales bacterium
CGGCCGACCCGATCCGCTTTCCCGATCTCTCGCTCGCCGTGGTCAAGCTCCTGGGACCCGGCGAGTACGTGGTGGACCGGCCGGGTGAGGCGCCGCCGGGCCACTTCGGCCTCGCGGTCGAGGACTACACGCACTCGACGGCGCCCAACCGCCGCTACGCCGACCTCGTCACTCAGCGCATCGTGAAGGCGGTGCTGGCGGGAGCGCCGGCACCGTACACGGTGGAGGAGCTCGAGGTGATCGCCGCGCGCTGCACGGCGAAGGAGAACGACTCGCAGAAGGTCGAGCGCCTGCTCCGGAAGATGGCCGCCGCTGCGATGCTGGCCGCGCACGTGGGCGAGCGCTACGAGGCGATCGTCACGGGGGACACGGCCCACGGCGTGTACGTGCGACTCCTCAAGCCGCCGGTCGAGGGCCGGGTCGTGCGGAACGAGGAGGGACTGGACGTGGGTGACCGGACCACCGTCAGGCTCCTCTCGACCGACCCCGCGCGCGGCTTCATCGATTTCGAGCGCGTCGGGCGATGAGGGCCGTGCTCTTCTCCCTCGCGCTCGCCGGCTGCAGCGTGCACACGGCGCGGCCGGTGGGCGTGAGCGGCACGGAGGGCATCGAACGGTACGTGGACGCATCGCCGTTCGGCCGGCTCGAGCTCGGCGCATATTTCGCCGACAGCGGCCGGGCCAACCGGCTCGCCGATTCACTGTATCAGCTCCTGCCCGACGCCGGGACGGAGATCCGCGCGCTGACGCTGCATCTCGCCCCTGACCGACGGATCACGGCGATCGACATCACCTACGGCGACCTCCGCCGCTACGCCGACGAGGTGGCCCACGCCCGCGGCCGCCTGGGCGATCCGAGCCGCACCCGCACCGACGACGATGGGAGCCAGTACACGGTCTGGCAGGATGCGCGGACTCGCTTCGAGCTGGTGGGCCGCGTGTTCAGCAATCGGTCCACCGTCACCGGGCGGCTTACCGACCTCCTGTTCGGGCGATGAGCGCGGCGTCGCCGGACGCGCGGCTGCTCCGGCTCTGGCAGCGGCTCTCGCCGCTTCCCGGCGGCCGCTGGGCGTTCAGCCGCCTGGTCGGCCGGACGGCGCCGTATACGGGCTCGATCGGCGCCACCGTCCTCGAGCTCACGCCGGGTTACGCCCGCGTCGAGCTGCGAGACCGGCGCGCCGTCCGCAACCATCTGAACTCCATCCACGCCATCGCACTCGTCAATCTGGGCGAGGTGACGAGCGGGCTCGCCATGCTGGCGGGGCTGCCGCCCTCGGTGCGCGGCATCGTCGTGGGGCTCTCCACCGACTTTCTGAAGAAGGCCCGCGGGACGCTCGTGGCCGAGTGCACCGCGGCGATCCCGGTGGTGACGGGACCCATGGAGCATCCGGTCGAGGCGTTGATCCGGAACGGGGCGGCCGAGGTCGTGGCCCGCGTGCAGGTGCGCTGGCGGCTCGCGCCGGTGTGAGCGGGCTGCTCGACACTCCGTTCAGCCGGGCGCTGGGCATCGAGGTGCCGCTCGTCTGCGGCGCCATGTATCCGTGCAGCAATCCCGAGCTGGTGGCGGCGGTGTCGGAGGCGGGTGGCATCGGCGTGGTGCAGCCGGTCTCGCTCACCTATGTGTACGGGCACGAGTTCCGCGAGGGCCTGCGGCTGATCCGCCGGCTCACGTCGAAGCCGGTGGGAATGAACGCGCTGATCGAGGGGTCGTCGCGCTACTACCGGGAGCGCGTGGCCCGCTGGGTGGATGTGGCGCTGGAGGAGGGAGTCCGTTTCTTCGTCACCTCGCTCGGAAACCCCCGCTGGATCGTGGATCGGGTCCATCCGCTGGGCGGCGTCGTGTATCACGACGTGACCGAGCGGAAGTGGGCGCTGAAGGGGCGTGACGCCGGAGTGGATGGCCTGGTCGGCGTGAACCGCCGGGCGGGCGGGCATCCGGGACCTCGCGATCCCGAGGCGCTGCTGGCCGAGGTGGGAGATCTCGGTCTTCCTGTCCTCTGCGCCGGCGGCATCGGTACGCCGCCCGAATTCGCGGCCGCGCTCCGGCTCGGCTACGCCGGCGCTCAGCTCGGCACCCGTTTCATCGCCACGCCGGAGTGCCAGGCGAGCGACGCCTACAAGGCCGCGGTGCTCGCCGCGGACGAGGACGATATCGTCCTCACGGAGCGCATCACGGGGGTGCCGGTCGCGGTGATCCGGACGCCCTACATCGAGCACATGGGCCTCCGGGCCGGACCGCTCGCGCGGCGGCTGCTGCGGCACCGGCGGACGAAGCACTGGATGCGGACGTTCTACGCGCTGAAATCGCTGCGCGAGCTCAAGCGCGCGTCCCTCGACACGACGGGAGACCACGAATACTGGCAGGCGGGAAAGAGTGTCGCCGGCATCCGCGTACTGGCGCGGGCCGGCGACATCGTGCGTGAGTTCGCGCGTGTCGCGGGTGCGCCTAGCGGCGACTGATCTCCACCGGTCCGTTGGTGGTGACCGCCCGCACCGTCGGTCCGCCGGCGCCGAGCACGGTCGAGAGCCGCCGCGTCAGGCGTCCGTGCACGGTCATCGTGATGGGGAAGTCGACGCTCATGGGACCGTTCTCGGTCCCCGTCTCCAGGCGCGCCGAATAGTCGGTCGGGATCGCCAGCGCGAGCGGGCCGTTCACCGTCTCCGCGTCGAGCCCTTCGCCGTTCCACCGTTGCCCGCCCAGTGCGATCCCCAGCGGGCCGTTCTCGGCCCGGGCGTGCACGTCCCCGCCGACGTCGGTCAGCTCGAGCGGGCCGTTCTCCGTCCGGAGGTCCATCGACCCGGTCACGTCGGTGACCGCGAGCGGCCCACTCTCGGTATGCGCGATGAGGTCGCTCCGGCGGGGGACGAACACCACGAAATTCACCGACCACGACTCGCGCCGGCGCGTGTCGGGCCCCTGGGCCAGGATCCCCGACGGGGCGCTCACGATCTGCACCCGGCCCGCGAGGGCGCGTGCGTCCGCGACCGAGCCGGCGTCGGCGCGGATGCGCGCGTGCACCGCGACGCTGTCGCGGTCCCACCCGATGAACTCCACGCCGTTGTTCTCGCCCGGTTCCACACTGATCCTCCGGCCAGCGGCGGCGAAGCCGGAGGTGCGCACCTCGCAGTACCGCTCGCGCTCATCGTCGTCGCGGTCGCGCTGCCGGCAGTCCGACGTCCACTCGGCGTCATCCCGCCGGTCGCCGACGTGCTGGGCGGCGAGCCGGCCGGCGCCGCCAGTGAGCACGAGTGCGACGACGGCGATGGGGCGAGTGAGGGTCTTGGCGGACATGGGCAGCTCCAGTGGTTTGACCGGCCGGGCAGGGAGGCGCATGTGCCATTGGACACCGACTCGCCGCCGATGGTTGCCGCCGCGGCAGGCGGGGCTCAGGCATCTCCCGCCCGCCGCGCAGTTCCGGCGGCCGGATCCCACATCCATTCAGGGACCGGGCCCGTCAGATGCACCCCGCCGACCCAGCGATCCACGGTGCGCGAGACCGGCCGGTCCCTCCTCCGCAGCATC
>JAICUF010000085.1 GCA_025935995.1 Gemmatimonadales bacterium
AGCGCGACGCCGGGTGCGGCCGCGACCCACGGCGCGTTGACCAGCGTGTCCCGGCCCGACGCGATCATGCTGCCCCAGGACGGGGCCGGCGGCTGCACGCCCACTCCGAGGAAGGAGAGGCCGGCCTCGAGCAGGATCGCGTTCCCGAATCCGAGCGCCGCCGCGACGATCGCAGGCGTGAGCGCATTCGGCAGGACGTGATGCCGCAGGAGCCGGAGCCGCGACGCCCCCAGGGCCCGTGCGCTCTCGGCGTACGGGCGCGAGGCGGCGAGCCGCGCCTCGCCATGCACCAGCCGCGCGACGCTCATCCAGCCCGTCACTCCCAGCACGATGACGACGAGCGCGGCGCTGGGTCGCCAGAGCGCGGCGAGGAGGAGGAGCAGGACGACGCGGGGCAGGGCCAGCGCGAAGTCGGTCACCGCGAGCAGCAGCGCGCCGAGCCGCCCCTGCCAGGTGCCGGCCACCGTCCCCACCACCACGCCGAGCACGGTCGAGATGAGCACCGCGAGCGAGCCCACGCCGAGCGAGATGCGGGCGCCGTAGGCGAGGCGGGACCAGACATCGCGGCCGAGCCGGTCGGTGCCGAGCGGGTGCAGGACGCCGTGCAGATCGTGCGCGAACGGCGGCAGGAACCGCGTGGCGACGACGTCGCGCTGGACCGCCGGCGCGATCGTCGTGATGAGCGGCGCCAGCACGGCGGCGAGCAGCGCGAGCGACAGCAGTCCCGCGCCGAACCGCGCCCGGCCGTCGGCCGCGAGGCGGTTCACGCGGCGGCGTCCCGGAGGCGCGGGTCGACCAGCGCCGCCAGTACCTCCGCGAGCAGATTCCCCGCGACGACCAGCACCGCGCTCACCGCCGTGGCCGCCATGACGACCGGATAGTCCCGCGCCTGCACCCCTTCGACCAGGACCCGTCCCACGCCCGGCCACGCGAAGATCGCCTCGATGAAGACGGCGCCCGAGAAGAGGGCGGGCAGCGACAGCCCGAGGAGGGTGACGACCGGGACGAGCGCATTCCGCAGAATGTGGTGTCGCGTCACCCGCGCCTCGGTGATGCCCTTGGCGCGCGCCACCGTGATGAAGGGCGCGTGCTGCACATCGCGCATCGCGCCGCGCACGAAGCGGGCGGTGCCGCCGAGGCCGACCAGGGTGAGCGTCGCGAGCGGAAGCGCGAGGTGGCGGAGGGCGTCCGCGAGCCGCGCGGCTGGCGGGAGAAAGTCGGCGTCGAAGCCGCGCGATCCGAACGACGGCAGGAGCCGGGCGCGGTAGGTGAAGAGCATGACCAGCATGAGCCCGAGCCAGTAGCCGGGCATGGCAAAGAGCGTCACGGTGGCGATGCTGAGCGTGGTATCCACCCGGCGACTCGCCGTGGCCTGGATCGCCCCGATGAGGATGCCCAGGAGGTAGCTGAGCACGAGCGAGATGCCGACGAGGCGCACGGTGGCCGGCCACGCGGCGGCGAGCATCGCCCGGACCGGCCGGCCGGTCGAGATGCTCGTGCCCCAGTCGCCGCGGAGAAAGCGGGCGACCCACGCGCCGTACTGCGCGGGAAGCGGACGGTCGAGCCCGAGGACATGCCGCTGCGCCGCGATCTGCTCCGTCGTCGCGGTGGGGCCCAGGAGACGCTCGGCGGGGTCGCCGGGCGCGAGCCGCAGGAGAAAGAAGGTGAGCGTGATGACGCCGGCGACGACGGCGAGGCCGCCGATGGCGCGGCGGAGGAGCGACGGCAGCATGCCGCAATGTCGCGCGGGGCGGCGGGGCTCGCCAGTAGAGCGGAGGCGGCGGATCGCGTGTAAGATGAAGCGTGATTCCCGCCCGCCGCCTCGTGCTCGCCGCCGCACTGCTCGCGCTGGGCGCCTGCGGCCCGCTCGCCGCGCGGCGCGGCCGAACGGTGCTCTACGCCTCGGGCGCCGATCTCCAGAGCATCAATCCGCTGCTCACCGTCCATCCGGCCGCCCGGCAGGTGCAGCGCTACGTCCTGCTCACCACCCTCGCACGCTACGACAGCCTCCTCGTGCCGGAGCCGTATCTCGCGCGGCGCTGGGAGTGGTCGAGCGACCGGCGCGCGCTGACCTTCCATCTTCGCACGACCGTGCGCTGGCACGACGGCATGCCGACCACCGCCGCCGATGTCGCCTACACGCTCGATGCCGCGCGCGACCCCGCGACAGGGTACCCGCGCCTCGGCGACCTCGGCGGCATCACGGCGATCGGGGTACCGGACGACTCGACCGTCACGCTCCGGTTTGCGACGCCGGTCACGACCTTTCCCGATGTGCTGACGGACCTCGCGATCGTCCCCCGGCACCTGCTCGACACCGTCCCGCATGCGCGGCTCCGCCAGGCAGTCTGGAACGAGCATCCGGTCGGCAACGGCCCCTTCCGGTTCGTGGCGCACGAGCCCAACCGGCGCTGGGTCTTCGAGGCGAATCCGGATTTTCCGCCGGAGCTCGGGGGGCCGCCGTCGCTCAGCCGCTTCATCGTCGTCGTGGTGGACGAACCGACCACCAAGCTCGCGGCGCTCACCTCGGGCGAGCTCGACGTCGCGGGGATCCAGCCCGCGCACGCCTCGTTCGTGCGGCGCGACCCCGCGCTCAAGGTGGTGAGCTACCCGCTCAACTTCACTTATGGGCTGGTCTTCAACACCCGACGGCCGCCGTTCGACGACCGCAACGTCCGGCGGGCCGTCTCCCTCGCAATCGACCGCCGGGAGATCGTGGACGGCTACCTCTACGGCTTCGGGACACCCGCCTGGGGTCCGGTCCCACCCGATGTCCCCGGCTATCTTCCGCCGGCCCACGATTCCGGAGGCGTCGCCGAGGCGCGACGCCTCCTTGGCGGCCGGCGGATCGCGTTCGAGATGCTGACGGTGGGAAGCGGAGAGGCGGCGCTGGAACAGATGATCCAGGCGCGCCTCGCGGCGGTCGGCGTGACGGCGCGGATCCGGCAGCTCGAGCTTGCCGCCTTTCTCGACCGGACGTACGGCCCCCGGCACGACTTCGACGCCGCGGTCCTCGGCGTGCCCGGCGACCCCGGCCTCGGGTATCTGGCGCCGCTCGCCGCGCTGGCCGGCGCCCCCGTGAGCGCCGACCCGGCGGCGGCACAGCAGCGCTTCGCTTCGGAGATGCCGGTGGCCTTTCTGTATCATGCCCGTGGTCTCCAGGGAATGAGCCGCCGGCTCGGTGGCGTGCGGATGGACCTGCGAGGGGAATTGCCGACGATTCACGACTGGACCGCGGCGGCGCGATGACGCCGTCGCTTCGCACCACCACGGCCTCGGCGCCGGTCCGCCTCGACTTCGCGGGCGGCTGGACCGACGTGCCGCCGTTCTCGGCGACCGAAGGCGGCGCCGTCGTCGCCGCGGCGATCGCGCTGCGCACCCATGCGCAGGCGGTGTGCGGCGGACATGACGTCCGGCTGGTGTCGGAGGACCTCGACGATGAGGTCACGCTGCCCGACGGTCTCACGCCGGTGCCCGACGGCCGGCTCGACCTGCTCAAGGCCGCGCTGCGCCTGCACCCCGTAGGTCCCTGCACGCTCACCACCCGGTCCGATGTGCCGCCCGGCTCCGGGCTCGGGAGCTCCGGATCGCTCGACGTGGCGCTCGTCGCCGCGCTCGCCGCCGTGCGCGGTTTCCCCCTCTCGCCGACGGACCTCGCCGAGGAAGGATGCCGGCTGGAACGCGACGAGGCGGGGATCGCGGGGGGGCGGCAGGACCAGTACATCGCCGCCCTCGGCGGCTTCCAGTACTTCGAGTTCCTCGATCCGGCCGTCACGGCGACGCCCCTCGTGCTCGATCGAGAGTTCGCGGTGGAGCTCGAGCGGAGCCTGGTGCTCTGCTACACCGGCATGTCGCGGATCTCGGGCCGCACGATCGCGCGGGTGATCGCGGCGTTCGAGCGGCGGGACGCGAAGGTCGTGCGAGCCCTGCACGGCCTGAAGGAGGTCGCGGCGCAGATGGCGGAGGCGCTCCGGGCCGGCGATCTGCCGCGCACGGGCGCACTGCTCTCGCGGAACTGGTCGCTGCAGTGCGAGCTGGATCCGGCGATGCGCACCGACGACATGGCACGGCTGGAAGCGTCCGTGTCCGCGGCCGGCGCGCTGGGCGGCAAGGCCGCGGGGTCGGGCGCCGGCGGATGCATGTTCTTCGTGGCGCCCGGTCGCGCGGACGAGGTCGCGCAGGCGGCACGGGCGGGCGGGGCGGCGCTCCTGCCCGTCACCTGGTCACCGGAAGGAGTGCGCGTGTGCTGATGCCGGACGAGCTGGAGCGGCGGAGAGCGGAGATCGCGGAGTCCGCGGATCTGGGCGCGCTGCTCGATCGGCTCACGGAGCGGGCAGCGCCCGTGATCGACCGCATGCCGCCGGTGCCGCGGGTGAAGGCGCTCCTCTCCGCCGACGGCGGGATCTGTCCCGACGACGGCGCCGCTCTCGTGTTCGACCCATGGAGTCCGGACCGGCACCGCTGTCCCCGCTGCGGCCGCGAGTGGACGGGCGAGCGGCATCACCGCCACTGGGCCCGGTGGCAGCATCTCTGGCTGGCCGAGCGCGCGGCCCACCTCGCGGCGGTGCACGCATTCACGGGACACGAGGCGGCCGGCCGGCGAGCCGAAGAGATCCTCCGCGTCTACGGCGAGCAGTATCTCGACTCCCCGAACGATGACAACGTCCTCGGGCCCTCGCGCCTCTTCTTCTCGACCTACCTCGAGTCGATCTGGATCACGAGCTATCTCGGCGCCGCGGTGCTCCTGCGCTCCGCCGGCGCCCTCGACGACAGCACCGCCGATCTCGTGTCGACCGTCGCGGACGAGGCGGCGAACCTGATCGGCGAATTCGACGAGCGCTTCTCCAACCGCCAGGCCTGGAACAACGCCGCCCTGGTGGCCATCGCGGTCTGGTTCGAGGACGAAGACCTCGCCGCGCGCGCCATCGAGAGCGAGACCGGCCTCGCCACGCAGCTGATGCACGGGTTCGGCGCCGACGGGATGTGGTACGAGGGCGAGAACTATCACCTGTTCACCCTGCAGGGCATGCTCACCGGCCTGGCGTGGGCACGCGCTGCCGGCGTCGATCTGGTCGCCGATCCGGAGCTCGCCGCACGCCTCCTCGCGGCGCTTCGGGCTCCGACGCTCACCGCGCTGCCGGATTTCACCTATCCCGCGCGGAAGGACTCCCGCTTCGGCGTCTCCCTCGCGCACCCGATGTACCTCGAGGTCTGGGAGCGGGGGATCGCCGCGCTGGAGCGTGACGACGCCTCGGCCGAGGAGCTGCCGGACTGGCTCGCGGCGCTGTATCGCGTGCCGGCCCGGCCCGCCATCCCGCTCGACTCATGGCTGCACGAAGCCGGTGAGGCGGCGCCGGCCGCGCGCGGCCGCGCCGATCTCTCCTGGAATGCCCTGGTCGGCATGATGCCTGCCCTCGACGGAGAGCCGGAGGCGTGGCGGCCCGCCAGCACGCTGCTGGCGGGACAGGGGCTCGCCGTGCTGCGCGAGGGGGGCCGCTACGTCAGTCTCGAGTGCGGGCCGCGCGGCGGCGGCCACGGCCACCCGGACAGCCTGAGCCTTACCCTGTTCGCCGACGGCGTGCACTGGCTCCGCGATCCCGGCACCGGCTCCTACGTGGCCGACGACCTCTTCTGGTACCGCTCGACGCTCGCGCACAACGCGCCTCGACTCGACGGCCTCTCCCAGGAGGACGCGGATGCACTCTGCGAGGCATTCGACACCGCGGGCGACTGGGGCTGGGTCCGCGGGCGGTTCGGCGAGCTCACCCGGACGATCGTGTCGGGGCCGGCGTACGTCCTCGATCTCGTGGAGCTCGACGCACCGGAGGCCCGCACGGTCGAGCTGCCGTGGCATCTGGCGGGCACGGTCCAGTGGCCGTCCGGAGCGTGGAGCGGTGCCGCGCTCGACGATCGCTTCGTGACCGATGTCGAGGCGATGGAGGTCGACGGTGGGCCCATCCTGGTCGAGAGTGAGGCCGGCGGTGCGACCCTCAGAGCGCAGCTCGTCTTCGAGGGCCAGCTGCTCCGTGCGAGCGGGCCGGGCGTGCCCGGCTCTGCCGAGTCCGCGCGCTTTCTGGTTCAGCGGGCGTCGGGACGCTCGGCCCGCTGCGTGACTGTCATCGAGAGCGCCACCGGGAGCGCCGCCATCCGGAGCGTGCGGGTCGAGGGCGGCATGATCGAGGTGGAGACCGCCGACGGCACCGATCGCCACGCCGGGCACCTGGAGGGCTGGACCATCGAGCGCGGCGAAGGCCGGGTCCGCCTCGGCGGCCGCCGGGCGCCGCGGCCCGCCTTCGAGCCGCTTCTGCAGACGCGGCTCGAGCCGCCGCTCGCGGCGGCGCCCTACGGCACCCTGGAACACTTCGATGCGAGAGCACCGATCGCCATCGATCACGAGGACCAGTACCGCCGGAGCGAGCTGCCCTACGCGGGACCCGATGAATTCGCCGCCACGGCGTGGGTCAACTGGAACGAACGCGGGCTCGCGATCGCGATCGACGTCGTGAAGCCCGAGCTGGTCTTCCGCCCGGCGGACGCCGCGCCGCTCCGTCTCGACAACGAGCCCGACGACATCCATTCCGACGGCGTGCAGCTCTACCTTCGCGACACCGCGGGCGAGGTCGTCGGCGTGCTCGTCGTGCCCGAGGAAGGCGGCACGATCCGGGTGCGGTCGGTCGGGGGCACGGCGAAGGCGTCGGTCGATGGGGGCTGGGCGCGCACCGCGAACGGCTATCGCATCGAGCTTCAGCTGACGCCGGCGAGCTGGGAGCCCGCGCAGGGTCAGCTCAGCGACCTGGACATCATCGTGAACGAGATGCGGAGCGGACGGGAGCGGCGCGCCGGACAACTGGTCTGGAGCGGCGGCGGAGGCTGGGTCTGGCTTCGGGGCGACCGGCAGGATCCCGCCCGGCTGGGCCAGCTTCACCTCCAGTGAGACAGCGGTGAGCGACCGCATTCCCGGCTTCACCTCCACCGGCAGCAAGCGACCCGCCGCGCTCTTCGGCGACGCGGTGCCCGGTCTTCCCGCGCGGATGGTATCGGCGCGCGGTGCCGACGTCTGGGACGACCGCGGCAATCGCTACACCGATTACATCATGGCGCTCGGCGCGGTTGCCCTGGGGTATGCGCATCCGGCGGTCACCGCCGCGGTGACGGCGGCGGCCGAGGCCGGCGCGGTCGGACCGCTCCCTCCGGTGCTCGAAGATGAGCTGGCCGCGGTGATCAGCCGGCGGATGCCCTGGATCGAGTCGCTCCGCTTCCTCAAGACCGGCGCGGAGGCCATGGCGGCCGCCGTGCGCATCGCGCGGGCGCACACGGGGCGCAGCGACGTGCTGGGATCGGGCTACCACGGCTGGCTCGACTGGGCCCAGGCACCGGGCACCCCCGGCGTGCCGGACGGCGCCGCCATCAGCGGCACCCTCCCCTTCGCCGACGTGGAGCGCGGCCGCGCCGCCATCCGGGCCGCGGGCGATCGCCTCGCCGCGGTCGCCTTCGAGCCGATCGTCCTGGCCGAACCCGGCGGGGAGTGGCTCCGCATGCTGCGCGAGGAGACGCGGCGTTCGGGCGCCATCCTGATCATCGACGAGATCAAGACGGGATGCCGCCTGGCCGTCGGCGGCGCGACGGAGCGCTACGGCCTCGAGCCGGATCTCGTGGTGCTGGGGAAGGCGATTGCGAACGGCTTCCCGCTCGCGCTGGTCGGCGGGCGGCGCGAGATCATGGAGGCGGCGACGCGGACCTGGATCTCGTCGACGCTCGCGACCGAGTTCGTCTCACTCGCCGCGTGCCGCGCCACCCTGGACGTGATGGAGCGCTCGGAGGTGCCGGCGCACCTTGCGCGGATCGGCGGCCGGCTGCTGGGGGGCCTGCGCGATCTGGCGGGACGGCACCCGCATCTCGTGCGACGCGTGCTCGGGATTCCGGAGATGTGCTTCCTGGAGATGGAGGAGGCCGACGGGATCCGGCTCGCGCGCGCGGCCGCCCGCCGGGGCCTGCTCTTCAAGCGGTCGGCCTACAACTTCGTCTCGCTGGCCCACGACGAGCCGGTGGTGGACGCCACGCTCGCGCTGCTCGACGAAGCGCTCAGCGACCGGGGCTGAGCGGTCCGCCGGGAAGCCGGTCCCGATCGATGAACTGCCCGCGCACGTGCGCGACCGCGTCGATCGCGACCTTGAGCCCGGCCGCCGGCAGCGCCGACACGCCGACCAGCGTGAGCGCCGGTGGGTGGCCGGCCGGCATGAAGGCGGTGATCGCGTCGCGCACCATCGCGTAGTCGGCCGGCTGGTAGCCGACGACGTAGACCGTCATCTGCACGATGTCGGCCGGGAGCGCGCGGCTCGCCGTGAGGACGGCGCCCAGGTTCCGGAGCGCCTGCTCCAGCTGCAGCCGGAGATCGTCGCCGCCGACGACGGCGCCTGCGCTGTCGAGGGCCACCTGGTCCGACACGTAGAGAGTGCTCCCCACCCGCACGGCCTGGCTGAATCCGTCCAGCGACTGCACCGACGGAGTGTTGATGTGCTCCGCATCCATGAGATCGGCCGGCGTGCCCTGCCGCATGCGCGGTCCCGCCGGCGCGCACCCGGCCGCCAGCAGCACCGCCAGTCCCGCCCAGCCGAAACGCCCGCACCGCCGCATGCATCGCTCCTCGGGTTGTCTGTTGATGACTCGACTTCTCATCGGGTCCGCCGCATCTTGCAGACGTGCTGATCGACGTCCACGCACACTTCCTCCATGCGCGCACTCCCCGCGCCGACTGGCGCGAGCGCAACGCGAGCCGGCTCCGGGCCGGCGAGCGCGTCGGCATCACCTTCCACGTGAGCTCGGTACTCGGCAGCTGGGGACTCACTTCTCCGATCTATTTCCCGTCGCCGGCCGATGTCGAGGAAGCGAACCGGGTCCAGCGCGACCTCGAGCGCGAGCATCCCGACCGCATCCGCGGGTACGTCACCGTCAATCCGAACTATACAACGCACGCCGCCGCCGAGATTGCACGCGGCGCCGCGGCCGGGATGATCGGCGTGAAGCGGGCCGCGAGCCGGCGAGCCGACGACCCGCTGCTGGACCCCGTCTGCGCCGCCGCTGCAACGTACGGGCTTCCCGTGCTGCAGCATATCTGGCAGCACCGCCGCCGCGATTTTCCAGGGCAGGAAGCGTCCGACGCCGCCGAGCTCTGCACGCTGGCGCGGCGCCATCCCGCGGTGTCCTTCATCCTGGCGCACATCGGCGGCGGCGGCGACTGGCTGCACTCCCTCGCGATCGTCCGCCGCGTCCCGAACGTCTTCGTGGATCTCTCCGGCAGCGGCGTGGACGGCGGGATGCTCGAGGCCTGCCTCGCGGCGGCCGGGGTCGAACGGCTCCTCTGGGGCTGCGACCTCACGATCGACACCGGGTGGGCCAAGCTGCGCTATCTCGAGCAGCTGCTGGCGCCTGCCGACCTCGAGCTGATCCGCTGGCGGAACGCCGCCCGCATCTTCCCCCCAGGCGCCTTCGGGAACGTCTGACATGGTGACCGACGTCAACGCCTTCGTCGGCGGGTACCCGTGGCGCCGGGTACCCGGGACGGCGCCGCGCGATCTGCTCAGGGCCATGGACCGGACCGGCATCGACGACGCGTGGATCTCGCACCTGCCCGGCATCTTCTGGCGCGACCCTTCCGAAGGCAACGGATGGCTCCTGGAGGCGGCGGACGCCGAGCCGCGCTTCCGGCCCGTCCCCGCGGTGCATCCCGGCCTCGACGGCTGGGAGGACATCATCGCGTCGGCCATCGAAGCGCGCGCTCCGGCCGTGCGGGCCGATCCCACCTTCTACGGCATCGATCCCGCCGGGGCCGCCATGCGCCGGCTGGCCGCCGCCGCGGGCGAAGCGGGGATTGCGCTCCTGCTGGCGGTGCGCCTCGAGGACGGGCGGCAGCGGCATCCCAACGACCGCGCGGAGGAGCTGCCCGGCGCCGCGGTGCGCGCGCTCATCCGTGCCGATGCGCGGGTGCGGCTCCTCGTGACCCACGCCGACCGCGGCTTCATCGACGAGGTTCACTTCGGCTCGACACCCGACGAGGCGGCTCGCCTCTGGTGGGATATCTCGTGGGTGTGGGGCCCGCCGGAAGATCATCTTGCGACCCTCCTCTCGACGATCGGCCCCGGGCGATTCGTCTTCGGTACCGGCCAGCCGCTCCGGCTGCCGGAGACCGCGGTGGCGCGGCTCGACCTGCTCGACCTCGACTCCTCCACCCGCGCCGCGATCGAATCCGGGAACGCGCGGGCCCTCGCGCCGTGACCGCGGACGAGCTGTCCGCGCAGCTGCGACACGGTCTCATCCCCGCGGTACCCGTCCCCTTCCGCGGAACGGAGATCGACGCCGAGGCGCAGCGCGGCTACGCCCGGTGGATGGCGGCCCAGCCCATCGCCGGCGTCGCGGTGTGGGCCCACACCGGCCGCGGCCCGCACCTGACCGCCGAGCAGCGCCGCCTCGTGCTCGACACCTGGCGCGAGGCACTGCCCGACCGGATCGTCGTCGCCGGGGCGCGCGACATCACCATGGCGATCGAAGCCCGCCGCGGCCGCGCCGATGCCATCCTCGCCTTTCCCGAGCGGCACGACCCCGTCGCCCATCATCGGCGGTTGAGCCGCGAGCTGCCCGTGATCGGCTTCTACCTCTACGAGGCGGCGGGCGGCGTCGCCTATGACGACGCGACGCTGAGCGCGATCCTGGCGCTCCCCGCCGTGGCCGGCATCAAGGTCGCGACGCTCGATTCCGTCATGACGTTCCAGCGGATCGCGGCCCTCGTGCGACGCCACCCCGGCAAGCTGCTCATCACGGGCGAAGACCGCTTCCTCGGCTATTCCATCATGCTCGGTGCCGAGGCGGCGCTGGTCGGCATGGGCGCGGCGCTGCCGGGGATGCAGGCCTCACTCCTCCGCGCCGCGGCAGAGTGCGACTGGGACCGGTTCGTCACGCTGTCCGCCTGCTGCGATCGGCTGGCGGAGGCGACCTTCGTCGAGCCGATGGAGGGCTACATCCGGCGGATGCTCTGGGCCGCGGCTGCGGATGGCGCCCTCCCCGACGCCGCCTGTGATGAGCCCTGGGGCCCGCCACTCCCGGCAGCGGAGCGCGAACAGGTCCGACAGGCAGTGGCGGATGCGCGCGCAGCTTGCGCGTGACGCGGCCGCGTGGGGCCGCGAGTGGCGGCCCGACTGGCCGGCGCACATCCTCGACCGCTATCGCATCGACCTCTCCACGGAGTTCATGGGGGTGCCGCTGGCCCATCCGATCGGGAAGGGGTCGGGTCAGCTCTCCCTCCGCGTGGATCAGCTCGAGGCCGACGCGGACGCCGGTCTCGCCTTCGCCGTGCTCAAGACGGTGATCGCCGAGGACGAGCGCGGAGACCAAAGCATGTCGGCGTGGGCGATCCACGAGTCGCGGATGAAGGTCGAGCGGCGGCGGTCGGCGGACGAACGCGACGGGTGGACGGTCACGTGGAAGGGGCGGGGATGGGACCGGTCGCTGGAAGAGTACCTGGCACTGGTGCGCGCGGCGCGTGATCTGGATCGCGCCGGCCGGATCCTCGCCATCCCCTCCGTGAAGTACCATCTGCCCGCCGCGACCGAGCCCTTCCGCGATGCGGAGTACCGCGTCACGACCCGGGCGCTCGAGGACGCGTGGGGCCCGGGTCCGCTCCTGCTCGAGAAGGATTTC
>JAICUF010000196.1 GCA_025935995.1 Gemmatimonadales bacterium
CGCCGCCGCCGGCCGCGCGGTGGGTGGGTGGGGGAGTTCTCCGAATGAGCCTCGCCTTCCGCCGTCTGCGAACGTGATGCGGCTCGCGCCCATCCGGCACACGCCAGACACTGCACCGGGCCGGGTCGACCTCGGACGGATGCACGGCCTCGAAAACTGCGCCCCGGAGTCCTCGAATCGCTCCCCGGGGTCGCCTCGACCTGACGCAGGAACCACGACACGGGTCCGGCCGCGTTCGCTACCTGCCTCGACGCCTGGGGAGCAATCCGGGGAACAAACTGAGCGAAACTGAGATCAACTCAGGGAACCAACGTCGCTCTGCAGCGCCGAAGAGCGCCTCACAAGCCTGGATCGTTACGGCTGGGCACCTGCCCACCGCCGGTGCGGGACCGGGTGGTCGCTGGTGTGAATCCGGGGTCTGCTCGGGCGCCCGGGCTCTCTGGCCCCCGAGGACGATCAGCTGGGCGCCGCGTGCGGCAGACCGAGAGCGTGGGCGTCGGCGAGCATGCGGTGGTCGTAGCTGATGAGCACGCCCAGTTCGGGGCCGAGACTGACGGCGGTGGCCAGGTGAACGGCGTCGAGGCTCCGAAGCAGTGGACCGCCGATCTGCATCGCGGTCTGCACGATCGGGTCGATGGCAAGGAGCCGGATCCCGGCGAGTATGCGCGGGGCCAGAGGTGTCGCTTGTGGACCGAGGCGGCGCGCGGTTCGGGTCACTTCGATTGCGGCGAGGAGGCTCGAGACCCTGTGTGGCCAGCGCTGAAGCTCGCGGCGGAGCGCGTGGGTTTCTGGCTCGACGGTGATGAGCTTGACTAGGGCGGACGAGTCCAGGTAGGCGACCGGGGCGTTACTGGCCACGCGTGTGCGGGTCATCGAGCGCGGGGCCGCGCTCGAGCGCGAGGGCGGCGGTCGCGGGCGATCCTGGGCCGAGGTCGACCGGCTCGATTTCGAGCAGGTCCAGCTGTGCGTCGCGCACGGTCAGCGCGGCGAGCGAGAGATGCTCGGGAGGGGGTGGCTGGGAGGCTCGCGAGGCGATTGTCAGAGGATACGCCGCGAGTCGGCAGGAGCGGTGGGGTGTCAGCGGTAGCCGAGGCGATCGTAGGCGCGTCGGCGTTTGCGTACATCCGGCGCAGCACTGGGATCTCGTGATCGACATAGTCGAGGATCCGGATCTCCTCGTTGGCGTCGTGATGGCGGTGCAGGCGTCCGGCGTACTGAATGATCGTGCCGTTCCAGGCGACGGGCATTGCGAGCACGTCGCGCTCGCACGCCCATGCGCCCGTGCAGCGTGACCAGCGGTGTCGGTGACGGCTCGAGCAGCGACGCGAGCGCTTGGAGGTGCTGACGCCGCTCGGTCAACACGAGTGGGTAGCGGCCGCCCGCCGCGACGGCGCCCAGGATCTCCTGGATGGCCGGGTCGGCCGGCAGCAGGGCTGGGTCGAGCTCGGTAGGGCGCTCGATCACGACGCGGCGAACCATCGCGGCGGCCGCGGGCGTGGTCGTCAGCGTGTGACGGACCGGGCCGCACTGCATGGCGATGATGGGATGGTGGCCGTCCCGGCGTCGCGGCGTGGCGGTCAATCCCGTCACATGACGTGCCGGCACATCGCGGAGCAACCGCTCGATCGAGACCGCCGTAACGTGGTGGCACTCGTCGACGACGACATGCCCGTACCCTGCCGGCAGCTTCGCCGCGTCCTCCCGGCGCGTGAGCGTCTGGATCATTGCCACGTCGACGCCGCGGCCACCCGGCTCGGACGGTGAGCCGATTCTCCTCGTTCGAGCTCGAGGAGCTCGGTCAGCCGCTTGATCCGCAGCTCCAGCAGCGGACGGCGATGCACCAGCACGAGCGTCGGAGCAGGGGCGCCGCGCGATCAGCGCGCTCGCCATGACGGTCTTCCCCGCGCCCGGCGGCGCGACGAGTACGCCCCATTGCAGCGCCCGTGCCCCGAGCTTGGTATGCGACCTGCGCGGCCGGCCCCCGACGTTGCCCTGGCCGATCTGCGCGCCTGCGCGTACATCCCGGATCGCCCGCCAGACGACTCTCCGGCGCGTCGGCATCTGATGCCTCGCCGACAGGAGGGAGCTCGGCGGGGAACAAAGCGGGGAACAAAGCGCATAGAGCGCTTTGTGGGTCATGAGGCAGGGTCCGAGGTGTCGGCGCCGCCCCGGGCACCACCGGTGGAGAATCGATTCAGCGGCCGCGGGATCGGTGGCGGGGCTCGACCGGTCGCGTCAGATCTTGAAACGCCTGGTCGCGGGAGTGGCGTCGCCGACCGTGCGCACCCGGAACGTGTACGCGCCGCGAGCGAGCTTCTTGTAGGTCTTGGGTGACGCGCAGGACGCGAACCTCGCCTTCTTGCGCTTCTTGCCCTTCTTGGTCAGCGCGCACTGAAAGCGTCTCGCGCCATTGACGTTGGCGAAGGTGAACGTCGCCGTGCGCTTGGCGCGCTTGATCTTCGCCTTCACGAGCTTCGTGTCGATCACGCGCGCCGCGCTTGGGCGCGCGGGCGACGGCTCCGGCGTGGGCTGCGGTATGGCGGTGGGCTGCGGCGTGGCGGTGGGCTCGGGC
>JAICUF010000211.1 GCA_025935995.1 Gemmatimonadales bacterium
CTTCGCGACGGCCGCCGAGTTCGAGGCCGCGCTCGGCGGCGAGGCGCCGGCGGGGACGGCGCGCACCGTCGCCATGCGCCGGTCCGCGGTGCCCGCCCCGGCGGCGATCGTCGCGCGGAGGCACGCCTTCCTCCGCTGGGCATGGGTTCCCGCCGCCGCGCTCTTCGGGATCGCGCTCGGCTTCGTCGCCGCGCGGCGGACGGCGACTCCCGCGCCGCTCCTCCAGGCCTCCATCGCCCCCCCGCCGGGGGACTGCGTCTTCGCCGACGTGGGCGGCAGCAACCTCATCCAGCTCTCGCCCGACGGCTCGAGCCTCGTGGTCGTCGCGATCTGCGGCGGGACGCGCGCGCTCTGGGTGCGCTCGCTCGCGACCGGCGCCATGCGCCAGCTGCCGGGGACCGGCAACGCCCTCTACCCCTTCTGGTCGCCGGACGGGCAGAGCCTCGGGTTCTTCGCCGAGGGGCGCCTCAAGCGGATCGACCTCGCGAGCGGGACGGTGCGCGACCTCGCACCCGCGCTCGCCGGCCGGGGCGGCACCTGGAGTCGCGCGGGAACGATCGTCTATGCCCCCGACGTCTTCTCACCGCTCTCGGCCGTGCCGGCTGCGGGCGGGACGCCGCGCGTGGTCACGACGCTGCCGAAGGGGGAGCAGATGACGCACCGGCTGCCGCTCTTCCTGCCGGACGGCCGCCACTTTCTCTTCACCGAGGGCCACGGCTCGGATGTGAAGGGTGCGCTGCTCGTGGGAGACCTCGAGTCGGCGGCCACGCGGCGCGTAAGCGACGTGCCGTCCAACGTGGCCCTGAGCGAGGGGCGGATCTTCTCCGTGCGCGACGGCGCCGTCTTCGTGCAGCCGGTCACCGCGGCGGGCGATCTCAGGGGAACGCCGGTTTCGCTCCTGCCCGCCGTCGAGACGTGGCCCTTCAAGTTCCTCGGGAACTTCTCGGTGGTGGGGAAGACGCTGGTCTACGTGGCACCGCAGGGCCAGGAGCGGCAGGTCCTCTGGTTCGATCCCGCGACCCGCGTGGTGACCCCGCTCATCCGCTCGGCCTCGATCCGCTCGGCGGAGCTCTCACCGGACGGCCAGCGCATCCTGCTCGATCGCACCTCGGCTGAAAGCCAGCTGGTCGATGCGTGGATCTACACGGCGACGAACGATTCGTGGACCCGACTCACCACGCACCCGGACTTCTCGTACACCATGGCCTGGTCGCCCGACGGCGATCGCGTCGCGCTCAAGGCGGCGCGCGACAGCATCACCCACGTGCTCGATGCCGATCGCCGCGAGGTGGCACGCTACGGGGGCGCGGCCCCGGGGCTCGGGCCGATCGAGGACTGGTCGCCGGACGGGAGCTACGCGGTCGGCTCCCGCCAGGTGAGTCAGACCGGGCTCGACATCACGCGCCTCACCTTCGATTCGGCGGGCACCCGCCTCGAGCCGCTCATCGCGACCGATGCCGACGAGTCCACCCCGCGCATCTCGCCGTCGGGCCGGGCCCTGGCCTATCTCTCGACTGAAAGCGGGCGGCCGGAGGTGTACGTCACGACCCTGCCCGCCGCGCGCGCGCGCATCGCCGTGTCCCTGGACGGCGCGATCAGCGAGGCCCAGAGCCAGGGCAGCTTCCTCACGTGGAGCCACGACGGGCGCACGCTGTACTACGTGGACGCCTCGGGCTATCTCATGGCCGTGCCGATCACCGAGACGCCGTCGCTGGCGGTGGGCCGCCCGGCCCGCGTTCCCGGCTCGCCCGACGGGCTGGTGAACGTGACGGCCGCCCCGGACGGCCGGCTCCTCCTGCTGGCCCACGGCGACCGCGGCAAGACGCTGGTGACCGTCGTCTCCGACTGGACCCGAATGGCCCACTGAGCCACCCTTCCGTCCTTCCGTCCTTCC
>JAICUF010000019.1 GCA_025935995.1 Gemmatimonadales bacterium
GATCTCCGTCACTTGCCACCGTCGATCGCAAGCACCTGGCCCGTGATCCAGCCCGCGTAGTCGGACGCGAAGAAGAGCACGCCCGCGGCGATGTCTCCCACCGTCCCCAGGCGCCTGAGCGCGATGCCGTCGACCAGCGCCTTCTGCCCCGCGGCGCCGTAGGACTCCCACTGCCGCTCGGTCGTCGGATTCGAGCGGACGAACCCCGGTGCCACGTTGTTCACCGTGACGCCCCACGGTCCGAGCTCGTGCGCCAGCTGGCGGGTGAGCCCGATCTGCGCGGCCTTCGCCGCCGCATACGCCTGGATTCCCGTGAGGCTGATGCCGAGACCGGCGCCGCTCGAGATGTTGACGATGCGCCCGGATCTCGCCGCTTTCATCCCCGGCGCCACCGCCTGGGAGCAGAGGAATGCTCCGGTCACGTTGACGTCGAAGACGGCCTGCCAGTCGGCCGGCGTGACTTCCTCCAGGGGTCGGCCCACCTGGCCCAGCACGCCGCCGGCGTTGTTCACCAGCACGTGAATCGGACCCGCCGCCGCCGATGCGTCGGCCACGAAGCGCTCGACCTCGGCCTTGTCGCGCACGTCCACCGTCCGCACCGTGCATTGGCAGAGGCGCCCGGTCTCGGCCAGCTCGTCCTCGATCACGTCGCACGCCCAGACCGCGGCACCCCGCTCGGCAAAGGCGAAGGCGATCGCCCGGCCGAACCCGTGCGCGGCTCCGGTGACGATCGCGGTCCGGCCGGTGAAGTCGACCTTCACGAGGCGAGCGCGTCCAGATTCTCGCGGGCGAGCGGGCGCTCGCCGCGCTCGATCTCCTGGATCAGCGAGACCACCCGCGCCGTGAGCGGCGTCGGCACCCCGGCCTCCGCTCCGAGCCTGACGATGATGCCGAGCTGCGCGTCGACCTCGGTAGGCCGCTTCCGGACGGCCAGGTCCCGCCAGATCCCGCTGTGCGTCTTGGCGGACTTCCGATTGTGGGCCACGAGATCGTCGAGCGAGCGGGTCGCGGCGCCGGCTGGCGCATCGGGCAGGTACGCCGTGGGGTCGAAGCCGTCGAACGATTCGGGCTGCACGCCCTCGGCGAGTGCCACGGCGAGAATCTCGCGGGCGAGCGCGATGTAGAGCTCCCGATACTCCGGCGCCGCCAGGGCATCGGCGATCGACTCGTTGGTGAGCGCCGTGGCGAACAGCATCGCGCCGTAGGCTTCCTTGGCCCAGAGATACCCGAAGATGTTGGCGGTCGCGGCGGCGCGCTCGTCGAAGTCGCGCCACGCGTCGCGGATCCGAAGCACGCGCGGGGAGATGCGCGACTCCGGCGGGCCGAACGCTTCACCCACCGTCACCGTACCGCGGCCGCCGTAGAGCACCACGCCCGGTTCCATGTAGTCGGCGCCGAAGTTCACGAACGCTCCCACCGTGCGCCGCTCGCCCACGACCTCGGCGATGGTCAGCTCGTTGAGCCCGTTCTGCGCCGACACCACGCAGCCGGCGGGTGTCAGGTGGGGGAGCAGCGCCTGCACGGCGGGCGCCGTGTGATGCGCCTTGGTCGCGAGGATGATCGTGTCCCATGTGCCCTCCAGCGCGTCGGGCGTGAACGCGGGCAGCGGCACGGAGAACTCCGCGATCGGCCCCGTGATGCCGAGCCCCGAGCGATTGATGGCGGCGACGTGCTCGGGCACGTTGTCCACCACCGTCACGTCGTGACCGGCGCGCGCGAGGAACGCGGCCAGCGTGCCGCCGATCGCGCCCGCCCCCCAGACGAGACAGCGCTCCTTCGGCGCCACTACGACGCGCCGCCCCACGGGCCGTCGAGCAGCGCGCGGGTCTCCTCGACCGCGACCTGCCAGAGCGACAGCATGTCCGCGTCGGATCGCTCGTAGAGCCCACCGTAGTTCCCGTCGGGGATGTACTCCCGCATGGCGACCGGATCCAGCATCCGCACCTTCTCCATGTCCACCATCGCGCGCTGCGACGTCGGAACTTCGATGCCGCGGAGCCGCGTCCACGGAAAGTTCTCCATCCACGAGCCGTGCGACGCCACGGGATCGATCGCCTGCACCCTGGCCCAGGTCTTCGGCGCGTTCCACCAGTTATGGAAGAGCACCCTGCACCCGGCATGGTCCGCGGCCCATTCCTGGGCGAACTGCTGCACCGCGCCGTTCCCGCCGTGGCCGTTGCAGATCATGATGCGCCGGAAGCCGCTGTGCGCCATCCCGTCGAGGATGTCGCGCACGACGGCGAGATGCGTCTCGACGCGGAGCGAGATGGAGCCCGGATACTCCCGGAAATAGGGCGTCACGCCGTAGGACAGGACCGGAAAGACGGGAACGCCGAGGGGCTCTGCCGCTTCCGCGGCGACGCGCTCGGGGAGGATGCAGTCGACGGTGAGCCTGAGGTAGCTGTGCTGCTCGGTGCTGCCGAGGGGCAGCACGGCGCGGTCGTCGCGCTTGAGGTACGCCTCGACCTGCATCCAGTTCATGTCGCTGATGCGCACGTCGCTGTCCGTGTAGTCGGGTCGGTCGGGAGTCTCGAGTCCGGCGTATGGCGCTGAGGGGCGGTCGGCCCTCGCTCCAAGCTACCGCGTGCCGGCGGCGGGCGGCAGACTCGCCGCCGTTCAGCTTGCCGCCTCCGTCCGGCGGCGACATACTTCCCGCTCCTCCTACAGAGACATCCATGGACGAGCTCCGCAGCCGGCTGGAGCGGGCCCTGTCGGGAACGTACGAGTTCCAGCGCGAGCTCGGCGGCGGCGGCATGTCGCGCACCTATCTCACGCTCGAGCGCGCCCTCAACCGGCGCGTCGTGGTGAAGGTGCTCGCCCCCGAGCTGCTCGCCGGCATCTCGGCCGAGCGGTTCCGGCGCGAGGTGCTGCTGGCGGCGCAGCTCCAGCATCCGCACGTGGTGCCCGTGCTCGCGGCCGGCGACGCCGACGGATTTCCCTGGTTCAGCATGCCCTACGTCGACGGCGACAGCCTGCGCCAGCGGCTCCGGGAGGGTCCGCTCTCCAACGGCGAGCTGCTCAGCATCCTCCGCGACGTGGCCCGGGCACTCGCCTACGCGCACGGCCACGGGATCGTCCATCGCGACATCAAGCCGGACAACGTCCTCCTCTCCGGCGGCAGCGCCACCGTGACCGACTTCGGCATCGCGAAGGCGATCAGTGCCGCGCGGACGGATACGGGTGAAGACCACGCGACGCTGACGCAGGTGGGCACCTCGATCGGCACGCCGACCTACATGTCGCCGGAACAGGCGGCTGCCGATCCGAACATCGACCACCGCGCCGACATCTACTCCTTCGGCGCGATGGCCTACGAGCTGATCGCCGGCCAGCCGCCCTTCGTCGCAACTACGCCCGCCCGCCTCCTCGCCGCGCACATGGGCGAGACGCCGCGCGATCCACGCGCCTTCCGCGCCGACACCCCCGCCCCGCTCGCGGAGCTCGTGCTCGCCTGCCTGGCCAAGGATCCCGACGACCGCCCGCAGCAGGCCCGCGACCTCGTGCGGGTGCTCGACACCGTCACCGCGAGCGGCAACGCCGCCGCGGCGCCCGCGGTGCTGCAGGGTGGCCGGATCCGGCTTGGCCGGGCGCTCGGCATGTGGGCCGCCGCAACTGCCGGCGTGGCGCTGACCGCGTGGGCGGCCACCGACGTGATCGGCCTGCCGGGCTGGGTCTTCCCCGGCTCGGTGGGCGTCATGCTGGCCGGCCTGCCGGCGATCCTCGGCACCGCCTATGTCCAGCGCACCGCGCACCGGGCCTACATCGCGACGCCGCAGCGCACGCCGGGCGGCACGCCGTCGGCGCAGCACGGCACGCTGGCCACCCTCGCCCTCAAGGCGAGCCCCCACGTCTCGTGGCGCCGCACCTGGCTCGGCGGGTCGCTGGCCATCGGCGCGTTCGCGGTCCTCGTGATCGGGTTCATGGTGACGCGCGCGCTCGGCATCGGGCCGGCGGCATCGCTCCGGGGCACCGGCGCGTTCGGCGACAGGGAGACGCTCGTGGTGGCCGACTTCCGGTCGCCGGCCGGCGATTCCACGCTCGGTGCCACGGTGGCGGAGGCGCTCCGGACCGACCTGACGCAGTCGACCTCGCTCAACGTGCTGACCCGCGCGTCGATCCGGCAGATCCTCGGGCTCATGGAACGGCCGACCGAGGGAACCGTCACCTTCGATCTTGCGCGGGAGATCGCGACGCGCGAGGGCGCCAAGGCGGTGCTCGACGGCGGGATCGTGCGGCTGGGGCAGACCTACGTCATCTCCGGCCGGCTGGTGGCGGCGCTCGACGGCACCGAGCTCGCGACTTTCCGGGAGACGGCGTCCAGCGAGGACGGGCTGCTCGACGCGCTCGGGAAGCTCTCGCGCGCGGTGCGCGAGAAGGCCGGCGAGTCGCTCCGCACCATCCGCGCGAGCTCGTCACTCGAGCGGGTGACGACGCCGTCGCTGCCGGCGCTCCGGAAGTACGTCGAGGGCTCGCTCCTGGCGGACGAGCAGGGCGACACCGAGCGCGGCATCGCGATGCTGCGCGAGGCCGTGACGCTCGACACCTCGTTCGCCATGGCGTGGCGCAAGCTCTCCGCGCTGCTGGGCAACGAGGGCCTCGACCGCGCGCAGGCGCTCGCCGCGATCAGCACCGCGTACCGGCACCGCGCCCGCCTCACCGAGATGGAGCGGCTGCTCACCGAAGGGTACTACTACACCAACGGGCCGCAGCCGGACTACGACAAGGCGCTGGCCGCGTACGAGGATGCGATCCAGCTCGACTCCAACAGCACCAGCGCGCTCAACAACGCCGCGGTGGTCTACGGCCGGAAGGGAGATCACGAGCGGGCGGAGCAACTGTACCGGCGAGTGATAACGCTGCCGCGCTCGTTCGCCGGGGCGTTCACCAACCTCCTGCGCGAGCAGGTCCGGAACGGCCGGTTCAATGCGCTCGACTCGACCATCGCCGCCCTCCGGGTCCGCTTCCCGAAGGGCAACGTGGCCGAGGCGGAGTGGCTCGCGGACTGGGGCCGGGGCGACCTGGACCGCGCCGACAGCGTCGGCCGGGCGGCGTACGCCGCGGCCCCCAACAGCCGCGTGGCGTCGCGCACAGCCTTCGGCGTCTCGCTGGTGGCCGAGCGCCGCGGGCGGATCCACGACGCGCTCCACTGGTCGGCCCTTTCCTCCGAGGCAACGGTGCGCGCGGCCAATTCGGCCGCCAACCGTTTTCAGGCGGCGATGGATACCGCCTACGCCGCGGCCGAGCTGGGCGACGGGGTGCGCGCCCGCGCCGCCATCGCGCGGGGCTTCGCGCGCGATCCGCTCGACTCGATGCCGGCGGCAGAGCGGCCGTGGAGCATCATCGGCGATATCGCCACGATGATCGCCGACCCGGCGATGGCCCGCCAGGCGCTGGCGGGGTACGAGCGCGATTTCGCGCCAACCGTGCCCGACCCGGTCGGCCGGCGCGCCTTCTACAGCGCCGGTGTCGCACTGGCCGAGCGACGCTGGGACGACGCGATCCGGCTGCTGCACGAGGCCGATGCGCGACACTCGGTAGACGATCGGCACGCCTGGGTCCAGATCGGCCGCGCGCACGACCTGGCCGGGCGGCCCGATTCGGCGGTGGTCTACTACGAGAAGTTCCTGAACACGAACGACGCCCAGCAGTACACCGATGCGCGCTGGCGCGCGCCCGCCCACCGCTGGCTGGGTGAGCTGTACGCGGCGCGCGGCGATTCCCGCCGCGCCGTCGAGCAGTTCACCCGGTTCATCGAGCTCTGGGACAAGGCCGATCCGGAGCTGCAGCCGCAGGTGCGCGAGGTGCGCGCCCGGCTGGCCCAGCTGCGTGCGCGCGTCGGCTGACCGCCAGCTCTTTTCGGATCCCGTTTCTCGTCCGGAGCCGCGTTCCATGTCGTTCGCTCCAGTCACCCGCCGCGGCTTCATCGCCGGCTGCGGCGCCCTCATGCTCGCGTGGAGCGGTACGCCGCTCGCGGCCGCGCACTGTGAGACCCGCTCGTCCCGCCGCGGGCCCCATCCCGTTCCCCGCCCGGGCGTCAACGCGTCGAAGGTCCTCCGCGACGACCAGCTGGCCGACTCGCCGGAGGCCGTCCCCGCGTTCGAGGCGGCCCGCAGGATCCCGCACATCCTCGACGGGATCCGCTGCCACTGCGGCTGCGCCGATCTCAAGGGTTTCTACTCGCTCCTGAGCTGTTACGAGGCGGACGGGATGGCGCGCATGTGCGTGATCTGCCAGGGCCAGGCCCGGCTCGCCGACCGGCTCTTCCGCGGGGGCAGCTCGCTCGACGAGATCCGCGCCGCGATCGATGCGAGGTTCGGGTGAGAGCGGCGCTCCTGGTGCTGCTTGCAGTTGCGGTCATCGCTCCGCGCCGGGCCGCCGGCCAGATCCGCGCGAGCGAGCGGAGCCGGCTCTCGCAGACGGTGGACGGGACGATGATCACGGTGGACTATGCCCGCCCGCGCGTGCGCGGACGTCCGGTGATCTTCGGCCGCGCCGTGGCGTGGGGCGAGGTATGGACCCCGGGCGCCAACATGGCCACCACGCTCCAGACGGATCATGACATCGTGCTCGCCGGTCAGGCGGTGCCGAAGGGGAAGTACTCGGTCTGGATGGTGGTCGACAGCGGCCCGCGGTGGACCATGGTGCTCGACACCGTCTGGGAGCAGTACCACGAGGACCACCCGCCGGCGCGATCGGGCCAGATCCGCTGGCCGGTGACGGCCACGGCCGGCGGCATGACCGAAGCGCTGACGTGGGACGTTCCGGCGGTCACCGCCACCGGCGGCGTGCTTCGCATGGCCTGGGCCGATCGCACGGTGGCGATGCCGTTCACGGTGCCGGCGAGTCATCCGGTCACCACCGACGCGGCGGAAGCGGCGCCGCTGGTCGGGACCTACCGCGTCACGTGGTTGAACCCGGACGGCACACCCGCCTCGGAGCCCCACGATCAGATGGTGCAGATCAGCTACGACAAGGGCGCGCTGATGGCCCGGTGGACGCCGCGGCTCTGGGGTCCCGACGATCGCACCTACCTGATCCGGCTGGCGCGGGGCTGGTTCTCGCCCGGGTTCATCGACGAAAAGGGCGCACTGGTCGACGTCTTCACCGAGTGGGTGCTGGAGTTCGGCCACGGTCAGGGAACGGCGCCCGCATTCGAGGTGCGCGGGGAACGCGACGTGCTGTGGGCGACGGCGGTGCGGGTCCGCTGAGGCGCCCGCACCGCTCACTCGCGCGCTCCCGCAACCGCCGCTTCGACTCCAGCGCGATCCGCCGCTGAGAGCGGCTGGAGCGGCGGCCGCGGACGTCCGCCCGCGAGCCCGAGGACATCGAGCGCCGCCTTGACGCCGGCAACGCCGAACCGCGCCACCACCTCCCGATGCAGCGGCGCCACCTGCGCCTGCCTGCGCATCGCCTCCGCCGTCTCGCCCTCCCTCCAGCGCCGGTAGATCTCGCAGCACACTGCCGGCGCAAAGGCGGCGACACCGAGGATGCCGCCGACCGCGCCGGCCTCGAGCGCGTCGAGGAGCGCCGCGGCAGTGCCGACCAGCACCGCGAACCCGGCCTCGCAGTCGCGCACGAGCCCGGCCAGCGCCGCCACGTCGCCGGTCGAGTCCTTGACGCCGATGATGTTGGGATGACGCGAGAGCCGCGCGATGAGCGCCGCGTCGAGGTCGACCGACCGGAACGGCACGGGGACCTGGTAAAGCACCACCGGCACCGGCGAGCCGTCGGCCACGGCGGTGTAGTGGGCCTCGAGCGCCGCGGGCGTCAGGAGCGAGCGAAAGTAGCCGGGCGGCTGTACCAGCACGGCGTCGGCGCCCGCGGCCGCCGCGGCGCGCGTCATCCGGATGGAGGCGCGGGTGGACTCGGCGCCGGTGCCGGCGAGGAGGAGCCGGCCGGCCATCAGCTCCCGCGTGGCGCTCAGGAGCCTGACGCGCTCGTCCTCGTCGATGAAGACGCCCTCACCGGTCGAGCCGAAGAGCACGAGTCCCGCGAGCGGACTGTCGAGCAGGAAGGCCGCGTTGCGCCGGAAGCCCTTGACGTCGAGTTCGCCGGCGTCGTCGAACGGCGTGGCGGCCGGCGCGAAGATGCCCTGCAGCTTCATCTGATCCTCGGTCAAGTGGTTCGGCCCGGAAGCTATCGCCGCCCGGCGCGGCGCGCACGACGCGCGGCCCATCGCAAGGGATTATTCTGCCGCATGACCCCGGCTGAGCTCGAGCGCTACCTGCACACGCACATTCCGATCTCCGCGCCCCTCGGCGTTCGCGTCGCCGGCGCGTCAGCCGGCCAAGTCCGGCTCACCGCCCCGCTTGCACCCAACCTCAATCACCGGCGGACCGCGTTCGGCGGCAGTCTCTCCGCCGTCGCGATCCTTGCCGGCTGGAGTCTCCTCCGTCTCCGGCTCGGCGACGGCTTCCGCGGCCGGCTCGTGATCCAGACGCACACAATGGACTACGTGGCGCCGGCGGAGGGAGATTTCGCGGCCGAGTGCACCGCGCCCGCGGCCGACCTGTGGGAGCGGTTCACCCTGGCGCTCGCCGGCCGCGGGCGCGCCCGGCTGGAGCTCGCCGCGACCGTCACGGTGGGCGAAACGGTCGTCGCCCGCTCGCGCGGGCGCTACGTGGCGCTCGCCGGCGAACCGGAGCGCTGATCGAGCCGCACCGACGCCGAAACCTGCCGCCCGCTTGCCCCGTATGCTCATTCTGAGCATACTCAGCCATGACGCGTTCAGCCGACATCCCCGCGCTGCTCCCGCTCAAGCCGGTCGAGCTGGAGCTGCTCCTCGCCCTGGTGGACGAGGAGCGGCACGGCTACGGCCTGGTCCAGCGGATCGCCGAGCAGACCGACGGCCTCATCCGGCTCGAGCCGGGGAATCTCTACCGCGTGATCCGGCGGCTCCTCACGGCAGGACTGGTGCAGGAGTCGTCGCGCCGCGAGACCGGGCCGGGCGCGGAGCGGCGGCGCTACTACCGGCTCACGGCGCTCGGCGCCCGCGTGATCGACGCGGAGCTCGCGCGACTCCGCGCCGTCCTCTCCGGCGTTCCCGCCCGCGCGCTCGCCCGCCGGCTTCGCCCCACATGAGCGACGACCGCCGCGTGGCGCGTGCGGAGCGATGGTATGCCGCGCTCCTCTTCCTCTACCCCGCGGAGTTCCGCCGCCGGTTCGGGCCGGACATGCGCCAGCTGTTCACCGATCGGCTGCGCTCGGAGCGCGGGCGTACGGGCGCCACCGGTGCGGCGACGCTCTGGGCCGGCGTCCTCCTCGACCTCCTGCCGAGCGCCCTCCTGGAGCGCGCGGCGCAGCTGCGCGACTGGCTCATGCGACCCCTCGTTCCCGCGCCGCGTTCCGCTGCCCGTCACTATTCCGGAGATCCCATGCTCGACACACTGCGGCACGACCTCCGCTATGCGCTGCGCTCGCTCCGCCGCACGCCGTCCTTCACCGCCGTGGCGGTCATCGTGGTGGCCCTCGGCACCGGCGCCGTGACGACGATCTTCAGCGCGGCGAGCGCGCTCGTCCTCCGGCCGATTCCCGGCGTGCGGGACCCGGGACGCGTCGTCGACATCCGGCGCGTCGAGTCCCGCGGGCGGGGCTCCATGTCGCCCTCCTACCCCTTCTTCGAGCACCTCCGGGACGAGACCCGCACGATGAGCGGCGTCGCGGCGTGGACCATGATGCCGCTCACGCTGAGCACCGGCGGCCAGGGCACCGCCGTCAGTGCCGACGTCACCTCCGCCAACTACTTCGACGTCCTCGGCGTGCGTCCCCAGCTCGGCCGCTTCTTCGTCGCGGCCGAGGACAGCGCGCCGGGCGCGCACCCGGTGATCGTGCTGAGCGACGGCTTCTGGCGGCGCCGCTTCGCGGGGGACCGGCAGATCGTCGGTCGGTCGGTGCTCGTGAACGGCGCACCCTGGACGGTCATCGGGGTCGCCCCGCCCGGCTTCACCGGCGTGTACCCGATCGTCCGCACCGACGCCTGGGTGCCGATGATGATGGCTCCCACGCTCGGTCGCGACCCCGACGCGCTCCGGAGCGCGGGATCCGGCTGGCTGACCCTGTTCGGGCGGCTCGCCGACGGCGTGGCACCGGAGCGGGCGGCGGCGGATCTCACGCGCATCCTCCGCGTCCACCTGGGAGAGGAGCCGCCCGACTACAAGGACCTGAATGCCGTTCGCCTCTCCCGCATGACCGGGTTCCCGGCCGACGGCGCGCCGATGATCTTCACCTTCATCGCGCTGCTGCTCGGCGTGTCGGCGCTGGTGCTCGTGATCGCGAGCGTGAACGTGGGGATCATGCTGCTCGCCCGCGCGGCGGCGCGCCGGCGCGAGATGGCGATCCGCATCGCGCTCGGCGCCGGGCGGGCGCGGCTCATCCGCCAGCTGCTCACCGAGAGCGTCGTCCTCTTCATCGCGGGTGCGGCGGGGGGGCTCCTGATCGCGTTCTGGTCCACCGGCGTGTTCCAGCGGATTCAGGTTCCGGCGGAAGTGCCGCTGAGCGCCGATCTGGGCCCGGATTACCGCGTGCTGGTGTTCACCCTGGCGGTCGCGGTGATCACGGGGCTCATCTTCGGCCTGGCACCCGCGCTCCAGTCCACGCGGCACGACCCCGACACCGATCTCCGGAGCGACACGGCCGGTACCGGCCTCCGCCGCTCGCGGCTCCGCAATTCGCTCGTGGTGGTCCAGATGGCGGTGTCGCTGCTGCTCCTCATGTCCGCCGGGCTCTTCCTCCGCGCGCTCACCCGCGGCGCGCACGTGGACACCGGCTTCGAGACGGCGCACATCGCGGTCGCGCCGGTCGACGTCAGCCGGTCGGGGTACACCGATGCCCGGGCGCGCGTCTTTCTCGATGCGCTCCGTGAGCGGCTGGCCGCCGCACCCGGCGTGACCCAGGTCTCCGTCGCGCGCTGGATCCCGCTGGGTGGTTCCTCCGCGGGCACCCGGATCCGCGTGCCGAACCACGCCCCCCTGCCGGGCGACCGGCCCGACGGCATGGTGGACGTGAGCTTCGGCGAGGTCGGCCCCGACTACTTCCAGGTGCTCGGGATCCCGCTCGTGAACGGACGCGGCTTCCTCGCGACCGACGATTCGGCTGCCCCGCAGGTCGCCGTGGTGAACGAGGCGTTCGGCCGCACCTTCTGGCCCGGCAGCGAGCCGGTCGGACGGGTGTTCTACGACGACGACACGCCGGTCACGATCGTGGGCGTCGCGCGCGACGCGAAGTATTCCTCGCTCAACGAGCCGCTCCGGCCCTTCATGTACATGCCGGTGGCGCAGCGCTGGCGGTCGTCGACCAACGTGCTGGTGAAGACGACGGGCGATCCCGCGGCGCTCGGCCCCGTGATCCGGGAAGCGGTGCGCGCGATCGACCCGATCCTCCCGCCCCCCGAGGTCACCACGATGGACGTGGCGACGAGCGTGTCGCTGCTGCCCCAGCGCGTCGCGGCCGGCGTGACGGGCGCGCTCGGCCTTCTGGGACTCCTGCTGGCGGTGGTGGGGCTCTACGGAGTCGTGGCATATACGGTGGCGCAGCGCACGCGCGAGATCGGGATCAGGATGGCGCTCGGTGCGGATGGCGGCAGCGTGCTCCGTCTGGTGCTGGGCGACGGGATGCGGCTGGTGGTGATCGGTGTGGTGATCGGCATGGCGCTCGCGGCGGCGGCGACGCGCGTGCTCGCGTCGTTCCTCTTCGGCGTGAGCCCGCTCGATCCGCTGGTCTTCGCGCTGATCCCGGTCGGTCTCGCGTCGGCGGCGCTGCTCGCGACCTGGCTCCCCGCCCGGCGCGCCGCCGCGACCGATCCGCAGGCAGCGCTTCGGGTCTCGTAGCGGCGGCGGCCCCGCCGCTCAGTCGAGCCGGGAGTGGTAGAAGCCCGGCCCCATGTCCATCGCGACCGGCGCCACGAGCGACGCGTCCGTGGGCGAATCGCCGCTGCCCACGGTCATCGCCGCCATCTGCGCCACCCGCCGGTCCCAGCGCCGCATCATCGTCGCAAAGGCGCGCACGATGACCGGATCGAACTCCATCCCCGCGCGGCCCTCGATGTAGTCCAGCGCCTGCTCCGAGTCCCACGCCTCGCGATAGGGCCGGCGGGTTCTGAGCGCGTCGTACACGTCGCAGACGTGCACCAGCCGGCTCGCGTACTGCGCGCCGCGATTGCCCGGCAGGTGCGGGTAGCCGCCGCCGTCGATCATCACGTGGTGCTCGTGGGCCACCACGGCCGCGATCTCGATCACGTCCCGGCTTCCGAGCAGCATGCGGGCGCCGACCGCCGGATGCCCCTCGACCACGCGCCGCTCGCGCTCGTCGAGCGGGCCGGCCTTGTTGAGGATCTCCTGCGGGATGCACACCTTCCCCAGGTCGTGCAGCAGCGCGGAGAATCCGAGCGAGCGCACCGCCGCGGGGCCGAGCTCGAGAAAGTCGCCGAGCGCCATCGCGAGCACGGCGACGTTCATGGAGTGCGTCGTGGTGTACTGGTCGTACTCCTTGAGCTGCAGCAGCGGGAGCACCATCGCCTGCTCGGCGTACATCGCGAGGGAGAGCGAGCGGACCACGGCGTCGGCCTCGAGGAGCGGCAGCGCGTTCCCGTCCCGGACCTCGTCGTGGATCCAGCCGACCATCTCGCGCTCGTCGTGCAGATTGTAGCTCAGCCGGGCGATCACGGGTGCCGTGGCGCCGTCCGGCGCGGGCGCGCCGTTGCCGGCGAACTTCACGAGCCCGAGCCGGATCGACGACGGACCGCTCTGCCGCGGGTCGACGGTGTCGACCGCGCCGACCCGTGCCGCCAGATGGGCCACCAGCCAGTCGAAGGCGTCCGGCAGCACCGCCTCCACCAGCTCGATTCGCTCGACGCCCGCGGCGGCCAGCCGGGCGCTCCACTCCCAGCCCGCGAGCGCGGGCAGCACCTCGTCGCCGAAGAGCACCTCGCCCGCGAGGAAGGTGAAGTCGAGCCGGATGCGTACGGCCTGGAGATCGAGCAGGCGCTCGTAGGCGACTTCCGCCGCGCGCATCGCGGCGGGATGTCCCGCGCCGTAGAGGCCGAGGGCGGCGAGCGCCTGCGAGAGGGACTGGAGGAAGACGACGGGATCGCTCATGCCGATCCCCTGGCCGCGTTCCGGACGCGAAGATCGCGGTGCCGGTGGGCGTTCCTGAGGACCGCCGCGGCCCGGGGCTCGTGGGGCCAGCGGTCGGCGAGGCCGGTGATGGCGGCGAGCATCGCGGGCGAGCGGGGCGCCAGCGGACGCCGAAGCCAGCGCCGCCGGGTGCAGGCCAGGGCGACGAGAATCTCGACCGTGTCGTCGCCGCCCGACCGTGCGAGCACGCGGACCGCCTCGCCGCGGATCACCGGCGGCCGGCCGGGCGCGAACGCCAGGTCGCGCACGAGGGGGAGCGCCGCCTCCGGGCACGACTCGACCGCGGCGCCGAGGCCGAGGCCGACGATCGTGTCGTCGCGGTCGGCGAGTGCGGCGGCGATCGCGGCCGCGCGGTGTGCTTCGTCGGCGAGCAGGAGCTTCATCGCCTCCCGGCGGACGCGCACGTCGCCCGCCGAGGCATAGGGAAGCGGCGAGAATCCGTCGGGCCATGTCCCCCACTGCCCGATCAGCACGAGGATGTTGCGCTGGAGATACCAGGGCGCACCCTCGAGCCGGGCCGCGGCGGGCGCCGCGGCGCCCGGGCCCAGCGCCACGATGTGCTTGAGCAGGGCGGCGCGGTTCGAGCGCGTGGTGGCATGCTCGAGCGCATCGAGCAGCGCCTCCGCCGCGGGCACCCCCATGTGCGACGACAGCACCGCGACCACGGGATGGTCCGGCGCGTCGGGCACGAGTGCCGCGCGGAGCCGCTCCTCGGTCGCGATCGACGGCCACAGCTCGCGCGCGGGCACGCCGTCGGGCACCGCGTCGAGGATGGTGCCGATGAGCTCGATGTCCCCGCGGGCCACGAGCGCGTCGGCGGCCGCGACGACGCCCGGACCCACGCCATCGACCTCCACCGCCGTGCGGAGGATGACCTCGGGATCGCACGCGGTGTCGGCCCGGTGCGTGCCGACGACCGGCATCTCGCGCACCATCCCCTGGAGCGCCGCAGTGTATTCGCCGGGGTTCGGATCGTCGAGCTGCCAGCCGCTGATGAGCCGCGCCACGTTCTTCCGGAGCGCGCCGTCGGGCGCGGCCTGCGCCGCGCCGGCCGCCGGCGCCTGGAGCGCCAGCTTGTGCAGGAGTCCCAGGAGATTGTGGGAGATCGTCCGGTGCGGCGTCTTCGCGGCGGCCTCGAGCACTTCCGCCACCGCATCCACCGCCGATGCCTGCGATGCCGCGAGGAGGGTCTGCTGCCGCTGCGCCAGCTCGGCGCCCGTCTCCAGCAGTCGCCGCACCGTTTCGGGATCGAGTCCATTCAGGAGTCGCGACACCCGCCGCCTGAGCCGCGCCTCGCCGACGCCCGCGCGACCCGAGCGCTCTTCCGCCACCTGCGACAGGTAGCCGACGACGACGGAGTCGTACGCCGCGTCGCGCGCCTCGCGGTCGGTGGCGGTGACGATCAGCTCGTCGTCCTCGCCCGCCGGCGCGGCGCCCGCCACCTCGGCATCGTCCGCGAGGGCGGCCTGGGCAAAGGCGAGCCAGAAGTCGCGCGCCCCGCCGTCGCCGCTTCCGCTGCCGGGTTCCGCGCCGGGATCCTCGAGGGTGAGCCGGTCGTACCCCGCCGCGCGCAGCTGCAGGTGAGACCAGTCCGCCGCCGCCTCGAGTCGGCGGCCAAGCGGGCCGTCGTCGCGCTCGGGATCGGTGCCCAGCGCCCCCAGGAGCGCTTCGATCTCCCACAGCTCGACGCCGCTCGTGAATCCGATGGACGCGAGCTGGTGGCGATGCAGGCGATGCGACAGATCGCGCAGGAGCGCGTTGGCCGGGTCGGTGGTGGCCGACTCGATCACGAGGCGGTCGCGCGCCACGCCGATGGTGATCGATTCGCGGGATTCGAGCAGCGTCGCCACGCGGTCGGCGAAGCGATCGGCGGACGAGCGCAGGTAGGGATGGCCCACCGGGTAGATGGAGCGCTTGTGCAGCGCGATCGAGAACTCCACGAGGAAGTCCGCGAGCTTCCGGGACAACGTCGTGTCTGGAGCTGTTCTCTCTCGGGCGGAACGGGACGCTTCCATGCCGGGCCTCGGGGCGCAATCGGACCCCGACTGAAAGGCAATATCGGGGCCGGGTTGAGCTCTCCGCCAAGCTGGTCAACTGCAATAAGTTGCGGGCTTCGGCCGGGGGGACGGTCCCGCCGGCCGCCGCCAAGTCGCATGGGACACGTTCAGGATGCATCCGGCCCGGCGGATTACCGGGGGCCACCGGCGGTGCTACGATCAGGCGGTTCCACTCCCGTGGAGGAGGCCCATGCCCGTACCGCGCCGGATCGGTCCCGTCTCCCGCGTCATCGCCGGCGTCCTCGCCGTCATCTGGATCGGGGCCGGCAGTTTCGCGATCGGGCTCGGAGTCCCGCGGCACGACTGGCGCGCCGCGGCTCTCGGCGCGCTCGCGCTGGGCATCGGCATCGCGTGGGCCGCGGTCGCCCGGCTCGGCCGCTATCTCACGGGGACGTTCGCTAGATTCCGGAAATGAAGCGCGCCGTCCTTCTCGCCGCGGGTCCGATGGCGATCACCGGGCCGAGCCCGGCGCCATGCCTCCGGAAGCCTTCGTGATGCGGAGCGTTGTGGCGGTCGCGGCTCTGCTCGCGCTGCCATGGGTGAGCGCCTGCGCGCAACGCCACGCCAACTCTCCGGCCGTCCAGGCCGAGATGATCGGGCGGAACCTGGAGACGGTGTGGTCGCTCGCCTTTGCGCCTGACGGGCGGCTCTTCCTCACCGAGCGGCCCGGCCGGATTCGCGTCATCCGTCACGATTCGCTCCTCCCGACGCCGTGGGCGACGCTCGCGGTGCACGAGTCGGCCGCGCGGAACATCGAAAGCGGGCTCATGGGGCTCGCGATCGATCCGGCGTTCGCGACCACCCACCGCGTCTACGTCTGCTATTCCTCGCCCGGCGGCGCGGCGCCGGCCGACAATCGCATTGCCGTCCTGATCGAGCGCGACGGCGCGGGCGGCACGCCGCAGGTGCTCCTCTCGGGCATTCCGGCCGGGATCTACCACGATGGCTGCCGCCTGCGCTTCGGCCCGGACGGAAAGCTCTACGCGACCACCGGCGACGCCACCGGCACTCCCGCCGAGGCCGCCGCGGCACAGGACTCGACTGCGCTCGCGGGCAAGGTGCTCCGGCTCGACCCCGACGGCTCTGTGCCGGCGGACAATCCCTTTCCGGGCTCGTACGTCTGGTCGTACGGCCATCGGAATGCGCAGGGCATCGCGTTCGAGCCCGGCACCGGCCGTCTCGTCGCCACCGAGCACGGGACCGGCGGCAAGGGCAACAACGAGCTCAACATCATCGAGCGCGGCCGGAACTACGGGTGGCCCACCGTGATCGGCACGGCGCACGACCCGCGGTTCGCGGACCCCGTATACGTCGGCGAGGACGCGCCGGCCGGCGCGGCCTTCGTGACGGGTGATCGCTACCCGACGCTGCGCGGCCAGCTCGTCGTCGCCACGATCAATGCGCCGCGGCTGCTCGCCTTCCGGATCGGCACCGGTGCCAGGCCGACGATCGAGCGCCGTGTCCTGGTGGACGGCGCGTGGGGCCGTCTCCGCGACGTGGCGCAGGGCCCCGACGGATTCCTCTATGTGGCCACGAGCAACCGCGACGGCCGGGGCACGCCCTCGCGCGACGACGACCGGGTCATCAGGATCCGCGCGCTGCCCGCCGCTCCATGACGTCGCGCCGCGAATTCGTCGAAGCCGCGACGGCCTCGGCGCTCGCCATGGCGCTGCCGTCGCGGGCCAGCACCACCGACGCGAGCGACCCGCCTGGCTTCGTGAATCTGCTGCGTCCGCCCGATCGCGTGGTCGCGCGGACGGATGCGCGCGAGCTCGCGCTCTCGCACGGCCCGGCCGGCCGCTGGGCGGGCGAGGGTGGCGTCGTGGTCGAAACGACGCCGGCTGCCGGCGCACTCGGTCTTCAGCTCGCATCCCCCGCCATGCCGATCCGCCGGATCGAGCTCCGCTGGCGCACCCGCATCGCCGGCAGCCCGACCATCGTGGGCGACGCCTGGGAGCGGGGATACGGCGACCTCGAATGGCGCCGCTGGGTGCCCGACCGGGTGATGCCCTGGTACTTCGCGACGCACGACGGCACGCGCACGCACGGCTACGGCGTGCGCACCGGCGCCGCCGCGTTCTGCTTCTGGCTCGTCGATCCCGATGGCGTCACCTTCGTGGCCGACGTCCGAAGCGGCGGCTCGGCGCTGGCGCTGGGCGGGCGCACGCTGGCGGTGTGCGACGTCGTCTGCCGCCCGGGCCACGCGGGCGAGACGCCGTTCGCGGCGCTCCGCTCGCTCTGCCGGCTCATGTGCCCGGCGCCCCTCATGCCGCCCGCGCCGGTCTACGGCAGCAACGACTGGTACTCCGTCTACGGCGACAACAGCGCCGACACGGTGCGCGCCGACGCGGGCCGGATCGTGGAGCTGTCGCCGCCGGGCACCAACCGGCCGTTTGCGGTGATCGACGACGGCTGGCAGCCGGGCGGTGGCCGCGACAAGCCGGGTGCCGGCCTCTGGGACCGCGGCAACGGGAAATTCCCCGACATGCCGGGACTCGCCGCGCAGGTGCGCCGCTCGGGCGCGCGGCCGGGCATCTGGATCCGCCCGCTGCAGGCGGCCACCGACACGCCCACGACCTGGCGGCTGAGCCGCGAGCACGACACCCTCGATCCGACGGTCCCCGAGGCGCGGGCGAAGATCGCCGCCGATATCGCCCGCCTCCATGCGTGGGGGTTCGAGCTGATCAAGCACGACTACTCCACCTTCGACATCTTCGGCCGCTGGGGATTTCAGATGGGCGCCGCGCTCACGAAGGACGGCTGGCGCTTCGCCGAAGGCGCGTCCCGCACCACCGCCGAAGTGATCGACGAGCTCTACCGGACGATCCGCGAAGCCGCCGCCGGCAGCCTGCTCATCGGCTGCAACACGGTGAGCCATCTCTCCGCCGGCCGTTTCGAGATCTGCCGGATCGGCGATGACACGAGCGGCACCGAGTGGGGACGCACGCGGCGGATGGGCGTCAACTCGCTCGCCTTCCGCGGTATGCAGCATGGCGCCTTCTACGTGGCCGACCCCGACTGCGTCGGGGTGACGCGCGCGGTGCCCTGGGCCCTGAACCGGCAGTGGCTCGACCTCGTGGCGCGGAGCGGGACGATGCTGTCGGTGTCGCTCGCCGCCGATGCGGTGGGTGCGGCGGAGCGCCGCGACCTCAGGGCCGCGCTCGCGCGCGCGGCGGAGCCGGCGCCGGTGGGCGAGCCGCTCGACTGGGAGACGGCGCTCTATCCCACGCGCTGGCGCCTTCGCCGGGCGGAGCGGCGCTACGACTGGACGGGCGCCGATGGCACCGGGCTCCCCGGCTGACGCCATGACGCGGCGCGGGAAGGTCCGGCTCCTCATCGCGCTCATCGTCGGCTGGTACGCGCTGGGCGCGCTGCTCATCGGCGCCGGGCTTCACCTCACGGGCGACCTCGCGCAGGCATGCTTCTGGGGCGGGCTCATCGTGGGCAACGGCGGGGCGTTCTACAGCTGGTACTTCATGTTCGCCTGGCAGCGGGAGTAGGCGGAGACGGGAGGCGGCTGATGGTCGACATCGAGATGCAGGACGGGCAGGTCGTGTTCCGGCCGCGCGGCCTGAGCAAGCTGTGGACGATGCGATCGCGGATCGCCGTCCCGCGATCGGCCATCCGGCGCGTGCGGCGCGCGCCGCCCGACGTCGGACTCGGCTGGTGGAAAGGGTGGCGATTGCCGGGTACCCATCTACCCGGCGTCCTCACCGCGGGCTCCTACCTGCACGACGGCGAGTGGGAGTTCTGGGACGTGCGCGGCAAGGGCGCTTCGGCCATCGAAGTCGAGCTGGCCGGCACGCGCTATCGCCGCCTGATCATCGACGTCGAGGATCCGGCGGCCGCAGTGACGCGGCTCTCGAGATGACGCTTCCCCGCTCCGCGGCGCTCCTCCTGATCGACGTGCGGCAGGGCCTCGACGATCCGGTCTGGGGCCGCCGGAACAATCCCCGCGCCGAGCGCAACATGGCCGCCCTGCTCGACGCCTGGCGAACGAGGGGCCAGCCGGTGGTGCACGTGCAGCACATGTCGCGGCGCGCCGATTCGCCGCTCCGGCCCGGGCTCCCGGGCAATGCGCTCAAGCCTGAGGTCGCGCCCGCGGAGGGCGAGCCGCTCTTCCGGAAGGAGGTGAACAGCGCCTTCATCGGGACGGGACTCGAGGAGCATCTGCGCGCGCGGGGAATCGCGCGCCTCGTGATCGTCGGCCTCACCACGGATCACTGCGTGTCGTCCACCGCGCGGATGGCGGCGAACCTCGGATTCGAGGCCGTCGTCGTCTCCGACGCCACGGCGACGTTCGAGCGCGTCGGGCCGGAGGGCGGGCACCTGAGCGCGGACGAGATGCACCGCGCCGCGCTCGCGAGCCTCCACGGCGAGTTCGCGACGGTCCGCCGCACCGACGAGGTGCTGGCCGAGCTCCCGCCGCCGGCCTGACCGGGGGCTGCTACTCCGAGGCGATTGCCTCGGCCGGCCGGATGCGCGCGGCGCGGGCGCCCGGCAGCAGGCAGGCCGCAACCGCCGACGCGAGGAGCACCGCCGTGACCGCGACGATCGTCGCCGGGTCCCGCGGCGCCACACCGTAAAGCAGCGACTCGGTCCAGCGCGCCGCCAGCAGCATCAGCAGCACTCCGCCCGCAAGCCCCGGCGCCACGCACCGCATCCCCCGCCGCACGATCATGCGTGCCACCGCCGCCGGCTCCGCACCCAGTGCCATGCGGACGCCGATCTCCCGGCGCTGCCGCCGCACCAGATACGACATCAGGCCGAAGATGCCGAGCGCCGCGAGGGCGAGCGCGACGGCGGCAAAGGCGCCGAGGAGGATCGTCCACCGGCCGGGCGCGCTGAGCTCCGTGCGGAGCCGGTCGTCCAGCGTCCGGCCGGCGAGCGGCAGCGCCGGGTCGAGTGAGCGCAGCGCCGTGATCACCGGCCCCATCGCGCTTGCCGGAGGCGTGGCTGTCCGGATCACCAGCTGCGCGCTGCGCGGGACCTCCTGCGCTGCCGGGGCGTACATCCCCTCTCCGCTCCCCGCGAGACCGAGGTACTTCACGTCCCCCACGACGCCGACGATCACGGTCGGCGGGCAGGTGGTGCAGCCGCCGGAGACGAACTCCTGCCCCAGCACGGTGCGCCCCGGGAAGTGGCGCGCCGCCCACGCGCGGCTCACGATCGCGACCGGCGTGCCGTTCGCCGTGTCGCTCGCCGTGAACAGCCGGCCGTCCAGGAGCGGCACGCCGAGCGTCTCGAAATAGTCCGTGGAGACGCCGGACCACGGCGCGACCGGCTCGTTGCCGCCCGGCGGGACCGGATGGTCGAGAAGGTTGAAGTTGTTGACGTCGCCGCCGTTGTTGGGGGGAAGCGAGGTCGTGAGCGCGGCCGACACCACGCCCGGCGCCTCCCGCGCGCGCTGCAGCGCCCGTTGCCAGAAGTCGGCGGTGGTGGGACGTCCGCCGTCGGCCGAGTCCGCATAGCGCGCCTCCGGCAGCGACACGGCGATGGTGAAGGCGTGCGACGGATCGAAGCCCGGGCTCACCTGCTGCAGATTGAGGAAGCTGCGCCCGAGGAGCGCCGCCGTGGCCAGCAGCGGCAGCGCCAGCATGAATTCCGCCGCCACGAGCGCGCTCCGCACCGCGTTCGCGCGTCGCCCGGCGCTGGCCCGCCGCCCGTCCACGCGGGACGCGAGGAGTCGGCCCTGGAGCACGGCCGCCGCCGGCGCCATGCTCACGAGCAGCGCGGCGACGACCGTGGCCAGCGCGGCAAAGGCGACGGCGCGGCCGTCGAGTGCGACCTCTCCCACCCGCGGCAACCGCGGGAGCAAGGCGCCGGCCAGGCGCAGCGCCGCGGCCGCGAGCCCCAGTCCCGCCACGCCGGCGAGTAGCACGGCGAGCAGATTCTCCGTCACCACCAGCCGAAGGAGCCGGAGCCGCGAGGCACCGAGCCGCGCGCGGGTCGCCAGCTCGTGCTCGCGGGCCGAAATACGGACGAGCGCCAGCGTCGCGATGTTCGCTATGGCGACGAGCAGGACGAGCAGCACCGCGGCGGCCAGGAGCCGGAGCGGCCGCGCCGTCCCGCCGACCAGACTCTCCCGCAGATTCATCGGCACGAACCGCGCAGATCGGTCGGGGAAGCTCGACTGCCAGACGGGGAAGATCCGCTCGCTGATTCCCGCCAGATCGCGCGCCGCGTCATCGACCGACACCCCCTCGCGAAGACGGGCGATGCCGGCGAGCCCGAAGGGCCCCCGTCGCGGCGGCGTGGACACGCGCATCGCGGGCCAGACGGCCGCCTCGATCCCCATGAGGTCCGTGACACCCGCCGGAAGGACCCCGACGACGGCATAGCTCAGCCCGTCGAGCATGATCGACTGATTCACCGCCGCCGTGGCGCCCCCGAATCGCGTCTCCGCGACGTGATGCGACACGACCGCCACCGGCGCCGCGGCGGGGCTCTCGTCGTCCTTTGCGAGGAGCCGGCCCGCCGCGGGCCGGAGGCCGAGCGCGGACATGACGCCCGGCGTCACGCGCCCGGCGAGCACCTGCTCCGGCTCGCCGCCGGGTGTCGTCAACGCCATGTTGGCGGTGCGGAGCAGCCCGACCGCGTCGAAGACCCGCTGCTGATCCCGGATCGCGAGGTAGTCGGCGACCGACAGGCCCCAGCGGTTGTCGGGAGAATTCTGATTGAAGATCCTGACCAGCCGATCGGGATGCGGATACGGAAGCTGGGAGAGGAGCACCCCGTTCACCACGGCAAAGACCGCCGTCGTGGCCCCGATGGCGAGCCCGAGCACCACGATGATCGTCGCCGTGAGGCCCGGGTTCCGCCGGAGCGCGCGCGCGCCAAAGCGGAGGTCGGCCAGGAGATCGGCGAGGGGACGGACGCCGCTCGCGTCATCCACCAGCTCCTTCACCTGGTCCACGCCGCCCAGCGCGAGCGCCGCCTCGCGCCGTGCCTCGGCCGGCGGGATGCCCCGGCGCACCCGCGCCTCGGCATCCCGATCCAGGTGAAAGCGGAGCTCCTCGTCGAGCTCATGCCGGCGGCGGCCCCGGAAGAGGACCGCCCTGAGCCGCTCCATCAGATCGGCGATCACAGGTCGGCCAGCCGGACGCGCAGGATCCCGTTCACCGCGGCCGATGTGCGCTCCCAGTTGACCGTTTCCGCCTCCAGCTGACGGCGGCCGGCCGCGGTGATCAGGTAGTAGCGCGCGCGGCGGTTGTGCTCGGTGACCCGCCACTCGGAGCGGACCCAGCCGCGGCGGAGCATCCGCTGCAGCGCGGGATAGAGCGAGCCCTGCTGCACCCGGAACACCTCGCCCGAGAGCTGGTCGATGCGCTGGGCGATGCCCCAGCCATGCATCGGCGTGAGCGACAGGGCCTTGAGCACGAGCAGCTCGAGCGTTCCGGGAAGGAGATCGGCGGCGTCCGGCATGCGCTTTTCCTTTTGATGACCTGAAGAAGAAGCTATCGTGCTTCTTCAGACCGTCAAGAGGAGCCCCTTCCCGCCCGGGCTATCTTCCGTCGCATGGCCCCGGTCCGCGCCCGCCTCGCAGGAGCCGTGCTCATCCTGTCACCGCTGACGGGCCCCGCGGGCTGCGCGTCCCGCCGGCCGCTGACGGCCCCGGCCGGCATCGCGGCCGCCTCGCTCGCCGACACCAGTTTCCGCTGGATCGAGCGAACCGCCCCCGGCTTTCGCGTGCACATCCAGACTGGGAGCTATGCGGCGGCGCACCAGGACAGCCTGGTGGCACGGCTCCCGTCCGCGGCGGCGCATGCTCGTGAGCTGATCGGCGCCCCCCAGCTCGCGGGCCCCATCGACCTCTTCTTCATCGAATCACGGACCGAGATGAACCGGCTCATCGGCACCCGGCGGGCGACGGGATTCGCCGAGCCGTCGAGCCGCACCGTGCTGGTCATGACCAACGCCGGATGGCGCGCGTTCGAGCGTCACGAGGTCATGCATGTCGTGGCCGGCCAGGCGTGGGGCCCTGCGGCGCCCGGCACCGACTGGCTCGTCGAAGGCCTCGCGCAAGCGGCCGACGGCTTCTGCGCGGGACATCCCAACGAGGAAGTCGCGTGGGCGCTGGCCCGCCGGCACGGCTGGATTCCGCTCCGGGATGTGCTCACCCGCTTCCGCGCCCAGCCCGATCTCCGCGCCTATCTTCAGGCCGCGGCGTTCACCGCCTTTCTCCTGCACGAAGCCGGACCGGACGCCCTCCGCGATCTCTGGCGCCACGGCGCCACCGCCGCGACGCCGGTCGCCGGACGCACGCTGGCCGAGCAGGAGGCGCGCTGGCGGACGGGCGTCTCCTCCGACTGGACGCCCGCACCCGGCCAGCTCGACCGGATCGAGGTGGTCGGATGCGGCGAGGCATGAGATGACGGCCGGACACCTCGAGGCGATCTGGATCAAGCGCGCCCATCGGGGGCCGATGGATGCGGCGCCGAGGGCGGAGCTGCGCGCCGGCCGGGGCCTCGTCGGGAACGCCGATCAGGGCCGGAAGCGCCAGGTCACCCTCATCGAGCGCGAAGTCTGGGAGCGGCTCATGGCGGGGCTCGGCGCATCGGCGGCGCCGGCGGCGCGGCGTGCCAACCTGATGGTGAGCGGCGTGTCGCTCGCCGATTCCCGCGGGCGGATCCTCAGAGTGGGCTCATGCCGGCTGCGCGTGGCCGGCGAGACCCGCCCCTGCGAGCGGATGGATGAAGCGGTCCCGGGCCTCCGCGAGGCCATGCGGCCCGGCTGGGGCGGCGGCGCCTTTGCCGAGGTGCTGGATGACGGCGTGATCCAGGTGGGAGACGGCGTCGCATGGGAATGAACGTGGTCATCTTCGGAGCGACGGGGATGGTCGGCGCCGGCGCCCTCCTCGAGTGCCTGGATGACCCGCGCATCGAATCGGTGCTCGCAGTGGTCCGTACACCGACCGGGCGCACGCACCCGAAGCTGCGCGAGGTGGTGCACGCCGACTTCTTCGACTTCACCTCCCTGACCGACGACTTCGCCGTCTGCCACGCCTGCCTCTACTGCCTCGGCGTCTCTTCGGCGGGGTTGTCGGAGGCACATTACACGAGCATCACCCGGAACATCGCGCTCGCGGCGGCACGCGCGCTCGCCGCCGCAAACCCGAGCGCCGTGTTCTGCTTCGTCTCCGGCGCGGGGGCCGACAGCACTGCGCGGGTGCGCTCGATGTGGGCCCGCGTGAAGGGCGAGACGGAGAACGCGCTCCTCGCCCTGCCCTTCCGCGCCGTGTACGTCTTCCGCCCCGCCTTCATCCAGCCGGTCCGTGGGGTGCGATCGCGCACCGACGCGTACCGCGTCTTCTACGGCGCGATGGCTCCGCTCTCACCGGTGCTGCGCTTCCTGCTGCCCTGGTACTGGACCAGCACGGCGCGCCTGGGCCGCGCCATGATCGCGGCCGCCCTCGAGGGCGCGCCGAAGCGCATTCTCTACTCCCGCGACATCAACCGGCTCGCCCGGCGTGCCCGCTGAGATCCGGATCAGCCCCCTCGCCGGCGCCGCCGAAGCGGAGGCGTGCGCGCGGATGATGGCGGACTCGGAGCCGTGGCGGACCCTTGGCCGCGACGCCGACGCGTCGCTCCGGATCATCGCCGACCCCGCGCGCGAGGTGTATGTGGGGGAGGACGATGGCGGGCTCGCCGGCTTCGTGATTCTATGCCTCGTCGGCGCGTTCGTCGGCTACATCCAGACGGTGTGCGTGGCACCGGGCCGCCGCGGTGCCGGGCTGGGGAGCCGCCTGGTCGCCTTTGCGGAGGAGCGGATCCGGCAGGTCTCGCCGAACGTCTTCCTCTGTGTATCATCCTTCAACCCCGCGGCGCAGCGGCTCTACGAACGGCTCGGCTACGAGTACGTGGGGGAGCTCCGCGACTACCTGATTCCCGGCGCCTCCGAGCTGCTCTTCCGGAAGAGCAGCGGCCCGTGGAAGACCTTCCGGCCTCTGGAGACCCGGTGACCACGCCCCAGCGTCCCGCCCGCTCGCGCCTCGACTCGGTGGACTTCGTGCGCGGCGTCATCATGATCCTGATGGCGCTCGACCACACGCGGGATTACTTCGGCATTCCCGGCCAGAACCCCACCAATCTCGCCACCGCCTCCGCCGGTCTCTTCCTCACCCGCTGGGTGACGCACATCTGCGCGCCCGTCTTCTTCCTGCTCACCGGGACCGGCGCCTTCCTGGCGCTCCGCCGCCGCACGCCGGCCGAGCTGTCCCGGTTCCTCGCGACCCGCGGGCTCTGGCTCATCTTCGTGGAGCTGGTGGTGATGCGGTGCCTCGCCTACCAGTTCAACTTCGACTACCAGCTGACGATGCTGGTCGTCCTCTGGGCGCTCGGCTGGGCGATGATCGTCCTCGCGGCGCTGGTGCGGCTTCCGGCCTGGATCGCGGGCGCCTTCGGCGTCCTGCTCATCGCGGGCCACAACCTGCTCGACGGCGTGGCCTCCACGAACCCGCTCTGGATCATCCTCCACCGCCCCGGCGTGGTGCTCGACGTGCCGGGCCACATGGTCTTCTCCGCCTATCCGCTGGTGCCGTGGATCGGTGTGACCGCGGCCGGTTACGCCCTGGGGCAGATCTACCGTTGGGAGCCCGCCCGCCGCCGGCGTTTCCTGGCGCGGCTCGGCACCGCGCTCATCATCGGATTCCTCGTCGTCCGCGGTATCAACCACTATGGCGACCCGGCGCCCTGGTCCGCCGGCCGGACACCGCTCTTCACGGTGCTCTCGTTCCTCAACGTCAACAAGTATCCGCCGTCGCTCTCGTTCCTCCTCATGACGCTCGGCCCGGCACTGCTCATGCTGCGCCTGGTCGACGGCGGCGTGCCGCCGGCGCTCCGGCCCGCCGTGGTCTACGGCCGGGTGCCGATGTTCTACTATGTGATCCACTTCGCGCTGATCCATCTCCTGGCGGTGGCCGTCGCCTTCGCGCGATACGGCGGGGCGCACTGGCTCACGGAATCACCGGATCTCGCCAATTACCCGTTCACCCCGCCGCCCGGCTGGGGGTGGGGGCTTCCGGTCGTCTATCTGGTGTGGGCGCTGGTGGTGGTGGGGACCTACCCGCTCTGTCGCTGGTTCGCCGACGTGAAGCGGCGCAGAACCGACGCGTGGCTCAGCTATCTGTGAGTGGGGCCATCGGACCGTTCACTTCCGGTACCGGGCGAGCGCCGACCCCACGATCTTGCCGATGAGATCGACGTAGCCGATCCCGGCCGCATCCGCCGCCATGGCGAACTCGCTCGACGCCTCGAGGTAGCAGCTCGCGTTCACCTCGAGGACGTAGATGTCGCCGGTGTTCGTGAGCCGGAGGTCGACACGGCCGTAGTCGCGGACCCGGAGCGCCCGGTACGCCGCGAGTGACACCTTCTGCAGGCGCGCCTTGAGCTCGTCCGGCAGGTCGGCCAGCACCGACTTGGTCCCCTTGTACTCGGCGCTTCGCTTGACCCACTTGGCGCGGCTGCCCAGCACCTTCGGCGCGTTCTCCGGGAAGCCGGTGAAGTCCACCTCGATCGGCGGGAGCGCGAGCGGCATCCCGTTCCCCAGCACCCCCACGTAGAACTCGCGACCCTCGATGTATTCCTCGGCCAGCGCGGCGTCGTCGAGGTCCCGGTGGATCGCGGCGACGCGCTTCATGAGCGTGCCCGCATCGTGCACGAGAGAGTCGCCGCCGATCCCGATCGACGAGTCGGCGCGGAGCGGCTTGACGAAGAGCGGCATGCGGAGATTGCCGCCGGTCTCGAAATCGGGCGCGGTCTTCGAGAAGACGGCGAACCGCGGGTACATCACGTCCTCGTAGCCCAGCAGCTTCTTGCTGAGCCCCTTGTCCTGGCTCAGGTAGAGCTCTCCCGGCCCGCTGCCGGTGTACTTGAGCTGCTGCGTCTCGAGCAGCGCGGCCACCAGCATGTCGCCCGAGACGTTGTCGCCGAACATCTCGGCCAGATTGAAGACCAGATCCGGCTTCCGGCGCGAGATGCCCGTGATGAAGCGGCGCACATCGGTGTGGATACCCAGCACGGAGACGCGGTGCCCCAGCCGGCGCAGCGCGCGCGCCACCTGCGGCACGACCTCGTCGTACTCGCTCGCCTTCGCGTTCTCGCTGTCAGCGTGGGTGAGGACCGTGATCCTCATGTGGGCACCGTCACGTGTTGAGGGTGGCCGGCGACGCGGTGAGGAGGCGGCCGGCGACGTTTATTGCGGCACCACCATATATGGAGGCACCGATGGCGGACAGCAATCGCAACACGCTGAAAGGCGATCATCCCGGCCAGGAACGGCATCGTCAGGCGAAGGTGGACGGCGCCCACGGCGACGCGGAGAGCGTGGAAGGGACCACGGCCGACCAGGCGCGTCACGAGGCCGAGGACACCTACGGGAAGACGGAAAAGCACGACAGCTGAGCGCGGCTAGAGTCCCATGCCCCAGCGGGCCAGTGCGACGGGAAGCCCGCCGTACCGCAGCAGCTCGGCGTGGAACGCTTCGGGGCGATACGCCGAGCCGGCGCGCTCGCGCCATGCGTCGCGGAGGCGGAGGATTTCCCGGCGGCCGACGGCGTACGACATGTTGTAGGTCGGCATGGCGCAGTAGCGCCGGACCTCCGCCTCCGCGTTCCGCCGCTCCATGGGAAGCTTCCCCGCCAGCTCCTCGACCGCCTCGAGCGGCGTCATCCCCCGCGTGTGCAGGCCCACGTCGAGCGTGATCCGCACCGCCCGCCAGTACAGGTTGATCAGGTTGAAGAGCCGGGCCTCCGGCGACGTGAAGAAGCCCTGCTCCGCCATCAGCGTCTCGCCGTAGAGCGCCCAGCCCTCGACCGTGAGCGGCGTCCACAGGTGCTGGCGCGCCTCCGACGGCAGCGCGTAGGCGGTGAGCAGCTGCAGGTGGTGGCCCGGATAGGCCTCGTGCACCGCGGTCGACGGAATCTCGTAGCGGCAATGCCCGCGCAGCATCCGCGCGCGAACCTCCGGCGCGAGCGTCTCGTCGGGGACGGTGACGAAGAAATGGCCGGTGCGGTCGGGAAGGTCCACCGGCGGCGGGTTGTACGCCGCGAACGGCACCAGCGCCGACAGGAAATGGGGCGTCGCCTCGACCTCGACGGGGCCGTCCGGGATCGGCGCGAGTCCGCGCGCGCGGATGAACTCCGCCGCACGCTCGACCTCGCTCCGGTAGGTCGAGAGCAGCTCCGGCTCCGCGATCCGCCCCTCCTCGCGGAGCCGCTCGGCCAGGTCGCGCCAATGCGCCCGGGGATCGATCGTGGCCGCGAGCGCCGTGATCTCGGCCTCGACGTTCTCCTGCAGGTGGAGACCGTAGCGCCAGATCTCGGGTGCGCCACCCGACAGCGCGTGCTCGTGATGCAGCCGCCGCTCGAACTGCGCCTCCCCCGCGGCAAAGGCGAGCGGATCGTCGCTCGGACGGATGTCGCCGCTCAGCGCCGCGCCGAACCCCTTGAGCGCCGTGAGCAGCTCCGCCGCCGCCGCGCTGAGCTCCGCCGAGAGGGCCGGCGCCGCCCCGCCGAACGCCGACGTGACCTGCACGACCAGCTCTCCGCCACCGCCCAGCGAGCCCAGCGCCGTGTCCACGAAGACGGACGGCGGCTGCCTGAGCGTGGCCCGCGCGGCATCGAGGAAGCCCGGGGCCGCCTTCATTCGCTCGAGCGCCGCCGGCGCGCGCTCGGCCAGGCTTCCGCTGGTCCGCGCGAGGAGGGTGTAGAGCGATTGGAAGAGGTGCTGGAGCCAGAACTCGGGATTCCGCTCGTGCGGCCGCTCGTGCTCGAAGCGGAAGAGCGCGACCCGGATCTCGTCGAGCAGCGCGGTGCGGTCGATCTCCTCCTGAAGGTCGCCGGTCTCGAGCTCTTCGGCGGCCCCCCCGAGCGCGCGGTATGCCGCGAGATGCTCCCGCATCGACTCCTGGTCGAAGCGGCCGAGCCGCGCATCGTACTCCACGGCGCCGGCGCCGCTGGCCTCCGCCGGATCCAGGTGCCGGCGGGCATCCACGTACGACTGGCACAGCTCGTTGATGGCGCTCACCGGCCCGTCACTTCGGCGTCGTCTCCCAGGCTCGCGCTGCCGGTGACCTTCGAGATCGCGACCCGATTCCCCAGCATCGACCGATCGAGCGTCGCGTCGCTGATCACGGCATCGCGCCCGATGATCGCGTTGGCGACGGTGCTGCCGCTCACCCGCGTGCCGGCCTCGATGGTCACGTTCGGACCGATCGTGCTCCGCTCGATGGTGACGCCGTCCTCGATCAGCACCGGATCGTGGATCGTCACCCCCGGGAAGTCGCGCCGGCGCGCCGCGCCCTTCCGGAGCAGGATCTCGTTGGTCTCGAGGAAGGTGTCGAGCTTCCCGCAGTCGTACCATCCGCCGACCTCGGCGGTGAGGATGCGGGCACCGCGCTCGATCATCCACTGAAAGGCGTCGGTGAGGTAGTACTCGCCCTTGTTGGCGGGCGCCGCCAGCACCGCGTCGATGCCGCGCCAGAGCCGCTCCACGTCCCGGATGTAGTAGAGGCCGATGTTGGCGAGCTTCGAGATCGGCGTGGACGGCTTCTCGACGATCTTCGTCATGTAGCCGTCCCGGTCGGTGACCACCACGCCGAAGCGCTGGTAGTCCTCGACCTCCCTGGCCCAGATGATCCCGTCGGCGTCGGTGCGGTTCACCAGCGAGAGGTCGGCCTCGAATACGGTGTCGACGAAGATGATGAGCACCGGCCCGTGCACGAACGGCCGCGCCAGGTTGATGGCGCCCGCGGTGCCGTCCTGCACCTGCTGCTCGATGAAGCGCGACGGGGTGGCATACCGGCTCCGCGCGTACGCCTCCACCTGCTCCTTGAGGTGGCCGGTGATGAAGATCAGCTCCTCGATGTCGAGCCCCCCGAGCCGGTCCATGACCCAGTCCATCACCGGGCGGCCCGCCACCTTGAGCAGCGGCTTGGGCACCAGATGGGTGTGAGGCCGGAGCCGCGTCCCCTTCCCGGCGAGCGGGATGATCACCTGCATCGGTCAGCCCCTTCCGTAGCGGTCTTCGAGTCGCACGAGATCGTCGAGATGGTTGGTGGAGGCCTCGAGCACGTCGCTGTCCACGACCGCCTCGATCTGGTGCACCAGCGTGGGCGGGATGTGCGCGCTCTCGCCGGCCCGGAAGGGGCGCGCGACCAGGCGGTCGCCGTCCTTCGTCCGGAGAATGAGCTCGCCCGACAGCACGTGCATCGTCTCGTCCTTCATGTTGTGGTACTGGAGACTCAGGACGTGCCCGGCCTTCACGTGCAGCACCTTGCCGACGTACTGGTCGGTGCGCGCCCACACCAGCTCGTGACCCCACGGCTTCTCCACCCGGTACGGCACCTCAGGCATCACCCCTCCGCATGTGTCAGTACGAACGATGAGGGCGACGTGATGCACGCCCGGACGCAGATGCCGCATCCCACGCACCCTTCCCGCCGGATCACCGGATGGCCGGCCGCGTCGATGGCCAGCGCCGTCTCCCCCACGGGACAGGCGTCGGCGCAGGCGGAGCACGGCGTGCCCTGGAAGGTGACGCAGCGCTCGGCCACGAGCTCGAGATGCCCCAGACGATAACCCGCCCAGCCGGAACCGGGCACCGAAAGCGCCGCCGTCGGGCACGCAACAGCGCAGGGCATGTCCGGGCAGACGGTGCAGGGCTGGAGCGACGGATCGAGATACGGCGTCCCGGCCGCGAGACCGCCCTCGGGCCGGACGGTGAGGATCGCACTCGAGGGACAGACGTCGGCACAGGCGCCGCAGCGGGTACAGGCCGCGAGAAAGCCGACCTCCGGCAGCGCACCCGGCGGCCGGTGATAGCGGCGCGGCGCGAGCCGCCCCTCGGTCCGCTCGACGACGTGGCCGATCCACCGGTCGAAGGCCGACCGGAACAGCGCGCGGCGCTCGCTCAGAATGGCGGCTGGAAGCTGAAGGTCCACCGCCACCCGAACCGCTTGTTCGCGACCTGGTCGTGCGCCAGGTAGTCGATGCCCACGTAGAGCGGCATGTCGAAGCGGGTGACGAACTGCGTGGTCCCGATCCGGTGCGCGGCGCGGATGCCCACGCCCGCGTCGCCGGCAACGCGCGCGCCGCTCACGCCGGGTGTCCGCGCGAAGTCCCCGTCGGCCAGCGCGAAGTCGCCGAAGAGCGCGATCCCGAGCTGACGGAACAGCTTCGCCCTGGGCCGCGACAGGAGGACTCGCTCGAGATCGACGTTCACCGCGACCGCGCTCCGGGCGGTCGTGTACGGTGCGAAGCCGCGGAGATCACCGCCGCCCGGCTGGTGGTACTGCACGTCGTCCTGCCGGAAGAGCGAGCCGATCGAGCGCGTGAACGGATTGTGCAGCTGCTCGTACGGATCGGCCCCCGCGAGATAGATGCGCCGCTGCCGGACCACCGAATCCTTCGCGAGCGCGGTGCCCGCGTACAGGCGGAGTCCCAGATTGAGCGAGCGGCCGATGGTGCGCTTCGCCGTGGCCTCGAGGGTACCCCGGAAGTAGCCCTGCACGTCGTAGCGGAACTCGGTCGTGCCGCCGGGCCCCGGGTTGGCGTAGGAGAGCCCGCCGCCCACGGAAGTCCGCGCCGCCAGGTTCCACCGGCCGCTCCGGACGGTCACACCGGTGTGCAGCTCACCCTCGACGGTGCCGGCGTTGTCCCAGGCCATCGGGTCGAGGAAGGCCATCTTCTCGGTGCTCACCCACGTCACCGACGCGCCCTCGGTGTGCACCGGACCGAAGCTCAGATGGTCGCGCGACGTGTGGTCGATCGCGAGGCGCGCGCCCGCGCGGCCCTCGACCCGGAAGGCGTCCAGCGTCTCCGTCATCCCGGTGGACCGGAGCCAGGTGGGATTCCGGAGCCGGAGATCGAAATCGAACGCCTTCACGTCCGGCAGGTCGCCCGAGTTGGCGGCGCCGCTTCCCCACGAGAGGAGAAGCCGGTTCTGCTCGAAGCGGCCCAGGTAATCCTCGCGACCCCGGAGCCCGACCGTGAGCCCGCCCACGTCGTTGTACCACACCGCCGGTGCGATGCCGAGCGTGGCACGGTCGCGCCGGGAGCGGCCGCTCAGCCAGGTGTCGAGGTAGAGATCGGGCGCGCGGCCGTTGCCGAACAGGAGCGTCGCCGGCGTGAAGCCGAGCGTGCGCGTGTTGTTCAGCATGTTCCAGTCGTGCGTGCGCACGCGCGGGTCGAGGACGATCGTGCCGGGCCTCGCCGTCGTCACGAGCTCGACCCACTCGCGGTCGGCCAGCCCCGTCGCGCGCACGGTAACGGTGTCCTTGCCCGCGATCGCCGCCACCTCCACCGGAATCCGCCCGGGTGATTCCCGAACGACCTCGACCCGCGTGTGCCAGCGCCCGTCGGCGGCGCGGTCGCTCCGCACCCGCCCCACCGCATAGTCGTAGAGCACCACGTTGTGCAGCCACTGGCCGAAGAAGGTGGAGAGGTCGCGGCCCGAGACCTCCTCCGCCACCTCGCGGAAGGCGTTCTCGTCCACGTGCTTGAGCTTCCAGCGGTCGTAGTACGTCCGCAGGATGCGGCGCATCGCATCGTCACCCACGATGTAGCGGAGCTGGTGATAGAAGAGCTCGCCCCTCGAGTAGATCATCACGTTGTAGGTCGTGAAGTCGCGGTAGTCCTCGCTCACGAGACTGGTCGGCTGCGACCAGCCGTCCAGATCGAACCCGAGAATGCCCGCCTCGGTACTCTGGTAGCCGGGACGGCCCGCCGTCTCGAAGAACCAGCTGGTCTGGAAGCTGGTGAACCCCTCGTCGAGGAATCCTTCGCGCCACTCGTTGTTGGCCAGGATTCCCATGGTGTAGTTGTGTCCCAGCTCGTGGACGATGAGCCCCTGATCGGCCGAGCCGTTGTGGATCATCATGGGGAACTCGGTGCCGCCGCCCTCGATCCGGTGCACGTTGGTGATCTGCGGCCAGGCGAACTTCCCGTAGAGC
>JAICUF010000199.1 GCA_025935995.1 Gemmatimonadales bacterium
CCTGGCCGGCGCCGAGCGTCCCGGAGAAGCTGTTATCGAGCAGGGTCACCGACGGATGCGCGATGTTGCCGCCCGCGAGGACGCTGTAGTCGCCACCGGCCGTGATCGTCTGGTTGTCCAGGGTCGCGAAAGTGTTGCTGTTGAGGGCGGTACCGCTCGCATTGGCCAGGCCCATGCCGAACGAGGTCGTTCCGGCGTCGAGCGTCGAGCAGGTCGGCGTGGATTCGAGGTATCCGAGCGCGGAACCGGCGGCGAACTGGCCATTCGTCGTGAAGCCGGTCTTGTCCTGCGTGTTCCACACTGCATTGAAGAAGCGCACCTTCGCCGTTGAGTCGCCCCCCGTCGGACCGTCTCCGCACGCGGCCGAGAACAGCACAGCCGCGACGACCGGCATCATTCGACCCTTGGTCATCCCATGCTCCGGGTTGCAGTCATGAGTGAGTGGCTGCGGCGACACGCCCCCGCATGCCTGCGAGGTAGACGATTGCCGCAGCCCGCGCGCACACAGCGTTGCTGTGTGCCGCTCACGTCACGGGAAGGTCGAAAAGAGATCGTGCGACGGAAACGACGTAACGCCCGCCAGCGCGGTCCAGAGCCCGGCATCGAGCTCGCTGTCGAAGCCGGCCGAGGCCGCGTTGGCGTTGAACAGCGCGACCCACGAGAAGCCGTGATACGAGCGCACGAGGAGACTCGTCGTGCCCGGCAGGTCGCCCCCGTGCCACCAGTTCGCGTCGCCATGAGTCGGGCGCACGAACCAGCCGGCTCCGTAGTAGCACGCGCCATCCGCGCAGGTCGTCACACCGCTGGCGGTCATCTGCGCGACGAACCCCGCGCCGAGGATGTCCGGACGATCGTTACGGCCATCCACGCCGGCCAGGAACCGCAGCAGGTCAACGGTGGACGAGACCCAGCCGCCGTGTGAATCGAGCGCCTCGAGGTAGAAGCCACCGTAGGTGGCCGGCACCATGCCTTCGCCCGGGAACACCGACGGCACCAGGGACGAATTCAGCGCCGCGCCGGGGAAGTAGTACTTCACCTCGCCGGGGAGAGCGTCCTGGAGGCGCGTTCGCCCCTGCCGGGTGCGCCTGGCGCCCACCGGCTGGAGCACGCGGGCGCGCACGAACGCCTCGTACGGCATCCCGCTCACCCGCTCGATCACGCGGCCCAGGATGGCATAGCCGAAGTTCGAGTAGGCGAACTTCGCGCCCGGATCGAAGTCGAGCGGCATGCCCTTCATGTAGCGGATGATCGTTTCCGCGGATGCCGGGGCGGGCGCGCCCACCGCGGCCGCCGCGATCGCCGGCCGGAACATCGGGTCGAATCCGCCGTCCGGCCGGTCGCGGTCCCAGCCGCCGGTGTGGTGGAGCAGCTGCCGGATGGTGATCTCGTCCCACCGCGGATCCACCGTGGCACCGGGCGCGGGCGCGAGGTCCGCGATGAGGGGTGCCACGCGATCGTCGAGCGTGAGCCTCCCGTCCTCGACCAGCTTCATGATGGCGACGGCGGTGATCGGCTTTGACACGCTGGCGATCCGGAAGAGCGCGTCGGGCTCGACCGGCTTCCGGTTCTCGACATCCGCGTAGCCGAAGCCGCGCGCGTAGATCAGCTTGCCGTCGCGCAGCACGGCGACCGCGCCGCCGGGTATCGCGTACTTCCGCATCAGCGCCGGGATGAACCGGTCGTACGACTCCATGCCCGGCACCGCGGCACCGGTGATGGGGATCTCCTGTTCCGCGGGCGGCGTCGTCGGGTCATCGGTGCCTCCGACCGGGTCCCTGTTGCAGGCGACGAAGGAGACGGCCACCAGCAATCCAGTCATCAATGACTTCGGATGGGTCATGAGCATGGTGGCGTGCCTCGGACGCGGGGCGGATGGTTGGTCAACCCGTGGGGGACTCTGGGCAGGAGACGCGGACGGCGGCCCCGGCCGCACCGCGCCGCCTAGCCCCCACCCCGTCTCCTCCGTACCTTCGTCCATCCTCATCCCGAGCCCACGATGACCGACCAGGTCTCCCGCCTGGGCGCCGCCCTGTCGGACCGCTACCGCATCGAGCGCGAGCTCGGCGCCGGGGGGATGGCCACGGTCTATCTGGCCCGGGACCTGAAGCACGACCGCCCGGTCGCCATCAAGGTCCTGCGCCCGGAGCTGGCCGGCGCCATCGGCGTGGACCGGTTCGTCCGCGAGGTCCGGCTCACCGCCAATCTCCAGCATCCCAACATCGTGCCGGTGCTCGACTCCGGCGTGATCCCCGCCGACGCCGCCGAGTCCACCCCGCTGCCGTGGTACGCGATGCCGTACATCGCCGGCGAGTCGCTCCGCGCCCGGCTCGACCGCGAGCAGCAGCTGCCGGTGGACGATGCGCTCCGGATCGCCGAGCGCGTGGCCGGCGCGCTCGAGGCGGCGCACGCCCAGGGCATCGTCCACCGCGACATCAAGCCGGAGAACGTGATCCTCGC
>JAICUF010000178.1 GCA_025935995.1 Gemmatimonadales bacterium
CATGCCGTCCACGGCACCCGAGTCGAAGAGGGGCAGGAGGTTCGGGTGCTGGAGGTTGGCGGTGACGCGGATCTCGGCCAGGAACCGCTCGGCGCCGAGGATCGCGCCGAGCTCGGGCTTCACCACCTTGATGGCGACGTCGCGGCCGTGGCGGAGATCACGGGCCAGGTAGACGGTGGCCATGCCGCCGGCGCCGAGCTCGCGCTCGATGCGGTAGCGGTCGGCCAGGGCGGTGGTGAGGTCTGTGGGTGGGGTCGGGGCCACGGACGATGTTAACGCCAAGTGCAGGGCATGGCGAGGCGCGGCGCGAGCCGGTCTATCCGGCACCGGCCGGCCGAGGAGGGCTGCGCCCTGGGTCATACCGGGGCTGGGCGCCATTTGACCTCCACCGGTCGATATATTATAGTTCGTCTGTGGACATATAATATATCTGTGACAGTCAGATAAAGTATCCCTATGAATACTTCCACGATGTTCACAGCGCTGCAACGACTGGGAGAGCTTCTGGCGGCTGCCGGCCAGCGTTACTCCGTCGTCGCCATTGGCGGCGCCGCGATGAACCTGCTGGGATACGTCAACCGGACTACTACAGATGTCGATCTCATCGCTTTCGGAGGGAACGGAGGCGGGGCTCCAATCGCGCCCCCACCGGACCCGCTACCAGAGCCGCTGCTGCGGGCCGCCCGAACCGTGGCCCGGGACTTGGGGCTCGACCCCGCCTGGCTCAATGCCGGTCCAGCCTCCCAGTGGCAGACCGGCCTGCCTCCCGGCCTGCAGTCCCGCCTGCACTGGCAGGAGTTTGGTTCGCTCCGGGTCGGCCTGGCCGACCGCCGGGACCTGATCTTTCTGAAGCTCTATGCCGCGGCCGACGACACCGGTCCCCGGAGCGTTCACTTCCAGGATCTCGTGGCGCTCACCCCGACCGGCCCGGAGCTCGAGGACGCGACGGCCTGGGTCGCCGCGCAGGATCCGTCCCTTGCCCACACCCTGGCTCAGGTAGTCGTCCATGTCCAGCACGCCCGCTAGCCTCGCTGCCGGCCTCATCGACGCGACAGTCGAACTCATCTGGCGGCAGTGGGGCCCCCTCGGCGGCTCGGTATCCGTGGCAGACGGGGTTTCGGGTCACGCGCATGCCATCATCGATCCCGAAGCCCTCCTGCTCGGATCGCTCTGCCTCGCGGAGCGGGAGCGGCGGTTCGATGACGTCGCGGCATCATGGGTGAAGACCAACTCGACGCTGTTGAGTGTCCAGCGCCTCAAGAATCTGCTTCCCGCCTTTCCCCGGGGCGCGGCAGCGCGCCTGGGCGGCGCGGCCGACGTGGCGATCGCGGGGAAGGACCTCCGCTGGGCATCCATCGCGCACCCGGGCCGCGAGCCGCTCGGCCGGGACAACAAGCTGCGGGCGACGCAGGTGCGCTTCCTCCATTCCGCCACGCTCATGCTGCAGCTCCGGCAGGGCATGGGCGTCGGGGTGAAGGCGGACGTGCTCAGCTATCTGCTGGCGACGTGGCACAACGGCCGATCCTGGGCGAGCACGGCGGCGGTTACCGAAGCGATCGGCTACACGTCCGCGGCCGTCCGCCGCGCAGCCGACGACCTGGCAAGGGCGCGGTTCATCGACCTCCCGAACGTCGCCAGCGCCGCCTCGATGTCACAGCGGATGTACTCGGCGGAACCCGCGCGCTGGGTTCAGACGCTCGGTGTCGGCAACATCGAGCCCGGCTGGCGCTTCTGGCGGGAACGCTTCTCGCTGGTGGCCGCGATTCTCGAGACCGAGCGGCAGCTCGAGGGTAAGCCGGTGAGCGACTACGCGCTGGGCGTGACGCTGCGCGAGCTCCTCGAAGCACACCGGAGCGCATTCGTGCGGAACGATGCGGTGAGAGAGGACGTGCTGCTCGACGGGGGCGATGACTGGGTGGCGACGTTCAGCGCGGCTACGATGGCGCTGGCAACCTGGATTCGGAATAGCGGCTAGGAAACGCGCCGACGGAGGTCCGGTTCCTCCGGAGGCGTTGGTGCTATGCCCGCACGCCTATCGGGTCCCTCACGGGCCGGCTTTACCTCCACCGGCGCGGGCGTGACTACCTCTGCCCCGGGCCGCGGCGTCGCCACCACGTTCCGGGCGCTCTCCCACGCCGCCATCGGCTCGTGCGCCAGGCGAGCGCTGCCCGACTGATCCGAGGAGCGAATCCAGGAACCGTCGCATGTTGCTCACGATCGCATCGCGCGCCTGGAACGGTAGCGCGGAGTGGCGGGTGCGGTCGAGAAAGACGATCCGCGCGGCGGGGAGCGCGCGACGGAAGCGCGCGTGGGAGCTGTCCTGCCAGGGAAGCAGCTCGTCCCGGACCCAGCGATCGATCTCCCGCTCCACGCTGTCGGGCATCGTCCGTTCGAGCGCGGACCGGGGGCCCGGCCGGGCCTGAAAGGCGAGGACCGGGGCCCGGATCTTCGCGTACTCCGGATGGAACGTCATCAGCGCCCTGATGAACGTCATCTGCAGGCTGTCGCTCAGCGTGGGCCGCACCCGACCGTCCGGCAGCGTGACGAACAGGTCGTTCACCTCCCCGCGCATGGCGGGCGACCACGGCACGTCGGGCGCCGCCGTCCGCTTCCACCAGCGCCGAAACGCATCCGGGCTCGCGAGCGCCGAGGTGTCGGTGTCGAACGAGGCGGGGTAATGCGCGAGCATGGCGGCGTAGTCCGGGCCGCTCAGATCGTAGCTGTCGAGGAAGACGACGCCTGCGGTGCGCTCCGGCCATCGCACCGCGAAGTCCGCGGCTTCGTCGCCGCCCATGGACCAGCCGACCAGCACCGCGCGCCGGATGCCGGCCTGGTCGAGCACGGCGGCGAGGTCGGATGCTCCGGTGGCGACGTCGAACGGCGGATGCGCCTCGGAGCCGCCGTGCCCGCGCCGCGCGATCGCGATCACGTGGAAGCGGCCGGTGAAGCACGGCGCGATCTCGTCGTAGGCATGCGGGGAGTCGCCGAGTCCGGCGAGGAAGGCGATGCCGGTGCCGGTACCGCCCCAGTCGAGATACTGGATGCGAGCTCCGTCCACGTCGACGTGCCGGACCGCGGCGGGGTGCGGTGTACAGGATGCCTGGGCGCCGGCGATCCGCGCCGGGAGCGCAAACAGAAGGAGGAGCGCGAAGCGGGATTGGGCGCGATGCAGCGGCGACATGAGATGCGTTCCGGGAGAGTCGCGTGAAAGATACATGCGGCCCGTCAGCACGATCGGTTGGGAGATGACCCACCGTCGTTGAGGAGGCGCAGCCGCCGTTCGACGTCGCCACCGGAGCATCCGACCTCGCCGCCGTGCTCGACCAGGCCGGCATCCGGCGCGCGGTGCTGGTCGGC
>JAICUF010000035.1 GCA_025935995.1 Gemmatimonadales bacterium
ATGAGGAGCGCCAGGATCGACGCGATCGCCCCGGCGACGAAGATGGGCTGCACCAGCCGGTGAAAGCTTCGCCCGCTCGCCTTCGCCGCCGTGACCTCGGAATGCCGGCCCATTCCTCCCACCGTGAAGACCGTCGCCACCAGCACGGCCGCCGGCATGACCTGCGAGATGTTCTCCGGCAGCGCATACAGGTAGCTCACGATGATCTGGCCCATCGTGAGCCCGCGGTCGAGCAGCTTGTTCAGGTCGTCGATCATCGAGATCAGCACCGCCACGAACGGAAAGCCGAGCGCGGTGAGCACGAAGAGGCGGACCCAGTTCGTGAGCACATAGCGGTCGAGCAGCCGGCCCGCGGCGGTGGTCATGCGCGCCGCGCCCTGGCCGGCCGCCGGAAGCGCGCGCGGATCCCCTCGAGGAATTCCTGGAAGTCGCCGCCCCGCGTGGTGCGCGCCTCGCGGTTCACCAGCGCGAGCCCGATCACGCCGAAGATGGTGAAGAGCGCATTCGGCCCCCACATCGAGAGCGCGGGAGAGACGAGGCCGCGGTCGGAGAGCGCCTCGCCCGCCGTGAGGAAGACGTAGAAGATCGCGAAGATCCCGAACCCGCCGCCCACGACGAGCCCCATCCCGCCGCGCGGAAAGCGGAGCGCGAGCGCCACGCCGATCAGGACGAAGGTGATGCACGCGGCGCTGATCGACCACTTCTTGTGGACCTCGACCATGTAGCGGTCGGCCCGGCGGTCCGCCTCGTTGCGCCGGTCCTTGGCCGAGGTGATCTCGGACCAGCTTGAGAGGACCGCAGGTGGCGGGGTCGGACCGACGGCAGGCGCCGCGGCGGGCGGCGGCGCGGGAGCGCCTAGATCGATCGTGGACCGGTCCGCCGGCGGCCGGGGCGGGGTCGGGCGCGCGGCCCCCTGTGCGGCGTCCGCGGTGTCCGCCGTCCCCTTCCGGCGCTCCCTCAGGCTCGCGATCCAGCCGCAGTAGCGGGGCAGGCGGCGGGCCGCCGGCACGGGCGCCGCGCCCGGGGCCGGCAGGCGGAGGAGATTCCGGAGGTCCTGGTCGAGCAGCCGCGCCCCCGTGATCTCGGCCTGTTCCCGCTGCTCGGCCGCGCTGTTCACCTGGCCCAGCATCTCGCAGGTACTCATCTCCCGGTCGCCACGGGTGGCGTTGGCGCTGTTGCGCTCGAGCTGGTCGAAGACGTCCTTCACCCGGATGTGGTTGGTCCGGAAGTAGGTGAGCCGGAACTCGCCGGGATCGGCCGACTTGAGCTCGTGCACCGTGCCGTCGTAGAGCACGAGACTCAGGTCGGTCTGCCCCGGCGCGTAGCCCATGAGGCCGCTGTCGGCGTAGATGATGCGGCGCCCGCGGGGATCACTCACATCGTAGATGACGACGTCGCGGAGTCGGCCGCTTCCCGGATCGATGCGTCCGGCGCGGAGGAAATACTGCGACGGCGGCACTTCGTTGATGACCTGCTCGCGGAGCTCGAACGTGGGCTTCTTGCGGCCGATGTCCACGAGGAGGGCCCGGAGCCGCGCGTTGCTCCGCGGCAGCACCTGGTCCACGAAGCCGAAGTTGAACGCGGCCATCAGCACGCCCCAGATCGCCACCGGCGCCAGGATCTGCTGCACGCTGAGCCCGCCCGCGCGCATGGCGGTCACCTCGTTGTCGGCCGCGAGGTGGCTGAAGGTGTAGAGGACCGCCACCAGCACCGCCATCGGCAGCGTCATGGCCACGATGAAGGGCACGCTCAGGCCGAAGACTTCCGCGATCACGGTCCAGTCGAGCCCCTTGCCCACCAGCGCGCCGAACCGGCGCGCCACCTGGTTGAGGAGCATGAAGCCGGTGAGCCCCGCCAGCGCGAACAGGAAGGGGCCGGTGAGCTGGCGGAGGATGTATCTGCGGATCAGTCGAACGGCCATTATATTTCCCTCTCTTCGCACCAGCCACCCGCACGCCCGAACCCGGACCGATTTGGCTCACTCGGCACGCCTCAGGGGCACCCTGATCTGCCTGGCGGTGTCCCTCACGACGCCCCATCTCCTGTCCGCCCAGGCGGACAGCCTGAACGGCGTCGGGTTCCGGGTGGGCTTTCCGCACGCGCCCATCACGCTGCAGACCCCCGCGATCCTGCGGCAGGGCACCGCCGCGCTCCGCTTCGACAGCGCGGTCGCCCGCGCGGTGGATTCCGCGCGCCTGAGCCGCGATCTCGAGCGGCGCCAGGCCGTGATCTACGGCATGCCGCTGGTCACGAGGCCGGGTGAAGAGGTGCCGGAGCGACGGGGAGCATTCGGACTCTCGCAGAAGTATGCCGATCTCTCCATCGATGGCAATGCCACCCTGGAGATCCGGACGGAGCGGGTCAAGAACCTCCGCTGCACCGGCGCGCAGCTCCTCGACCCGACCGCCGGCTGCCGGGGCAGCGGCATCAAGCCGCCGCACCTGGACAACAACATCAATGCGCGCGCCGGCGGCCTGATCGGCCAGCGGGTGCACGTCAATGTGGACTACAACTCCGAGCGGGACTTCACCGCCAACAACAACATTCAGGTCTACTACGAAGGGTTGCAGGACGAGGTGCTCCGGCGGGTCGAGGTCGGCACGGTCACATTCCGGCCGCCCGCCTCGCGCTTCCTCACCGCCGCCATCCCGTCCAACAACTTCGGCATCAACGCCACCTTCGAAGTCGGCCCCATGCAGTTTCAGGCGCTCGCCGCCACCCAGAAGGGAAGCGCGCTTGCGACCCGGACCTTCACGATCGGCGGCACCGAGACGAGTCAGCCGCAGGACCGCCAGGTGCGCGATCTCGACTACGAGAGCGGGCGCTTCTTCTGGGTGGTGGACCCTCGCCGGCTCCCGGGCTATCCCTCGATCGACATTCTGAACGTCGACCCCGCGTCGATTCCCGCGGCGCTCCGGCCGAGCCAGGTGCGGGTCTATCTCTACCGGGCCGGCGCGACGCGCGGCGTGGACCCCAACCTCTCGGGACTCGGCGCCTTCGCGCGGAATCACGACAACCCGTCCGACACGACCCAGGTGGTCGGCGTGAAGGCCGCGAACGAGGGCGCGCGCTGGCAGCTCCTCGTGCAGGGCACGGACTACTACGTCGATCAGTCGGGGACCTGGTTCGCGCTCGCGTCGAAGCTGGACCCGCACGACTATCTCGCCGTGAGCTACGTGACCGCCGCCGGTACCACCGTCGGCACCTTTCCGAGCCAGGACAACCCGGCCGCGGTGGACACCCTCGAGCTCATCACCGCTCCGTCGCAGGACCCGTCGCAGGGAACGTTCCAGCACGAGATGCGGCAGGTCTACCGCGTGGCGGGCAGCGACCTCGATCCCGCGTCCCTCGCGGTCGCGGTGACGCTCAACCGGTCGGAGCGCCCCGCATCGGGCGCGCCCACCTACCTCTCGCTGCTGGGCCTCGCGATCCCGACCGATCCGACCCTGTTCGACCGGGAGAACCGCCTCTTCCCCCGCCCGCGGGATCCGTCGGCCACGCAGACCCTCCGCGAATCGTACATCGTCTTTCCGACGCTCCGGCCCTTCTCGGACACGCCGGGGCTCTCGCCGACCGAGCGCTCGGACTCGCTGTATCGCACGCCGCAGTATCTGCTCCTGAGCCAGGGGCCGCCGTCGCGCTTCCAGCTGCAGCTCCACTACAACGCCTCCGCCGGCGGCGACCGCTCGACGCTCGTGCTCAACGCGCTCCAGATCCGGGAGAACAGCGAAGAGCTCATGCTGAGCGGCCGGCTGCTCGTGCGCGGCGTGGATTACTCGATCGACTACGCGACCGGCCGCGTCACCTTCCTCAATCCCGACGCGCTCTTCGGCGCGGGGTCCGCCGTCGTGAGCGCCCGCTTCGAGCAGCAGGATGCCTTCGCCGTGGCCCCGACGTCGATCCTCGGCTTCACGAGCCGCTACTCGCTCGGGGAGCGGGGGGCCGTCAACTTCATCGGCATGCTCCAGCGCGAGGCGAGCGCGTACAACCGGCCGCAGCTCGGGTTCGAGGCGAAGGCCAACCTGATCGCCGGCGTCAACACCGAGCTGCACTTCAAGCCCGGCTGGATCACGGGCGCCCTCAACGCGGTGACGAACAAGCCCTCGACCGCGCCGTCCCTGCTCGACATCAACGCCGAGCTCGCCTTCTCCAAGCCGGACCCCAACCGGTCGGGCGCGGCGTACCTCGAGGAATTCGAGAGCGACGTGAGCGCGCAGGTCTCGCTCCGGGAGCAGAGCTGGGAGTTCGGAAGCCAGCCCCAGCGGACCGACGGCGTCGAGGACATCTTCGGCTCGACCTTCGACCTGGGCGATGCGGTCCAGCTCGTCTGGCAGAACCTGGTGGCGGGGCCCAACGGCCAGGCCGTCGAGATCCGGCCGCAGGACATCGACACCACCTTCCAGTTCGCCGGCACCGGCACGCAGCTCGAGACCCCGCTCTGGGTCACGCTCCACGCCGACACCGCGGGCGGCATCGTCACGAACAGCAACCAGTCGCTGTGGCGGCAGCCCGAGCGGCTCAACCGGCCGCGCTGGCGCTCGATGGTGACGGCGCTCAGCACCACGGGCTTCGACCTGTCCAAGTCGGAGTACCTCGAGTTCTGGGTCTATCAGTCGGACCAGCACTCGGCCGACTCCGCGGGGATCAAGCTCATCTTCGACCTTGGCACGGTGAACGAGGACGCCGTCGCCGTCGCCCCCGAGTCGCTGACGGTGAACGGGGCCGACAGTCTCTTCACCGGGCGCCAGTACGTGGGCCTCGGCCGCCTCGACACCGAGCGCTCCCCCACGGGGATCTTCAACGCCGAGACGGACGACGTGGGCATCCTGCAGGACCGGCCGGACTCGCTCATCGTGAACGGCGAAGTCGTGCCGTTTCCCGCGCTTTGTTCGCGCCAGCTTGCCTCGACCGTTCAGGTCTTCCCCTGGGGGGACCTGGGCGCCCGCTGCACCAACGGCAACGGTTTCCTCGACACCGAGGATCTCGACGGCGACCTGCAGCTCAACGCGATCGGCCCCAACGACAACGTCTATCGCTACGTCGTGCCGCTCCTGTCCGATTCGTTCCGCGTCCCCAATCGCGGCATCAAGACGATCGGCCCGAGCGGTCGCGAGGCCGGCTGGTCGCTGTACCGCGTGCCGCTCGCCGTCGCCAACGCGATCGCGATCGGCACGCCGAACATCCGCCTCGTCAAGCAGCTGCGCATCACCGTCGTGGCTCCCGCCGACCAGGGGGTCCCCGACGTGACCGGCCGCTTCGCCTTTGCCCGCATGCGCTTCGTGGGAGCGCCCTGGGTGCGGCGCACCGATACGCCGATCGCCGGACTCGGCGGCTCGCTGGGCGACGGCAACGGCGAGGTCGTCGCCTCGATCATCTCCACCGAGAACCAGGGCGACCTGGGCTATGTCTCGCCGCCCGGCGTCGTGGGCGCGACCGCCCGGCGGGACATCGGCCAGGAGGGGTTCGGCACCCAGATCAACGAGAAGTCGCTCCGCGTGCTCGCGCGGGACCTCCGTGTGGGCCAGCGCGCCGAGGCGTATCTGCGGTTCCCGGCGGGGCCGCAGTCTCTCCTCAATTACAACGAGATCCGGGTCTGGATGCGCGGGCGGGGCGCGGGGTGGGAGAGCGGCGAGCTCGAGGCGTTCATCAAGCTCGGGAGCGACGTCAACAACTTCTACCTCTACCACGCGCCCGCGCATTCGACGTCGTGGGAACCGGAGATGGTCGTGGACCTCGACATCTGGCGCCGCCTCCGCGCCGACATCGAGGGCCGCTGGCTCCGGGGCGAGCCGGCGTCGGGCGCGGCACAGTGCGGCAGCGCGGAGGCGAACGCGTACGTCGCGTGCGAGGGCGGCTACGTGGTGCAGGTCGCCGATCCCGGGATCAATCCGCCCAATCTCGCCGCGGTACAGGAGGTGGCGGGCGGCATCTATCGCGTGGCGGGCGCCGGCGTCCTTCCCGAGGCGGAGCTCTGGATCGACGACATCCGCCTCACCGCGCCGGTCTCGCGCACCGGCACCGCGATGGCGATCGACGGCCACCTGACCGCGTCGGACGTCGGCGACTTCGCGATGAGCTATATCCGGCGGGATGGCCAGTTCCGCCAGATCGGCGAGACGCCCACCTACCGCACCGACAACACCATGGCGCTCAGCAGCAACGTGCGCCTCGACCGCTTCCTCCCCGCCGGCCTTGGCTTCTCCATTCCGGCCACGGTCAGCTACACGCGGAGCCATGTCGATCCGCAGCTCCTCACGGGCACCGATCTCCGGGGTGCCGACCTCGTGGGCCTGCGACGGCCCGAGAGCTGGTCGGCCACCTACTCGATCCAGATCCGGCGGAGCCGGCGCGGCACCTCGTGGCTCGCCAAGGGCTTTCTGGACCCGCTCACCTTCGCGGGCGCGATCACCCGCGGCCGGGCGCGGAGCGAGCTGTCCGAGGCCAAGGCGTCCAACTCCACCTGGCTCGCGAACTACAACCTTCAGCTCCAGCGCCGCGGCCCGCGGCTCCCGCTGGGCGGGCTGGTCGGGGGGCTTCCGAAGTCGATCCGCGAGAGCGAGATCGGGCATGCGCTCCGGAATCCGATGATCAGTCTCGTTCCCACCAGCGTGCGGGCGAGCAGCGGGCTGACCTACGATCGCGGCGGCACGACCAACTACCTGGTGCCGGTCGAGACCGAGGACGACGCGCTCCTCACGCCGACGCTGTCGCTGTCGCAGCTCTGGCGCAATGCCGCGGGCATCACGTGGCAGCCGCTGACCATGCTCACGATGAACACCGATCTCGCGAGCACGCGGGACCTGCGCCACTACGCCGACTCGACCCCGCTCGGCCGGCTCGCGGGGCTGTCGCGGCGCAGCTTCCTCGGGCTCGATGCCGGCGTCGAGCGCGACCGCTCGCTCTCGAGCTCGCTCCAGCTCACGCCGCGGCTCTCGACCTGGCTCGCGCCGCGATACCTCATGAGCGGCAACTTCATCCTCTCGCGAAGTCTCACCAGCCGGCCGCTCGTGCGCCTGGGGGACGACAGCGCGGGCGCGTTCATTCTGCCGCAGACGCTCAACAACGCCCAGACCCGCGAGCTCGGGGCATCGGTGGACCTCTCGCGGCTCGCGCGCGTGGCTTTCGGCGACAGCAGCCGGGCGGCACGGGCGCTGGTGCGGTTCCGGCCGGTCGACCTGAGCGCCCGCACCATCCGCACGTCGACCTTCGACCTCGCCGCCTTCGAGCCCGGACTCGGCTACGAGCTGGCCCTGGGGGGCCTCGACCGGTTTCTGAACCAGGAGGGCAGCCAGGCCCGGAGCGCGTCCGACCAGCGCTCGCGGACGATCGCCACCGGCGCCGATCTGCCCCTCGGCCTCAACTTCACCCTCCAGTACTCGCTCACGGACGCCATCAACTACCAGTTGCTGAGCGGGAGCCTGATCCAGACGGAAACGCACCAGCGCGAATGGCCGGTGGGCAGCGTGCGCTGGAGCCGCACCTTCCGCGGCGGGCCGATCACGCTCGTGGGCCTGTCGACTACATTCCGCCATCGCGTGGGCACGGCGACGCAGCCGGGATTTCCGGGTGAGCCGCCGATCAGCAGCGCGCTCCGCTCGAACACGCTCGCGCCCGACCTCCAGCTCAACTTCCGCAACGGGCTCACGCTGGGGGCCGGCCTCTCGACCGCGCATCAGAGCCAGGCCGACAACGGCTCCGACCGCGTGAGCGACCAGAATACCTTTCACGGCCAGCTGAACTACAGCTTCCGGATGCCGGCGGCGCTGAGCCGCGCGCGGAAGCAGGTGCAGTCGCAGCTGCTGATACAGACCAGCACGTCAGTCAGCTGCATCCAGCGCGAGGATGATGCCGACTGCCAGTCCCTCTCCGACGTGCGGACGCAGGAGGTCCGCGCGAGTCTCCGGACCGACATCGTCCGCACGCTGACCGGCAGCATCGAGCTGGGCTACGCGATCAATGACGCCCGGCACCTGGACCGGAAGACCCAGAATATCTACGCCCTCATCAGCTTCTCGCTGTCGCTGTTTACCGACGACTACCGCTAGCCGGAGAATCCTGATGTCGCTCAAGCTGGCCGCCATCATCGCGGCGACGCTCACCGCCTGTCACGACGCGCCGGCGCCGCCGCCGAAGGAATTCGACGCGGCCCGCGCCTTCGCCTATGCCACGGCGCAGGTGTCGTTCGGACCGCGCGTCCCCAACACCGACGGACACCGCCGCGAGGTGGCGTGGCTCGACAGCCTGCTCCGGCTCCGGGCGGATACGGTCATCGTGCAGCAGTGGACGCATGTCACGGTGAAAGGGGATTCGCTCCGGCTCACCAATTTCATCGCCCGCTTCCGGCCCGCCGCCGCGAAGCGGATCCTCTTCCTGGCCCACTGGGACACGCGCCCCTATTCCGACGGCCCCAATTCGAAGAAGCGGGATGTCCCCGTGCCCGGCGCCAACGACGGCGCCTCGGGCGTCGCCGTCCTCCTCGGCGTGGCCGACGCGCTCAAGCGCACGTCCCCCTCGATCGGCGTGGACCTGCTGTTCGCCGACGGCGAGGACTACGGCGACTTCCAGACCGAGCCCAACGACGTGCTGATCGGGAGCCGCTACTACGGCACCCACCAGGCCCCGGGCGCGAAGCCCGACTACGCCGTCCTCTTCGACATGGTGGGCGACCGGAACCTCCGCATCGCACCCGAGGGAAACTCGGTGATCGCGGCGCCGGAGGTCATGACCATGATCTGGCAGACCGCCAAGCTGGTGGGCCACGACAGCGTCTTCGTGGACGGGCAGGGCACCCCCCTCACCGACGATCACACCGAGCTGCAGAAGGCCGGCATCCGCGCCGTGGACGTGGTGGACTTCGACTATCCCTACTGGCACACGGGCGACGACACGATCGACAAGATCAGCGCCGGCAGCCTCGGCGTGGTGGGGGACGTCGCGATGGCGCTGATCAGAACGGGCGGATGAGGCCTCGTCCGCCTTTCCGGTCCCTCCTGCGTCGTTCCGCTGCCTCCCCGTCCGCCCCGCCCGCCCATCTTCCCCCATGCCTTCGGAGCACCGGGCCGTCCTCATGCTGCTGCTCCTGGCGGTGGGGGGACAGGGGATCCGGTACCTGCTGCTTCGGCCGGGAGAAGCGCCGGGCGGCGTGCAGATTCTTGCCGATTCCCGGCGCGGCTCCCCCATGGCGCACCGCGACAGCGCCGTGCAGCTTGCCCGCCCCCTGGCGGCCGGGGAAACCGTCGACGTCGACCGGGCCGGCGCCCAGGAGCTGGCCCGGTTGCCCGGGGTCGGGCCTTCGCTGGCGCGGAAGATCGTGGCCTGGAGGGAGGCCCACGGACCCTTCGGCGGGCTTCCGGAGCTCGATTCGGTGCCGGGCATAGGCCCGGGTCTCCTGCGGAATCTGGCGGCGCACGCCGCGTTCTCGGGCCCGCCGCGTCCGGTACCGCCCCAGCCCCCGGCCCCCGCCCCGGCGGGACCGCTCGATCTCAACGCCGCCACCGCCCAGGAGCTCGATCGGCTGCCCGGCATCGGTCCGGCCAAGGCGCGGGCCATCGTGGCCTGGCGGGAGGCGCATGGGCCCTTCCGGTCCGGCGCGGACCTCGCGGGGGTCCCCGGGATCGGACCGGCCCTGGCGGCCCGACTGCAGAATCTGGCGGCCGTGCGCTAAAGGTTGCGCCCGCTGGCCCGATTCTGGCTTCCGGACTCCCTGCCCGACCTCCATCACACGTCCAACCGACGAGATCATGGCGACTGTTGCGGCAGTGGCGGCCACCGGCGACCGGCTCGGCCAGGTGCTTGTACAGGAAGGGCTTCTCACGCGCGAGCAGCTCGCGCAGGCCGTGGCGGAAGCCAAGGCGGGGAAGCTCCGGCTGGGTTACGCCCTCGTCAAGCTCGGGCTCATTGCGGAAATCGAGATCACGAAGGTTCTTGCACGGCAGTACCGCATGCCGGCGGTGGATCTCACGAATTTCCAGGTCGACCCCAAGGTCGTGCGCCTGATTCCGGCCGAGATGGCGGTGAAGAACGTCGTCCTCCCGCTCAAGCGGGAAGGCCGCACCCTCACCGTCGCGATGGCCGACCCGACCGACATCGGGCTCCTCGAGGACCTCAAGTTCATCACGCGCTACGACCTCTTCCCGGTGATCGCCGGGGAGTTCACGCTGCGCGCGCTGATCGAGAAGCACTACGAGTACGCCGCCGCCGCCGACCAGCAGCTGAGCAGCATCCTCCGCGACATGGAGGAGATGGACGAGACGGACGTCGAGGTGCTGGAGGAGCAGGAAGACGAAGCCGCCACCCAGGCGCAGATCGACGACGCGCCGGTGGTGAAGCTGATCAACGGCCTCCTGACCGACGCCGTCCGCCGCGGGGCCAGCGACATCCACATCGAGCCGTTCGAGCAGGAGATCCGGATCCGCTACCGCATCGACGGCTCCCTCGTCGAGATCATGAAGCCGCCGATGAAGATGAAGGCGGCGCTCACGTCGCGCATCAAGATCCTCTCGCAGCTCAACATCGCCGAGCGGCGGGTGCCGCAGGACGGCCGCCTCAAGCTCAAGATGGGCAACCGGGTCATCGACTTCCGCGTCTCGACGCTGCCGGTGCTCTTCGGCGAGAAGATCGTGCTCCGTATTCTCGACAAGGGGAACCTCACTCTCGACCTCAGCAAGTTCGGCTTCGAGGCCAAGGCCGAGGCCGACCTCATGAAGGCGATCCTCAACCCGTACGGCATGGTCCTGGTCACGGGACCGACCGGCTCGGGCAAGACCACCACCCTCTACTCCGCGCTCAGCCGGATCAACACCACCGAGGTCAACATCATGACCGCGGAGGACCCGGTCGAGTACAACCTGATGGGCATCAACCAGGTGCTGGTGCGGAACGAGATCGGGATGACCTTCGCGGCGGCGCTCAAGGCGTTCCTCCGCCAGGACCCCAACATCATCATGGTCGGCGAGATCCGTGACCTCGAGACCGGCGGCATCGCCATCAAGGCGGCGCTCACCGGCCACCTGGTCCTCTCGACCCTCCACACCAACGACGCGCCGAGCACCATCACCCGCATGATCGACATGGGGGTGGAGGCGTTCAATGTGGCCAGTGCGGTCAATCTGGTCGTGGCCCAGCGGCTGGTCCGGCGGATCTGCAAGGACTGCAAGGCTCCGGCGACCTACACCGAAGAGGAGCTGGCCTCGCTGGGCACGGATCTTGACTCGATCCGGCACATCCCGTTCATGAAGGGCCGCGGCTGCGACACCTGCGGCGGGCTGGGCTACAAGGGCCGGGCGGGCCTGTACGAGGTCATGGCCATGTCGCCCGAGCTCCGACGGATGATCCTTCGCGGCGCTTCGGTCGCCGAGCTCCGTGATCAGGCCGTGGCGGAGGGGATGCTCACCCTCCGCATGGACGGCGTCGTGAAGGTCCGCAAGGGCGTCACCACTCTCGAGGAAGTCGTCAAGGAGACTGCCGAATGAGCTTCAACCTGCGCGCCCTGCTCGAGGAGATGATCGAGAAAGAGGCGTCCGATCTCCACATCACCGCCGGCGAGCGGCCGAAGCTCCGAGTGGACGGCGACATCGTCGACAGCTCCGTGCCGGAGCTGCTGACGCCCAAGGACACGCTCCAGCTCGCCTATTCGGTGCTCACCGAGAACCAGAAGAAGCGGTTCGAGACCGAGGACGAGCTCGACTTCAGCTTCGGGATCCAGAACCTGGCCCGCTTCCGCGGCAACTGCTTCAAGCAGCGCGGCTGCGTCGCCATGGTGATCCGCATGATTCCCTTCAACGTGCGGACCTTCCAGGACCTGGGCCTGCCGCCGGTCGTGGCCAAGCTGGCCGAGCGGCCGCGCGGGCTCATCCTGGTGACGGGCCCCACGGGCTCGGGCAAGTCCACCACGCTCGCGGCGATCATCGACAAGATCAACAAGGAGCGGAAGGGCCACATCATCACGGTGGAAGACCCGATCGAGTTCATCCACCGCCATCATTCCTGCATCGTGAACCAGCGTGAGGTGGGGACCGACACCAAGAGCTTCTCGAGCGCCCTCAAGTACGCGCTCCGCGAGGATCCGGACGTGATCCTGGTGGGCGAGATGCGGGACCTCGACACCATCGCCTCCGCGCTCACCATCGCCGAGACGGGCCACCTCGCCCTGGCGACGCTGCACACCAACTCGGCCGCGGAATCGATCAACCGCATCATCGACGTCTTCCCGTCCAACCAGCAGTCGCAGGTGCGGGCCCAGCTCGCCTTCGTGCTGGAGGGCGTGCTGACGCAGACGCTGCTGCAGAAGGCGCGCGGCCGCGGGCGGTGCATGGCGTCGGAGATCATGGTGGCGACGCCGGCCATCCGCGCCATGATCCGCGACGACAAGATCCACCAGATCTATTCGTCCATGCAGTCGGGCAAGAAGTTCGGCATGCAGACGATGAACGACGCGCTCTACCAGCTCTACGTGAGCCGCGAGGTCACCCAGGACGAATGCCTCCGCGTCTCGTCCGATCCGAACGAGTTCCTCCGCATGATCGGCGAGAAGCCGATGGAGGACGAGGGGATGAAGCCGGTGGAGCGGAACGGGATGATGGCGGGGAAGCGGTAACGGGGACGGAAGGACGGAAAGCGGGAAGGACGGAAGGCAACAGGCCGCGGAGGGGCGCGGAGCGTCGGACACGGCGGAGCAACCCTTCCGTCCTTCCGCCCTTCCGCCCTTCCGACAAAGGAGACATGCCATGCCGATGTACGAGTACACCGCGCGGAACGCGACCACGGGGCAGATCCAGAAGGGGCAGGTGGACGTCGCCAGCCGGGACGACGTAGGCGCGTACCTGCGCAAGAACCGGATGATGCTGGTGAGCGTGCGCGAGGCCCCCAAGGCGATCTCGCTCGGCTTCGGCGGCAAGGGGCCGCGGATCAAGACGCGCGACATCGTGATCTTCACGCGGCAGTTCGCGACGATGATCAACGCCGGCCTGCCGCTGGTGCAGTCGCTCACCATCCTGGCGCAGCAGACGGAGAACAAGTCGCTCCAGGCGGTCACGCGCGCCGTGGTCTACGACGTCGAGAGCGGCAACACCCTGGCGGACGCGTTCCAGAAGCACCCGAAGGCGTTCACCCAGCTCTACGTCAACATGGTGGCGGCGGGCGAGGCCGGCGGCATCCTCGACACCATCCTCATGCGGCTCGCGACCTTCCTCGAGAAGAGCGACGCGCTCATGCGGAAGGTGAAGAGCGCGATGGTCTACCCGGGCGTCATCCTGAGCGTCGCGGCCATCGCCGTGACGGTGCTGCTCATCTTCGTGATCCCGACCTTCCAGGCGATGTTCGCGTCGGTGGACATGGAGCTGCCGCTCCCGACCCGCGTGGTGATCGGGCTCTCACAGCTCCTGACCGGGTTCTGGTGGGCGTTCATCGCGGCCGGCGCGCTCATCTCGTTCGCCGTCCGCCGCTACTACGCGACGCCGGTGGGCCGGAAGAACATCGACGCCATGATGCTCAAGGCCCCGGTGCTGGGCGACCTGCTCCGGAAGTCGGCGGTGTCCCGCTTCACCCGGACGCTGGGCACGCTGATCAGCTCCGGCGTCTCGATCCTGGACGGCCTCGAGATCACCGCCCGCACCTCGGGCAACCGCGTGGTGCACGACGCGGTGATGGAGAGCCGGGCCTCGATCGCGGGCGGCGAGACGATCGCGGCGCCGCTCGAGCGGTCCAAGGTCTTCCCGCCGATGGTGATCTCGATGATCGCGGTCGGCGAGCAGACGGGCGGCCTCGACGAGATGCTGACCAAGATCGCCGACTTCTACGACGAGGAAGTGGACGTGGCGGTCGGCGCGCTCCTCAGCCTCATGGAGCCGGTGATGATCGTGTTCCTCGGCGTGATCGTGGGCGGCATGGTGGTGGCGATGTACCTGCCGATCTTCGACATGATGAACGCGGTGCAGTAGCGCAGCGCAGTCGGAATCCCGACCGGACGGCCTCGCTCGCCTGAGCGGGGCCGTCCGTCGTTTGGGGGCTGGGGTGGTCCTTTCAGCGACGTTCCGCCCTGCGACATCGTGGGACGGGCGCACGCCGGCACCATCGCCTTTTCGGAGGAGCTGTTCTTCGGTCCCGCGCGCGAGGGGGAGGTCGATCAGGGCTCCTGCTTCCCCGCGTCCGCCAGATACCGGCCGAGCGCCTCCGCCGTGAGCTCGCGGCCGGTGGCCCGGCGAATCTTCTCGGGCCACGGCACGGCTCCGCCCATCGCGAAGAAGCGATCGGTGAGCCAGCGCGCCACGCGCGGCTCCCGCGTGAGGTCGTCCACGCCGAAGTCGGCGCGCATCGCCTCGCGGAGCTGGGCCGCGATCATGTTGGCGTAGAGGTACGACTGGTAGTACAGCGGCCCGGTCGCGAACATGTCGCGCGTCCGGACGAGTTCGCCGGGCGCCGCAAGGCCGACGAACTTCGCATAGCTCGCCGCGAAGAGCGAGTCGCGGTCCGCGCGCGGATGCAGGTAGAGCGAGATCTCCGCGTGGGCATTGGCCGCGATCGAACGGCGGATCCAGGCGAGGAGCTGCAGCTTGCCGATGCGCTCGAGCGCGAGGGCGCGGTCGGCCGGCACGCCCGCCGCCCGTTCGAGCCAGTGCCGGTCGTAGGCGAAATGGCCGAGCGTCTCCGCCAGCCCTTCGCCGAGAGGCGTCTCGTCGCCGCGGAGGAAGACGGGCGGCAGGTCCGGACGCATGAGCACGAAATTGAGGGCGTGTCCGTACTCGTGGAACAGCGTCTCGTAGAAGTTGGAGCCGGCGAACGGGTTGGTGAGGAGCCGCGCCTCGAACCCGGGCCGCACGGGAAACGTGATCCCGCCCGTCGGTACGTCCCAGACCTTCACGTCGATGGGCAGGCTGTCGTAGGCGAATCCCACCGCCATCATGAGGTCGCGGAGGCGCGCGAGTCCGGGCTGCTGCGGCCAGGCCTCCACGCCGGCGCCGGCGGCGACCTCCTGTCGATGCAGCCAGAGGTCGAGATCCCACGGCTCGAGACGTTCCACGCCCAGGTCGTGACGGGCCCGCTCGAGCACCGCGCTCCATGTGTCGTGCGTGGCGCGCTCGAAGGCGTCGAGATCGGCGAGAACGCGCGCCGGATCGAGCGTCGCGCCGTAGAGGCCGGCCGCCGCGCCGTTCGCGAATCCCTCGGCGCGGCCGATGCTGTCGTTGAGCCGCATGGCCCGCGCGATGGATGGCCCGATATGCGGCGCGATCTGCAGTCGCGCCTTGTACGCCGCCTCGCGAACGGCGCGGTCACCGCTCGTGTCCAGGACCGACTGGATGGCGGTGCCGGTGAGCTGGGCGCCGCGGACCGCGTAACGGAACTGCCCCACGGTGTCCTGGATCGCCGTCTGCACGTCGATCAGGCGAATGGGGAGCCGCGGATCGACGCGCGCGAGGAGCAAGTCGCGCCGATGGAGCGTGAGCCGCCGGGCGAGGGTGCTGTCCTTCACGCGCCCGCGCCACCGCTCGATCACGGCGGCGTAATCCTTCCTCGTCGCGAAGTCGCTCATCAGGCGCCCGAAGTCGCCGGCCCGGTGCGCGGTCGCCCCCTTCCACTGGTTGTAGGACTCGATGGAAAGCGCTTCGGCCACCGCCAGCTCCTGCGCCTCGAGCCCGTCGAGGAAGGCCCGGAGGTCGGCCTCGGTGCGCACCACGGGCGGCGGCCCGCCAAGGGTGAGCCGGACGGGCTCGGCCCGGGTACCGCGCTGCGCGGCGACCGGCGGTGCGATGACGCAGGCGAGCAGCGCGAGGTGGACGGCACGCATCGGCATCACTCCCGGCTCAGGTTGTCGTCGAGAAAGGCGAGGACGAGCGCCCACGACTCGCGGGCGGAGGCGGGGTGGTAGTCGGGTCGCGCGTCGCAGAAGAAGGCATGCCCCGCCTCCGAGAACACCACGCTCGTGTAGGGTTTCCCCGCCGCCCGGAGCGCGTCATCCACGGCGCGGTACTGCTCCGGGGGAATGTGTGTGTCGCGGCCGCCCCAGAACAGGAGCTGGGGTCCGGCGAGCGCGGCCGCGCGGCCGGTGAGTCCGGGCGCGATGCCGCTGCCGTAGTACGAGACGGCGCAGGCGAGCGGCAGCGTCGCGTTGGCCAGAAACGATGCGCGCCCGCCCATGCAGTAGCCGACCGACGCCACGCGCTCGCGGGCGCCACCGCCCGCGCCGGTGAGCCAGTCGAAGGCGGCGCGAAGGTCCGCGGCGGTGCCGTCCCGCGTCATGGCGCGGACGTGGGGCATCACCGCGGGGAAGTTGCCGTACGGGCCCTCGAATCCCGCCGGCGCCGTCCGGTGGAAGAGCTCGGGCGCGATCGCGACGAATCCTTCGGCGGCGAAGCGCCCCGCGACGTCGCGGATGTGGGCGTTCACGCCGAACGCCTCCTGCAGCACCAGGATGCCGGGATGCGGTCCCGCACCGGCGGGACGCGCGGTCCACGCGCGCATCGTGGTGCCGTCGCTCACGGCAAGGTCGGTCCAGTCGCCCGGCGCACTGGGCATCGTCATTGCAGGTCCTCCGTTCGCGTATAATACCATTCAGCATGCACATCTTCGGCATCCACGACGAGAAGACGCGCGAGCAGCTCGCCGACGTCGCGCGGCGCGCGCGGCGCGCCGCCCTCATGGCCGACGGCCACCTCGGCTACGTGATGCCGATCGGCGGGGTAGCGGCGTACGACAACGCCGTGTCGGTCGTCGGCGTGGGGTTCGACATCGCATGCGGCAACGCGGCGATCCGCACCGACGCGACCCTCGCCGACCTCGGCCCCACCCCCGACGAGCGGCGGCGGACTCTCGAGCGGCTCGCCGACCGCATCGCCGGCACGGTGAGCTTCGGCATCGGTCGGCGCAATCAGGCCGACGACGCGCCCACCGACGATCCGCTCTTCGAGGATGCCGCGTGGGACGCCGTCCCCCGCCGCCACCTGCAGGCGCTCCGCGTGAAGGCGCGCCAGCAGCTCGGCACCGTCGGCAGCGGCAACCACTACGTCGATGTCTTCGCCGACGGGCAGGACCGGCTCTGGGTCGGCGTCCATTTCGGAAGCCGCGGGTTCGGCCACACCGTGGCGTCGAACTTCCTGGCCCTCGGGCAGGGCCGCCCGTGGGGGGAGCGCGTTCCCGAAAGCGAAGTCATCCTCGATCTCGCCGATCCGGTGGGAGACGCGTACTGGCAGCTGATGAACCTCGCCGGCCGCTACGCGTACGCGGGCCGCGAGTGGGTCGCGCGCAAGGTGGTCGGACTCCTGGGTGCCCGCGAGCTGGAGCTGGTCCACAACCACCACAACTTTGCCTGGGCCGAGGAGCACGAAGGCGAGCGGCTCATCGTCGTCCGAAAGGGGGCCACTCCCGCCTTTCCCGGCCAGAAGGGATTCATCGGCGGCTCGATGGGCGACGACGCCGTGATCGTGCAGGGCGCACCACCCGCGAGCGGGCACGCGGAGCTCCAGCGCGCCGCCCTGTTCTCGACGGTACATGGCGCCGGGCGGGTGATGAGCCGCACGCAGGCCGCGGGCAGGCGGAACCGCCGCACCGGCGAAGCGCTCTCCGCGGGACTCGTGTCGCGGGAGATGATGGAGGACTGGGTGCGCGGAAAAGGCGTGGTCCTCCGGGGCGGCGGGCTGGACGAGAGTCCCCATGTCTACCGTCGGCTTCCCGACGTCCTCGCCGCCCAGGGCGGCACGATCGAGGTGCTGCACACGCTCCGGCCACTCATCGTCGTGATGGCGGGCGCGGACGAGTTCGATCCGTACAAGGACTGAGCTAGCGGCGGAGACCGGGGAACACCGCGCCCACGGCGAGGCCCAGCACGTAGAGCCAGCCGAAGGCACGGTTGTGCACCAGGCATACGCGGTGGTACCAGAGCGGCCAGCCGACATACCCCGCCGGCGGCGACTGCGGGGCGGGCTCGGACATCACGCGCACGGCGCGCGCGGCCCGGGGCAGCGCGAATCCCACCACGAGCGCGAAGGGCGTGAGCGCGCCGAGGGCGATGCCGGCCGCGATCACGACGTACATCCCGATCACCGCGCCGCGGTTGAGCGCCCGCGCGCGGCCTTCCCCCAGCAGGACGGGGAGCGTCCGCTGGTGCTTGCTCTCGTCGAAGTCGCGCTGGTCGATGTGCTTGCCCACCAGAATGGACATCACGCCGAGGCCGTAGGGTATCGACGCGAGAAGCGCGGCCGCCGACCACCGGCCGGCGATCACGTAGTACCCGCCCGCCACCATGAGCGGACCCCAGACCACGAACGCGGCGAGCTCGCCGAGCCCCAGCGCCTTGAGGGCGCGGGGCGCCGCATCATAGGCCCAGAGGAGGAGCGCGCCGGCCGTGATGAGCGCGACCGCCGCCCAGCCGCGCAGCGCGATGAAGTACGCGCCGATCGCGACCGCGACGGCCGCGAGCACGAGGATCCCGTTCACCAGCAGCCGGCTGCTGACGGCGCCGCTCAGCACCGGATGCACGGTGTAGCGCCGGCGGGGCGAGTCGTCGGTGTCGTGACCCCGCCGGGCGCCGAAGTAGTCGTTGGAGAGATTGCTGATGGCGTGCAGGACTACGTATCCGGCGAGCACGAGCAGGAAGGGGAGCAGCTCGAAACGTCCGTCGGTGGCGGCCAGGAGGCCGGCGAGGAGCGCCGCCTGGAACGAGATCACGAGGATGACGCTCCGTGCCGCGTAGAGGAAGCGGGCCACGGGGTCGAGGCCGGCCAGATCGGCGGCGGTGGGCGGGTAGAAGCCGGTGAATGCCTGCGCCCACGCGCGCGGGCCGGCGGAATGCCGCATCGTCAAGTGCCTCGGGAATGGGTGCCCCTGCAGTATAGCGAGCCGCCGGCATATCTTCGCAGCAGCACCTGCCAGGAGAAACGATGGCCGCCACGCTGCTCGCGCCCGGCACACCGGCGCCCGACTTCACCCTTCACGCGACGCCCGACCAGACCGTCGCGCTGAGCGAGCTTCGCGGACGCCCCGTGATCCTCGCCTTCTATCCCGCCGACTGGAGCCCCGTCTGCGGCGACCAGATGGCGCTCTACAACGAGATCCTCCCCGAGTTCCACGGCTACGGCGCCGAGCTGCTCGGCATCTCGGTGGACGGGGTCTGGTGCCACGCCGCCTTTGCCCGCGACCGGAAGATCCACTTCCCGCTGCTCGCCGACTTCGAGCCGAAGGGCGCGGTGGCCCGCCGGTACGGCGCGTACCGCGAGCACGACGGCACCACCGAGCGCGCGCTCTTCGTGCTCGACGCCGACGGCGTGATCCGCTGGAGCTACTGCTCGCCCGTCGGGGTGAATCCCGGTGCCGACGGCATTCTCCGTGCGCTCGACGAGCTCACGGGCCGGACGGCGGGCGCCCGCTCGTGAGCGGCGGCCTGACACCGCCCGTCGGACCCGACGATCACGCAGCGGGCCCGGCCGGCGCGCCGGTGACGCTCGTCGAGTACGGCGACTTCGAGTGTCCCTACTGCGGCCAGGCCTATCCCATCGTCACGGCGCTGCAGGAGCGGCTGGGCGACCGTCTCCGCTTCGTCTTCCGGAACTTTCCGCTCAAGGAATCGCATCCGCATGCGGAGCACGCGGCGGAAGTGGCGGAAGCGGCCGGCGCGTCCGGGCTCTTCTGGGAAATGCACGACACCCTGTACGAGCACCAGCGCGCGCTCACCGACGCCCGGCTCCTCGAGTACGCGGAGGCGATCGGTCTCGACCCCCGCGCCGTCGCGCGGGACCTCGAGAGCGGGACCTGGGCCGACCGGGTGAGGCAGGATTTCCGCGGCGGCATCCGGAGCGGAGTCAACGGCACCCCGACCTTCTTCATCAACGGCGAGCGGTTCGACGGAGCCTGGAACGACCCGGGCGAGTTTCTCGCGGCACTCACGCAGGCGTCGTCGTAGCGCTCCCGCCGAGCGCCCGGCGCACCGCCGGCGCCACGCGGGTGCCGAAGAGCTCGATCGAGCGCATGGTCTGCCGGTGCGGCATGGAGCCCACCGTCATCTGCGCGAGGAAGCGCTGGTGGCCGAACAGCTCGTGCTCCAGCAGGATCTTCTCGGTCACCTGCTCGGGACTTCCCACGAGCAGCGCCCCCTCGACGCCGCGCGAGGCCTCGAAGTGCTCGCGCGTGACCGGCGGCCAGCCCCGTTCCCGCCCGATGCGGCTCATCACCTCGGCATAGGAGGGAAAGAATTCGTCGCCCGCCCGCTCCGAGGTGTCGGCCACGTAGGCGTGGGAGTTGATGGCGACGGGCGGCGGAGGATCGTGACGCGCCCGACGCGCGGCCTCGCGGTAGAACGAGACGAGAGGCGCGAACTGGCGCGGTGACCCCCCGATGATCGCGAGCGCGAGCGGAAGTCCGAGCCGCGCGGCGCGACTCACCGACTGCGGCGTCCCGCCCACGGCGATCCAGACCGGCAGCGGCTGCTGCAGCGGCCGGGGCTCGACCGGCAGGCCGTTCACCCGCTCGCCGGCGCGAATCGCGAGCAGGCGCTCGAGCTTCTCCTCGAACAGCCGGTCGTAGTCCTGGAGATCGTAGCCGAAGAGCGGGAACGACTCGGTGAACGAGCCCCGCCCGGCCATGATCTCGGCGCGGCCGTCCGAGAGCAGGTCGAGCGTGGCGAAGGCCTGGAAGACGCGGATCGGATCGTCGGAGCTGAGCACGGTGACCGCGCTGGTGAGCCGGATGCGCCGCGTTCGAGCCGCCGCCGCCGCGAGGACGACGGCCGGCGCCGAGACCGCAAAGTCGGAGCGGTGATGTTCACCGATGCCGTAGACGTCGAGCCCGAGTTCATCGGCGAGCTCGATCTCCTCGAGCAGGTCCCGGAGTCGTTCCGCCGAGCCGATCGTCCGGCCCGTCGCGGGGTCCGGCGTGGTCTCGGCGAAGGTGTACAGGCCAAGTTCCATTCCCGAAGCATACACGGTGCCGGCGCGCATGCCCGAGCTTCCTGATGTCACCGTCTACGTCGAAGCGCTGGAGCGGCACGCAGCCGGCCGCACCCTCGAGGGTGTGCGCATCGGGGGCCCCTTCGTCCTGCGGTCGGTCGACCCGGCGATCGCCGAAGCGGCGGGCCGTCGCGTCACCGGCGTCAGCCGTCTCGGCAAGCGGATCGTGCTCGCGCTCGAGCCCGATCTCTTTCTCGTCATCCATCTGATGATCGCGGGTCGCCTCCGCTGGCGGCCCCGGGGCGCCGCCGTGCCGCGCGGCCGCGGGCTCGCGGCATTCGATTTCCCCCACGGCACGCTGCTCTTCACCGAGGAAGGGAAGAAGCATCGCGCGGGACTCTGGCTGGTGCGGGGCGAGGAGGCGCTCGCCGCCCACGACCGCGGCGGGATCGAGCCGCTCGGCCTTGCGCTGCCGGCGTTCCGCGAGGCGCTCACCCGCGAGCGCCACACCCTCAAGCGGACGCTCACCGACCCGCGGATCTTCTCCGGGATCGGCAACGCCTACTCCGACGAGATCCTGCACGCCGCGCGGCTCTCGCCGCTCCAGCTCGCCACCAACCTCGACGACGACGAGGTCGCGCGCCTGCACGAGGCCACCGGGCGGGTGCTCCGCGAGTGGACCGAGCGGCTGCGGCGCGAGGCGGGTGACGGCTTTCCCGGGAAGGTGACGGCCTTCCGGCCCGAGATGGCGGTGCACGGGCGCTACCGGCTGCCGTGTCCCGACTGCGGGGCGGCGGTGCAGCGGATCCGCTATGCGGAGAACGAGGTGAACTACTGCGCGCACTGCCAGACCGGCGGCCGGATGCTGGCGGACCGCGCGCTCTCGCGGCTCCTCAGGGAGGACTGGCCCAGATCGATCGATGAATGGGAGGCCGCGCTCGGGTCGCGGCCGGACGGCTAGCCTTCGGCGGCGTCCGCCGCGGCCGGCAGCGAGACTTCGAAGCAGCAGCGCGCGCCGTTCTCGCGGTCACAGCGCTCCCGCACCGGCGTGCCGAGCAGCACCTGCAGCAGCGATTCCACCGCGTCGCACACGGCGCGTTGTCCCCCCGCCGCGCCGAGCGGGCAGGAATATCCCCGGATCACGAACTCCCCGCCGTGCCGCTCGACCTCGGTGACGCCGCCCAGGTCGTTGAGCAGGGCGCTCGCCGCCTGGACTCGTGACGCGAGATCGCCGTGGGCGGGCGGGATCGAGTCGGCCAGGCGCTGGCCCACCGCGCGCATCGTGGCCGACAGCTCCTCGGGCTGGAGGCGAAGGGTGAGCTCCCGCATCAGCTCGGCGAACATCGGCGCGTAGAGGCGGGAGAGGAGCGGCTCGACGGTGGCGGCGAGCCGGTAGAGATGCGACGGCTTGCGCACCCCCCGCCGCAGCCCCTCGTGCCGGACGATGCCGTCCCGCTCCAGGGCCGCGAGCTGGGCGCGCACCGCGTTGTCGGTGACGCCCAGATGCGCGGCCAGCTCCTCCACCGTCGCGTCTCCCCGGCGGAGCCGGCTGACGATGCGACCCCGCGTACTGGCGAAGAACCGGTCGGTGAAGGAGAGGCTGCCCATGTCCCTAATTTACTTGTGCGACGCCTGAAGCTGCTTGGCGTGCTCCAGGTGCGCCGCGATCGCCGGACGGGTCTGCTCCAGCAGGGCCTTGAGCTCGGCGTTCTTCGCGTTGGGGATGAGGGTCTTGTCGATGGCGTCGAGCACCGCCTGATGGTAGGCGACCTCGTTGTCGATGTAGGCCTTGTCGAACGCCGCGCCGCGAAGCGGCTCGAGGTGCTTCCGGTTGGCCACGCCACCGTCGGTGAGCTGCTTGCTGGTGGCGTTGGGCTCCGGCGTCACGTGCAGCCTGGTGACCAGCTTGGTCGCCGCGGCGTTCACCGCGCTGTGGTCGGTGATCATCTGCTGGGCGAAGGCCTTCACGCCCGCATCCTTCGTGCGCGCCACGGCCATGCGGCCGGCGTCGATGTCCACCTGGTTCGCGGCCACGACGATGGCGGCGATCTGCGGATCGGTCGGTCCCTGCGCCAGGGCCGGAGCGGCGGCGGCAAGGAGCGCACCGATGGAGAGGAGAGCTGTCTTCATGGATCGGGTCTCGCTGGTTGGAGTCAACGGATGACGAGCGTGCCGTGCATCGTGGGATGCAGGCGGCAGTGGTAATGCACGACGCCTTTC
>JAICUF010000025.1 GCA_025935995.1 Gemmatimonadales bacterium
CACCGAGGCGGGCTATGTCGGCGAGGACGTCGAGAACATCATCCAGAAGCTGCTGCAGAACTGCAACTACGAGGTCGAGCGTGCGCAGCGCGGCATCGTCTACATCGACGAGATCGACAAGATCAGCCGCAAGGCCGACAACCCCTCGATCACGCGCGACGTCTCGGGCGAGGGGGTCCAGCAGGCGCTGCTCAAGATCCTCGAGGGGACCATCGCCTCGGTGCCGCCGCAGGGCGGCCGCAAGCACCCGCAGCAGGAATACATCCAGATCAACACGAAGGACATCCTCTTCATCTGCGGCGGCGCCTTCGACGGGCTCGAGAAGATCATCGAGGCCCGCACCGGCCGGCAGCTCATCGGCTTCAACGACCACGCGCGGGCCGGGCGCCCGGCGCACGACGAGCGCCACCCCTACGCCGACGTCGAGCCCGACGACCTGCTGCGCTTCGGGCTCATCCCCGAGCTGGTGGGCCGGCTCCCGGTCGTGGTGTCGCTCGAGTCGCTCGACGAGGAAGCGCTGGTCAAGATCCTGGTCGAGCCCAAGAACGCGCTCACCAAGCAGTACCGGAAGCTCTTCGACCTCGAGAACGTCGGGCTCACCTTCGACCCCGAGTCGCTCAAGGCGGTGGCGCAGAAGGCGCTCAAGCGCGGCACCGGCGCCCGCGGCCTCCGGTCGATCCTCGAGACGATGATGACCGACATCATGTTCGACCTGCCCACGCGGGACGACGTGCGTGAAGTGGTCATCACCAAGGAAGCGATCACCGACGGGAAGCCGCCGCTGGTCGTGACCGAGCGGGCACGCACCAAGCGGGAGGCGTGAGCCGCCGCTCCGCCCTGCACGACCTGCCCATCGAGTTCGTCGGCAGCTATCCCGATCCCGCCGTCCGCCTCGATCCACCGCTTCCGGAAATCGCGTTCGTCGGCCGCTCCAACGTCGGGAAATCGAGTCTCCTCAACGTGCTGGTGGGCCGGCCCGGGCTGGCCCGCGTGAGCGGGACGCCGGGCAAGACGGCGCTCGTGAACGTCTTCCGGCTGCCCGCGCTCTACCTGATCGATCTTCCCGGCTACGGCTTCGCGCGCGCGAGCCGGAGCGCCCGGGCCGGATACCGCGAGCTCCTCCGCGGCTACCTCGAGGCGCGGGAGACGCTGGCCGGCGTGGTCTGGCTCCTCGACATCCGGCACCCGCCGTCGAAGGACGATTTCGAGATGCAGGAGCTCCTGGCGGCGAGCGGCCGGTCCATGCTCGCCGTCTTCACCAAGGCCGACAAGCTCGCGCGCGCGGCCCGGCTGGCCCGCGCCGCCGAGCTCGCGCGGGAGCTCGGGCTCGACGCATCGCAGACGCAGCTGGTGAGCAGTCTGAGCGGCGAGGGGATCGCCGATCTGGGTGACAGCATTCTGGCCGCCGTCGGCGGCGAGGAGGAGGAGGAGGGATGAGACGCTCCGCGATCGTCGTACTGCTCCTGGCCGCCGCCTGCGCCCCCCGCGCGCGGAGCCAGACCGCCGCCGCCACGCCGGCCGACTCCGGCCGCCGCCCGATATCGGCCACCGACTCCTCGCGCAGCTACGGCACGCTGAGTCAGAACGATCTCTCCCTCCGGCTCCTGAGCGACGAGCTCGAGATCCGCTTCGTGCCGCTGGCCGAGCGGGTCACGCGGCTCCTGGCACCCGATGCGTATCAATCGCTCCGCGGGCTCACGGCGTCGCGGCAGACGGCGATCGACTCGGTGGCGCGCCTCAACGGGCTGAGCGAGCCCGGGCTCGCGCTCGTCACATTCTACGGGCAGCGCGAGGGCGCGCGCTTCGATCCCGACCTGCTCACCGTGGTGAGCCGCGGACGCTTCCTCCGGCCGGTCGGTGTAGTGCCGCTCACGCCCGGCTTCACCGCGCACCAGCTCCCGCAGCGGGGGCAGGTCACCGGCATTCTGCTCTACGACGACGTGATCCCGGTGGACGAGTCGTTCACCCTCACGTACGACACGCTCACGAGCGGCGACTGGCAGGCGAAGCTGCCGCTCCTCGAGCGCGAGCGCGCCCGGGTGAGCACCCGCATGAACCGCTGAGGCGAGCCTCCGCGGGCGAATTGCGTGCGCCGGGCCGCCGCCCTACAATCCGGCATACCCCACGGAGGCATTATGGCGTTCCTGCCGCTCAAGGCGGTCCGGCTGCCGGAGGCGACCGGCCGCGTCTACGACGAGTGGCTCGCCGAGCTCGAGGGCCGTCTCGATGAGCCGGGCGCCGACTGGAACCGGATCTGCCGCGACACCCTCGTCGCCCTGAGCCACCCCGACGTCACCGACTTCGACGAGCGGACCACCGACCCCTCCCTGCCCCTTCCCGCGCGCGGCGCGCTCCTCGCCCTCGATCCCCGGAACGTCACCCTCGAGCCCGAGTACTACGCCGACGTCGACCCCGCGCGCTTTGCCCGGGTGAAGCCGCTGCTCTGCCTCTGGTACGGCTTCGACCGCTCCAGCCTCGGCTGGCAGAACGTCGACGTCGGCGTCCGGCTCCGCCGGATCCTCGCGGCCCGCATCTTCGCGCGCTGCGGCCGCAACTTCAAATGCTTCCAGCACGTCGAATTCTCCTACGGCTACAACATGGACGTGGGCGACGACGTCGTGGTCCACCGGCATGTCCTCCTCGATGACCGGGGCGGGATCCGGCTGGGTGACCGCGTCAGCATCTCGGACTACGCCAACGTCTACAGCCACACCCACAGCATCGTCGAGCAGAAGGAAGTGACCAACGCGCGAACGATCCTGGAGGACGACGTGCGGATCACCTACCACGCGACCGTCCTCGCCGGCGTGCGCGTCGGCCGCAACGGCATGGTCGGCGCGAGCGCCGTGGCCACCAAGGACGTGCGGCCCTTCCATGTGAACGTCGGAATCCCGGCCAAGTCGATCCGGGTGAAGCCGAACGCGCCGCCCGAAGCGTACGTCACGGAGCGCGTGGCGCGCCGGAGCGAGTCCGGCGAGGAGCCGCGCTGATCCGCCTCGCCGCGATCCCACCCGAGCGGCTGGTGGCCGGCGGCGCGGCGGCGGCCGCCCTGCTGCTGACCGCTGCGTGGCTGGGCGGGCCCGCCTTCTGGCTCGCGTGGGTCGCCGGCGTGATGGTGCTCGCCGCGACGCTCTGGCTCGCCGGGGGCGAGTGGCGCCGCCGCCTGCGCGAAGCGGAGCGGAGCCGCGACGAGGTCGCCACCCAGCTGGACCGCCGGATCAGCGAGCTCTTCTCCCTCCAGGAGCTGGGATACATCCTCTCGGGATCGCTCGAGCTGGAGCGGATCGTGGAGCAGGTGGTGGGCTTCGCCGCGCGGTTCCTGGACAGCGAGGGCGCCGCGGTCATTCTCTCCCCCGACGGCGGCCGGACGCTGCGCGTCGCCGCCGCGACAGGCACCCTGGAGCCGCTCGCCGGCCGCGAGCTGCCGGACGACGACGAGGGGGAGGAGACTGCCATTCGGAGCGCCATCGACGATGGCCGGATCCGCTCCAACCCGGCGGGGAGTCCCGGTGTGCGTCTCACCAGCGAGCTCACGGCGGCGTCGGCCGCCATCGCGCCGCTCGTTTCCCACGGCGACCGGCTCGGCGCCATCGCGGTGACCGGCCGCGCGGGAACGGCGTTCACCACCGAGGATCTCTGGCTGCTCTCGACCGTCGCCACCAACGCATCGGTCGTGCTCGCCAACGGCCGCCTCTTCCAGATGGTGCAGCGCAGCACCGAGGAATGGGAGACGGCATTCAACGCGCTGACCGAGGGGATCGCGGTGGTGGGGCCGTCGGGGACGGTCCTCCGCGCCAACTCCTCCCTGGCGCAGATGGCGGGCGTGAGCGAGGACGACGTGGTCGGACGCGACTTCGCCGCGGCGCTGTTCGGGCCCGACGCGGGCATCGCGGGGATTCTCCAGGCGGCGCGCAGCGGAGGCCGGCCCGCGCCGCTCGTCGCGCGCTCCGGGCTGTCGCAGCGGGTGTTCCGTCTCACCGCCGCGCCGCTCGGCGACCTCGCGGGGCGGGGCTCGATCGTGGCGCTCGTGGAGGACGTGACGGAGCAGCGCGCCCTCGAGGCCCAGCTCATCCACAGCGACAAGATGGCGACGATCGGCCACCTCGTGTCGGGCGTCGCGCACGAGCTGAACAACCCGCTCACGTCGATCGCCGGCCTCACCGAGCTGCTGCTGGAGCGCGGGCCGCTGCCCGACTTCCCCCGCGAGCACCTGCGGGTGATTCAGGACCAGGCGGAACGCGCCGGCCGCATCGTGCAGAACCTGCTCACGTTCGTCCGGAAAGGGACGCCCGACAAGGCGAACGTGGACCTGAACGACGTCATCGCCCGGACGTCGCTGCTCATCGCGTACGAGATGAAGCTCCGCGCCATCGAGCTCCGCTCCGAGCTCGCGACCGAGCCGCTGACCGTCGTCGGCGACCGCTACGAGCTCCAGCAGGTGCTGCTCAACCTGGTGACCAACGCCGTCCAGGCCGTCGCGTCGCTGGCCCCCAGCCGGTCGCGCGTCATCACGATCGCCACCCTCCGCGACGGCGATCACGCCATCCTTCGGGTGGACGATTCGGGCAACGGCGTCCCCTCGGAGCACGTGCCCTACCTGTTCACCCCCTTCTTCACCACCAAGGAGCCCGGACAGGGCACGGGCCTCGGCCTCTCGCTGAGCTACGGCATCGTCGAGTCGCATGGCGGGCGGCTGAGCTACGAGCCGGCGCCCGGCGGGGGCGCGCGCTTCGTGCTCGCACTGCCGTGCGTCGCCCCCGGCGACACGGCCGAGATGCCGGCGACGCAGGCGCGACGGATCCTGGTGGTGGACGATGATCTCGCGGTGCACCGGGTCGTGAGCGCGCTCTTCGCCGCCGATGGGCACGCGGTGGACACGGCGCGAAGCGGCGACGCCGCGATGGGACTGGCGGTGGAGCGGACCTACGATCTGGTGCTGGTCGACACACGCATCGTGACGGCGGAGGGGCGCGGCTTCACGGAGGCGTTGCTCGCGGCGCGGCCCGGCTGGGCGGGGCGACTCGTGACCGCGAGCGGCAACGGCCGGGGCGAGGCCCGGGCGCCGAGGCACCTGCGCAAGCCCTTCAATCTGCGCGAGCTCAAGGCGCTGGCCGACGAGCTCTTCAGTAGCCCGCCGCGCTCGCCGGCCACCATGGGGTGATGCTGACGCGTCCCCGCACGCGCGGCAGGGTCGAGTCGGCGCTCACCGCTCCCCAGTAGTTCCCGCCCGCCCGCAGGCTCGGCGCCTGCACGAACGACTGCGACGCCCGCAGAAAGATGTTGCCCACCACCTCGGCGTCCGCCGCGGCAGCGTCGGCCACGAGGCCGTCCCCCACACCGTCGAAGAGGTTGCCCCGAAGCCGCGCCTGCGTGGTGCGCTCGAGGATCACTCCCCGCTCGAGCCGCGAGAGCACGTTGTCGTTGAGGTGATACCCCCGACTCGGCTCGGCCGAGTCGCCGGGGGCGAAGAGCCAGATTCCCGTCTTCCCGCCGATGATGACGTTCCCGGCCAGCGTGTTGTCGCTCCCGTGCTCGATCGCGATCCCAGCGGTGCGCGAACCGAGGATGGTGTTCCCGCGCACGAGATTTCCGCTCGAGTAGCCGAGCCAGAAGCCGAACGAGGCGCTGTCGGCGTGATTGTCGATGAAGACGTTGCCGCGGCTGAAGGTGGACTCGAAGGCGTTGTGCCAGGCGCCCGTGGCATCGTTCCGGAGCACCAGGTTGCCGACGGAGGGCCGCACGAGCGGGCGCTGCCCGCTCAGGAAGAAGCCGTCGCCCGAGTGGGTGAGCACGTTGTCGGCGATGGTGTTGGAGTCGCTCTGGTCCCGGAGGAGGAGCGCGGCCGAATCGCAGCCGCGGCCGTAGGTCGCGCCTTCGCAGCGGACGACGCTGTCGGCGCGGTTCCGGATGATGCTGTTGTGGGACGAGCGCCAGAGATGAATCCCCCAGCCGCTGTTGCCGGAGACGTCGTTGTCGGCCAGATAGGAACGGCGAACGGCGAACAGGCCTATCCCGTTCTGCGCTCCGTGCGCCGCGACGCCGGTGATCGCCACGTCGTCGGCGTTCCGCACGTAGACGCCGCCGCCGTACTGCTCGAAGGTGTCGGGCCGGAAGATGTCGAGCCAGTCGCCCTCGTTGTACAGCTGGGGCGTGGACAGGAGGCGCTGGGCCCGCGAGCCCGACACGTCGGCGTCCCGGATCCGGTGGCCCCGTCCGCCCTCGAGCCGGATGCCGTAGCGATAGCCGCGGATGGTCCCGCCGGTGATGCTCACGTTGTTGACGCCCGAGCTCACGATGCCGATCCCGACGAATCCGGACGCGAGTGAGTCGCCGCTCTGGAGCGTCACGCCGGTGAGGTCGATCGAGGTGTTGGAGCTCGCGGCGATGATGACCCCGCGCTCGGCGCGGTCGGCGATCCAGTAGCGGCCGGGACAGATCCGCACCTGACCCTGCACCTGCAGGCCCGGCCGGGAGGGACGCACACAGGCGGGAGGTGCGGCCGATCCGCCCGCGACCGCCAGCACGACACCGCCGGCCAGGGCGAGCAGGCTACCCTCGACCACGCGGCCGTTCAGCATACGCGGAGCACGTCCCCCACGAGGCCGGCGTCGCCCTCGCGGAGCAGGTCGTCGATGTCGTCGAGGGCCCGGCGCTCGCGCGGCCACGCGACGCGCGCCCGCGCGGCCGCGAGCGGCAGCCACTCGGCGCGATCGTGCTCGGCGCCGGTCACCGGTTGTGCGTCGGAACTCACGAAGGCGGCGAAGACGGGAATGAGCGCCACCTCGCCCGTGCCGTGCAGGTAGAACGACTCCACCCGGCTCAGGTTGAAGAGGCGCTCGGCGGCGAGGCCGGTTTCCTCGCGGAGCTCGCGGAGGGCCGCGCGCTCGGGACGCTCGCCAGTCTCGATGTGGCCGTGGACGGCTTCCCAGGAGCCGGGACAGCGCCCGCCGGCGGCGCGGCGGAGCACGAGGCACTCGAGCGAGTCGCCCGCTCCCCGGAGCGCGTAGACGTCGACCAGGGAGACGCGAACCGCGGTCACCGGCGGATCAGCTGCGGCGGCGCGCCAGCACCGCCTGGAGCCGGGCCGAGAGCGCGCGGGCTCGGAAGGGCTTGGTGAGGAAGTCGTCGGCGCCGAGCTCGAAGACGCGGACCTCGTTGTCCTCGTCGCCCTTGGCGGTGAGAACGATCACGGGGATGCGCGCCGTCGCGTTCCGCGACCGCAGCTGCTCGAGGACGGTATAGCCGTCGAGCCCGGGCAGGTTGAGGTCGAGCATGATGAGATCGGGCGCGTGGCGGTCCACCTGGTCCAGCGCCTGCACGCCGTCGCGCGCCTCGGCCACGATGTAGCCCTCGCGCTCGAGGAGGTCGCGCATCACCCGCCGGAGCTGCTCCTCGTCCTCCACCAGGAGGATCTTGGCGCCGGTGTGGGCCACCCCCGGCGCGTCGGGCTCGTCGATGAGCTCGAACCCGGTCCCCAGATCGGCATCGACCGAGGAGTGCGTCCGGCCGGCGGCCGCCGGAGGGGGTGCTGGCGTCGCCGACGCCGGAGGCGCCGCGCGCTTGGCCGGCGTGTCTTCGGCGGGCACGTCCGTGACGCGGAGGAGCTCCTCGACGGTCGTCTCGCCCGACAGCACATGGCGGAGCCCGCTCCACCAGAGCGACCGCATCCCGCCCTCACGCGCCGACTCCGCGATCCGGTCGGCCGCGGCGCCGTCGCCGATCAGCCGCTCGATGTCGGGGCTCATCGTAAGGACCTCGACGATCGCGAACCGCCCGCGGTAGCCGGTCATCGCGCACTCGGCACAGCCGATCGCGCGGAAGAGCGGTGCCGTCCGGGGGATGTAGCGACGCAGGCGCTCGGGCACCTCGTCGGTCGCCTTCTCGCGGCACTCCGGGCAGAGGCGCCGCATCAGCCGCTGCGCGACGACGCCGCGGAGCGCGGACGCGAGCTTGTAGCCCTCGATCCCCATGTCCACGAGGCGGGTCACGGCGTTGGCCGCGTCGTTGGTGTGCAGCGTCGAGAGGACGAGGTGGCCGGTGAGCGACGCCTGCACCGCGACCTGCGCCGTTTCGCCGTCCCGGATCTCGCCCACGAGCACGACGTCGGGGTCCTGCCGGAGAATCGAGCGCAGCGCCGCCGCGAAGGTCAGCCCCGCCTTCTCCTGCACCTGCACCTGCACGATGTTCTCGCCCAGCTTGTACTCGACCGGGTCCTCCACCGTGACGATGTTGACGCCCTCGTTCTGCACCAGGCGGAGCGCCGAATAGAGCGTGGTGGTCTTGCCGGATCCGGTGGGTCCGGTGACGAGGAGGATCCCCTCCTTGTTGCTCAGCAGCGACTGGATCGTCGTCCGCTCGTCCTCCAGCATGCCGAGCGATTCGAGGGTGAGGACGGTCGCCTTCGCGTTCAGCACGCGGATGACGACCTTCTCGCCGCCCGATGCCGGGAGGGTCGAGATGCGGAGATCGACCGGCTCGCCGTTCACCGCCACCCGCGCGCGCCCGTCCTGCGGCCGGCGCCGGTCGGCGATGTCGAGGCCCGACATGATCTTGATGCGGGAGATGAGCGGCAGCCCCGCGGTACGGGGAATCTTCATCACCTGACGCAGCACGCCGTCGATGCGGTACCGGACCACCATCCCGCCCTCGACCGGCTCGACGTGGATGTCGCTCGCCCGGCTCGAGATGCCGTCCGCCAGCATCATGTCCACCAGCCGGATGATGGGCGCGTGGCTCGCCTCGTCGGCCGACGCGCCCTCGTCGGCATCGTCCTCGAGCTGCTGGACCTCCGCGTCGCTCTCGAGGCCGCCCAGGAGCTTGCTGACCTCGTCCTCCGAGGGGAACGCCGCCTCGATGCCGCGCCGGATCGCCGACGGCGAGGCGAGGAGCATCCGCACCTCACGCCCGGTGGCGAACGCCAGCATCTTCTCGGCGTCGATATCGAAGGGGTTCGAGGTCGCGACCTCGAGATAGGAGTCGGTCAGGTGGAGCGGGAGGACGTTGAACCGCCGGGCGAGCTGCTCGTTCACCACTTCCCGCGCGGACGCGTCGGGTGCGACCTCGGGAGCGATCTTGAGCCGGAACCGCGCGGCGATCGACTCCAGGATCTGCGCGTCGGTCAGGAGCTTCCGCGCCACCAGGATGTCCCAGACGGCCCCGGAGGCGCCGACCCGATCCTGTCGCAGGCTCGCGATGGTGTCGGGGGGCAGCAGCGGCTCGATCGTAGGAATGAGCCATTCGTCGGTGAACTGCATCGGCGACTCGGAGGATGCGGGCTGGGGGCTGGGACGGAACCGTCAGGAAGGATAATCGGTCAGAGAATCCCCCACCAATCCCGGTTGACGTCGACCGAAACGCCGACGCCGCCGCCCCTGAGCGCCACGCCGGCCTCCACCCGAACGATCCGCATGAAGAACTCGGCCGCGACCCCGGCGACGGGCCGGATGCCGTCGCTCGCGGTCCAGGGCATGCCCGCCGGCGGACGGTCCGCCCACCCGGCAGCGACGAACGGCGCCAGCGTCATGCTATGGCCGGTGGAGGCGAAGGACCCGAGGGGAATGGCCGGAGCCGGCACATCGAAGCGCCACTCGATGCGGCCGAGCGCCATGCGGGTCCCGCCGTACGCGCGCCAGGGCTCGCCCGGGAGTGTTCCGCGACCGCCGAGCACGAAGGTGCGGTAGGCCGGAGCATGCGCCCCGGCGATCCCGCCGTAGAAGCTCGAGCGCAGCTCGGTGCCGCCGATCGTCAGCCGGTGCTCGGCCTGAAGGGTGGCGCGGAGATAGGTCGCGCCCGCTCCGTCCCCGCCTTCGAGCGCGAGCGCGCCGCCGAGACTGCTGCGCGCGGCGAATCCGGCGCCGGAGCGCTCGAGCCGGAGCCGGCCGATGTGCCAGGTACCGGCGCCGAGGGGCGGGTTGGGCTCGTAGCTTCCGGTGGCCGGCGTCGCGGCCACGTCCACCGAGCGGCTCCGCTCGACCGCTCCCTCGAGGGCCACTGCTGAGCGACTGTCGAGCCGCGTGCGCCCTTCCGCGCGGGCGCGGTCCACCAGCACGTAGTCACCATGGTCCTGCCCGAACTCCTGGGCGGACAGGGAATTGAGCACGGGCGAGATGACGGCGATGTCGCTGAAGTCGGCGATGCTGCGCCCGGCGCCCACGGTGAGCTGCGTCGGCCCGGATCCGATCCGGCCGTGCAATCCGCCGGTGACGCGGCCGTCGGCGGTCCCGATCCCGATCACCGGGCGGAGCTCGACGCGCCGGCGGCTCAGGCCGAGCGTCGCTCCCGCGCCGAAGGCCAGACCCTGCACCCGGTTCACGTGGACCAGGTCGCTCACCGAGTTGGTCGCGAGGCGGCGCGACGGGAGCCCGCTCAGCGCGTGAGCCCCGGCGATGCGCTCCACTTCGAGCCGGAGCGCCGCCATGTCCTGCCGTTCGACCGGGCGCGCGATCGAGTCGATCGCCGCGACGAGCGAACCGGTCCACGCCGAATCGCCGGGCGCGGGGCGGCGGAGTCCGCCGATGGCGGGACCGCCGAGTGTCGCGTCGGGAAAGTCGGCGTTGAGATCGTAGTCGCCGATCTCCCAGCGGCCGCGGATGATGCCCCTGGCCGGCAGGTCCAGCCAGCTCACGCGGCGGCGGATCTCCACCTCCTGGCGGAACGGCAGCCAGTAGCGCTGCTCGTACAGCGCGTTTTCCAGCGTGATGCTGATGTCCTCGAGGTCGCGGTCGATGTAGGCGGCGGGGGTGAAGCTGAAGCGGAAGCGCACCAGCTCGGCCGTGGCGGCGTCGAGGTAGAGGGTGCCGACCACGAGCGGCCGGTCGAACGACTTCGGCCGAACCGCCACCGCGCGAACGGTCACCCGGCGGGCCCCGCTCTGCACCGAGAGCGAGTCCTGGATGGCGAAGTCATAGAGCGAAAGGCCGGCGGGCGAGAGGGGATGCACCGCGTCCCGCACCTCGTCCCCCTCGCCGATCCGGATGATGTTGCCGAAGTTGTTGGTGACGATCCCGAGGTGGTCGCGATGGTAGGAGGTCTCGTTGGGGAGGAAGCTGCCGTCCCGCCAGCCGAGGATGACCTGCTTGCTCCGGTTCGGGGCCTTCCAATACACTTCGACGTCCAGCTCGTCGCCCTTCACGAGGTGCGGGGCCTCGTTGAGCCCCTCCTGACCGACCTGCGCCAGGAAGAGGACGAAGCCGTGTGCACGCGTGCGGTAGCTGGCAAGCGAGGAATCGGCCTGCGCGGCCAGGCGACGTTCCACGCCGCGGCCCACCAGCTCGAGCGCGGCCGGCGTGTTCCACTGCTGAGCGGGAAGTCGGGCCGGCGAGAGCGCGAGAGCGGCGGAGACGGGCGCGGCAACGGCGAGCGGCCGCCACAGGCGAGGGAGCATCAGTGAAGATATTGGGGAGCCGGTGGATGCGGGCAAGCGGGATGGCAGCGGCCGTCGCCACGGCCGCGTGCGCGCGGAACCCGCCCCCGGCCGACGCGGCCACCGGCCCGACGCAGGCGCGGACGGTGCCGCTCTCCAGCGTGTATCTCCTGCTGGAATCGGAGGCCCCACCCCCGGACACCGCCGTCACGCTCAGCGCGGGCCGGCCGCGCCACATCCTCTTCCGCACCGCGCACAACGATCGCGAGGTCGTGGCCGATCTCTATTTCGGCGAGCAGGCGTTCCAGGCCTCCCCCGGCACCCCCGTGCCGGTCACGATCCGTCCCGCACCCGGCACCTACGGACTGGTGCTCACGGCCGGAGCACCGTTCGCGAAGGGCGGGGAGATCACCTTCAAGTACGCCGTGCACTTCCTCCAGCCCCCCGAATCGGTGGGCAAGTATCCCAACCACGTGCTCTTCGAGCACGCGCTGGTCGTGGGGCGGCTCGCGGCCGGCGGGCAGATCGATCTCCTTCCTTCGATCCGTCCGGCCGCGGACAATCTCCGCGCCCCCGCCGACTCGCCCGGCACCTACGTCGTCGCGGCGCCGCGCTGAGCCTCACGATGCCCTACCGGCTGGTGAGCGATGACGGCGGACAGATCTTCGACCTGCCCGAGGGCCGGAGCGTGGTCGTCGGACGCGGGGTCACCACCGACATCGCCATCTACGATCCAACCATCTCCCGCCGCCACGCCGAGCTCACGCCGGGCCCCGAAGGCGTGCAGCTGAAGGACCTGGGGAGCTCGAACGGCACCTGCATCAACGGCTCGCGCGTGAAGCAGGGCAAGCTCCGTCCCGCCGACACGGTCACCTTCGGCAAGGTCCTCTTCCGCCTCGAGGAGGCGCCGCCGCCGCCGGTGGGTCACCCGGTGGTGGCGATGTCGGCTCTGTCGACCGGGACCCACGCGCCGGGCGGCGTCATCGTGCGCCAGCTGCAGGTGAGCGGCGGGATCCCCGTCGGGATCACGAGCATGGAGCGGCGGATGTCCGAGGAAGTGGGCCAGCTCCGGCTCGCGGCCCGGACCGAGGAAGAGCGCGCCACCAAGCGGCTCACGCTGCTGCTCGACATCGCGCAGAAGCTGTCCGGCGAGCTCGACCTCGACCGCCTGCTCGGCACGGTGGCCGACATGACGTTCGAGGTGATGAACGTGGACCGCGTGTCGATCCTGCTTCTCGACGAGACGGGGGAGCTGGTGCCGACCATCGCCCGGAGCCGCGTGGGCGACGCCGAGTTCCAGCGGGTGCCGCGCTCGATCGCGCGGAAGGTGGTGGAGGAGCGGGTCGCGGTGCTGTCGCACAACGCCGCGACCGACACCCGCTTCCAGGGCAAGTCCGTCATGATGCAGAGCGTCCGGGGCGCCATCTGCTCGCCGCTCATGGCGTCGCCCGACGAAGTGCTGGGGATCCTCTACCTCGACAACCTCACGTCGATCGGCTCCTTCAGCGACGAAGACCTCCAGTTCATCGTCGCCTTCAGCGGACTCGCGGCCCTCGGCATCCGGAACAGCCGGCAGGCCGACCAGATCCGGCGCGAGGCCATGGTGCGGTCCAACTTCGAGCGGTACTTCGCGCCGAACGTCGCGCTCGAGATCGCGCGACAGCAGGGAGAGGCGAAGCCGGGCGGCGAGAAGCGGCCGATCACGGTGCTCTTCAGCGATATCCGCGGCTTCACCACGATGTCGGAGTCGATGAGCCCCGACGAGATCGCGCGGCTGCTGAGCGAGTACTTCACGGAGATGGTGGACATCATCTTCGAGCATGGCGGGACGCTCGACAAGTTCATCGGCGACGCGATGATGGCGCTGTGGGGCGCCCCGATCGCGCACGACGACGATCCCGACCGCGCGCTCCGCGCGGCGATCGCGATGCAGGCGGCGCTCGCGCGGCTCAACGAGGGCTGGGAAGCGGCGGGGCGGCCGACGCTGGCCGTAGGGATCGGGATCAACTACGGAGAGGTGTTCGCGGGGAACATCGGGAGCCACCGCCGACTCGAGTACACCGTCATCGGGGACTCGGTCAACATCGCGGCCCGGCTCTGCTCACGGGCGGAGGGAGGCGAGGTGCTGGTGACCGACGCCTTCCGCGACCTGATCACCGATCCGCACGAATTCGACTGGCTCCCCGAGATGACCCTCAGGGGGCGGCTGCACGCCGTGCCGGTTTACCGGGTCCGCCCGGTCGCGCCGGCGGAAGAAAGCGGTACTCCCACCCCGCCTCCCCCAGGAGCCGCAGCACCAGACGCACCGGCAGCCCCATGACGCCGAAGAAGTCGCCGTCGATGCGCTCGACGAGCGCGGCGCCGTAGCCCTGGATGCCGTACGCCCCCGCCTTGTCCATCGGCTCGCCCGTCGCCACGTAATCGCGCAGCATGGCCTCGCCCGCATCGCGGAAGGTGACGCTGGTGATGTCGGTGGCCTGGCGGACGACGTCGCCGCTCACCACCGCCACCGCCGTGATCACCTGATGGGTGCGGCCCTGCAGCTTCATGAGCATGCGGAGGGCGTCGGCGGCGTCGGCCGGCTTCTCGAGCAGCTCATCGCGCAGGACCACGGTCGTGTCGGCGCCGATGACGTAGCGGCCCGGCACGCTCTGCGCCTTCTGGCGCGCGAGCCGCTCGGCGTAGTCGGTCGGGCGCTCGCCGGCCCGCCGCACTTCGGGGATGTGCGACGGCACCACCTCGACCGGAATGCCCAGCATCTCGAGCAGCTGGCGGCGGCGCGGCGAGGCGGAGGCGAGGGTGACGGGCTCGGTCATGGCGCGGCGCGCTCGAGGATCAGGGTCACGGGGCCATCGTTCAGGAGATCCACCGCCATCATCGCGCCGAACTCACCGGTCGCGACCGCGAGTCCGCGGCGGCGCAGCGCCGCGATGAAGGCTTCGTAGACGGGAATCGCGTGCGCCGGCGGTGCGGCGTCCACGAAGGAAGGGCGCCGCCCCCGGGTCACGTCGCCGTAGAGCGTGAACTGGGAGATCACGAGCACCGCGCCACCCACCTCCGCGAGCCCGAGGTTCATCTTCCCCTCGGCGTCGGCGAAGAGCCTGAGTCCCGACACCTTCTCGGCCAGCCATTCCGCCTCGGCCGTGGAGTCGGTGTGGGTGACGCCCACCAGGAGACAGAACCCCTGCCCGATCGCGCCCGCCGTGCGCCCGCCGATCGTGACCGACGCGCGGCTCACCCGCTGCAGCACGATGCGCATCTGCCAAGGTAGCTCCAGATTAGATTTCGCGCCGATGCCGTTCAAGCAGCATGTCAGCTTCGCCCGCCGCTTCATCCGCGGCGCCATCGCCGAGCGGCGCCGCGAGGCGCTCACCCCGATGCTGCCGGCGCCCCTCCGGCCCGATCCCTCCCGCTGGCCCGAGGATCGACTTACCGCCGCCTGGCTGGGCCACGCGACGGTCCTGCTGAATCTATGCGGCGTCACCGTCCTCACCGACCCGGTGCTCGAGCACCGGATCGGGATCGGCCGCGGGCGCGTGAAGCTGGGCCCCCGCCGGCTGATCGAGCCCGCGCTCGCCCCGGACGAGCTGCCCCGCCCCGACCTCGTCCTTCTCTCCCACAGCCACATGGACCACACGGACCTGGGCACGCTCGCGCGGCTCGAGCGCGGGGTGCCGGTGGTAGTCCACCGCGAGAACCGGGATCTCGTCCGGCGTTTCCGCACGGTGACGGAGCTCGACTGGGGGACAAGCACGACCGTTGCCGGCGTGCGCGTCGAGGCCACCCCCGCGCGCCACTGGGGAGCGCGCGTGCTGACCGACGCGCACCGGGGATACGGTGGCTTCCTCCTCCAGCGGGGCGGCGCCACGGTGCTCTTCGCCGGGGATACGGCGCACACCGATCAGCTGACGCCGCTCGGCCGGCGGCACCGGATCGACCTGGCCATCCTCCCGATCGGCGCCTACGACCCATGGATCGCGAACCATGCCTCGCCGGAAGAGGCGTGGAGCATGTTCCAGGCGCTCGGCGCGAGCTGGCTGCTGCCGATTCACCACTCGACGTTCCGGCTGAGTCGGGAGCCAACGGCCGAGCCGCTGGAGCGGCTGCTGGCCGCGGCGGGACCCGAGTCGTGGCGGGTGGTCGCCCGCGAGGTGGGCGCGACCTGGACCCTTGACAATAGGTGTGACAACACCTAATATGTCGTCACGATGAGCGACCTCAAGACCGAGATCAAGCAGAGCCGGCCCTTCGGCAGCATCCAGGAGGAAGCCCACCTGAGCATCATCCGGACAGCGGCGATGCTGACCCACGCCTTCAATGAAGCCATTCGCGATCGGGGCATCACGGGCACCCAGTACAACGCGCTCCGGGTGCTCCGCGGCGCGGGTCCGCAGGGCCTCTGCCGGAACGAGGTGCGCGACCGGCTCGTGGCCCGGGTTCCGGACGCGACGCGCCTGCTCGATCGTCTCGAGCGCATGGGGCTGATCGAGCGCGAGCGGCAGGGCGAGGACCGGCGGTTCGTCACGACCCGGATCACCCCCGCCGGCCTGGCGCTGCTGGCCGAGCTGGACGAGCCGGTCCGGGAGCTTCACCAGACGCAGCTCGCGGTGGCCGACGAGCATGAGCTCGAAACCGTGGTGTCGGTGCTCGCGAGGCTGCGCAGCCGGCTCTGATTTTTTTGGCAGCCAGGGTGTTATCACACCGATTGTGATGACGATCACTTTTTGAGAGCAGAGCGAGGTATACCATGACGTCCATGACCGTTCCGCGCCGCGCCACCGCCGCCGGGCTGTCGCTGAGCCGGCTCGCCGTCGCGGGCCACACGATCCTCAGGGTTGGTGCCGGCCTCCTGTTCATGCAGCACGGTGCGCAGAAGCTCTTCGGCGTGCTGGGCGGCTTCGGCGCGCCGGGTGCGACCGCTCCGATGGGCACGCTCTTCGGGCTCGCCGGCATCCTGGAGTTCTTCGGGGGCGCGCTGCTGGTGGTGGGACTGCTCACCCGCCCGGTCGCGGTGCTCCTCATCGGAGAGATGCTCTACGCGTTCGCGACGGTCCATGCGCCCCAAGGCGGCGCCCCCGTGCAGAACGGCGGTGAGCTCGCACTGCTGTACGCCTTCATCTTCGCGTTCCTCGCCGTCGCCGGCGCCGGCCGCGTGAGCCTCGACCGCGTGATCTCGGAGCGCCGCGCCGCCGGGCGACGGGAGTGACCGCACCCGCCTTCGGCCGGCGGCCTCCGGGCTACCGGCTTCCTGCGGCCCTCCGCCTCGGGCTCGTGCGGCTCCAGGTATCGGATCTGGGCCGGTCGCTCGCATGGTACCAGGAGGTGCTCGGCTTCGAGCTGCTGGAGCGGACGCCCGGCCGTGCGCTCCTCGGCTCGGCCGACCGCGTGCCGCTGGTGGAGCTCGCGGAGCTCGCCGGGGCGCGTCCGGCGCCCCGGCGCGGACGGCTTGGCCTGTACCACTTCGCGATCCTGCTGCCCGACCGTGCTTCGCTGGGCCGGCTCGTGGGTCATCTCGCGCAGATCGGCGCGGCCGCCGGCTCGGCGGATCATCTCGTGAGCGAAGCGCTCTATTTCACCGATCCAGACGGACTGGGCATCGAGGTCTACGCCGACCGGCCCCGCGATACGTGGTCCACGCGGAACGGCGAGCTCGTCATGGCCACCGACCCGCTGGACCTCGAGGACCTGGTGCGTGCTGCCGCCGGCACACTCTGGACCGGTCTGCCCCCCGGCACGACCGTCGGCCATGTCCACCTGCACGTGGGTGATCTCGACGCCGCCAACCGCTTCTATCACGAGGCGCTCGGGCTGGACGCCGTAGTCTTCAGCTATCCGGGCGCGCTCTTCCTCTCGGCCGGCGGCTACCACCATCACCTGGGCCTCAACACCTGGGCCGGCCCCGGTGCAGCCCGGCCCGCGCCGGAAGATGCGCGCCTCCTCGAGTGGACCATCGAGCTGCCGGCCGAGGACCTCGACGCGGCGGCGGCGAGCTTGGCGGAGGCCGGCCACGCGCCGGAGCGAGCCGCCGGCGGCGCCACCGTCACCGATCCGTGGGGCACCGCCGTCCGGCTCGTGCCCTCGACGCGGCGATAGCGGGCGACACCGCCGGCTTGACGCCGGCGGTACGGCGCCGCACTATCCCAGCGGCTCGCGCCGGCTCCGCCGGCCCGCGAGAGCTCCTTCCCCACCGAAAACGAATCCGCGTCGCCCACGCCTCCCGGGCCCCGCCTGCGTCATCAGTTGATGAGGAGGCACGTCCCGCTCTCCCGAGGAGGATCTCATGCGCGTGCAGGGCGCGGCAGCGATCGCGGCCGTCGCATTCATCGCCGCCGGCTCACCGGTATCGGCGCAGGGCTTTCTGCACAATCTCGCAGGAAAGGCAAAGGCGGCCGTCGCCGCGCAACGCGATTCACTGCGCGCCTACGGCAACTCGATGAAGGGGCAGGCGAAGGCCACGCTCGCCGCGGAGCGCGACACGGCGCAGGCCTACATGAACGGCCTCGCATCCGACGCCGAGCGGAAGGTGGACAGCCTGACCGGCGGGGCGGCCTCCTCGGTTGCCGGGCCGGGGGCGGCCGCGGACAGCGGCGGTGCCGGCATCGCTACTGGCAACGCGGAAGGATCGCGAGGCGGAGCGTCGGCGCGCACGGCGGCGGCGCATGGCGGGCAGGGCGTGCGGGGAGCGCACGGCGCTCACGGAATGCCGGCGCGCACAGCGAAGACGTCCGCAGGCGCTGGCCCCGCTCCCGCTCCCGCAGCCGCCGCTCAGCCAGCCGTCGCCGGGAGCACGGCTCCCGCCGCGACTGCTGCCGCAGCAGCTTCGGCGGGCGGTCGCCCCGTGCAGGCAGGCCGCCGCCGCTGATCCCCCCGTCGGGTGCGTCCCTCCGACCCGCGTCGGCGTCCGATGCCCCCGCGCTGGCGGCGCTGAGCGGGCAGCTCGGCTATCCTGCCACGCCCGAGGAGGTGGGCGAGCGGCTCCGCCGCATTCTCGAGCGGGCGGACGAGCTGGTGCTGGTGGCGGCGGCGCCCGATGGCACCGTCATGGGCTGGGCGCACGGCGCCGAGCAGCGGTTTCTGGAATCCGCGTCGTGCTGCGAGCTGCTGGGACTGGTGGTGGACCGGGAATGGCGGCGGCACGGCGTCGGCCGCGCGCTCGTCGCGGCGATGGAAGCGTGGGCCCGGACGCGCGGGGTCACGAGGATCTCGGTGCGGAGCAACGTGGCGCGGGTCGAATCCCACCCCTTCTACGAGGGCATCGGGTACACGCGCGCCAAGACCCAGCACATGTACTTGAAGCCCCTCCCGCCGAGCCTCGTCCGGCGGCCTATTCCACCGTGACCGACTTCGCGAGGTTCCGCGGCTGATCCACGTTGCACCCGCGGCGCACCGCCACGTAGTACGAGAAGAGCTGCAGCGGGATGATCGTCAGGATCGGCGACAGGAGGTCCAGGGTCGTCGGGATCGTGAAGGTGGCGTCCGCCAGCCGCTCGATCTCGGCGTCGCCGTCGTTCACGAGCGCGATGATCCGGCCGCCCCGTGCCTTCACCTCCTCGATGTTCGACACGATCTTCTGGTGCACCGCGTCGTGCGGCGCGATGAAGACGACCGGCATGTTCTCGTCGATGAGCGCGATCGGCCCGTGCTTCATCTCCGCCGCCGGGTAGCCCTCCGCGTGGATGTAGGAAATCTCCTTCATCTTGAGCGCGCCTTCGAGCGCCGCCGGGAAGTTCACCCCACGGCCCAGATAGAGGGCGTTGGTGGTGTCGGTGAACCGCTCGGCGATCCGCTCGACGTCGGCCGAGCGGTTGAGGATCTCCTGGATCTGTCCCGGGAGGGCCTGGAGGGCGTGGATGAACTCGCGGCCCTGCAGGATGCTGAGGTCGCGGAGCCGCGCGATCCGGAGCGTCACCAGCGCGAGCGCCGCCACCTGGCTGGTGAAGGCCTTGGTGCTCGCGACGCCGACCTCGGGGCCGGCGTGCAGGTAGAGCCCGCCGTCCACTTCCCGCGCGATGGTCGATCCCACCACGTTGACGAGGCCCACCGTCCGCGCGCCGCGCAGCTTCGCCTCGCGGATCGCCGCGAGGGTATCCGCCGTCTCGCCCGACTGCGAGATGCCGATGACGAGCGTCCGCTCGTCGATCACCGGGTTCCGGTAACGGAACTCGGAGGCATACTCCACCTCGACGGGAATGCGCGCCATCTCCTCCAGCATGTACTCGCCGATCAGCGCCGAGTGCCACGAGGTGCCGCAGGCGGTGATGACGATGCGCTCGATGCCCTTGAGGTCGTCGTCCGACAGGTTGAGGCCGGAGACGCGCGACGTCCCCTCCTCCTCGAGCAGGTGGCCGCGGAGGGTGTTCTGCAGGCTCTCCGGCTGCTCGCAGATCTCCTTCAGCATGAAGTGCGCGTAGCCGCCGCGCTCGATGGTGGTCAGGTCCCACTCGATCTGGTTGACCGGCTTCTCGATCTGGGCCGTCTCGAGGGTCCGGATGCGGTACCCGTCGCGGGAGAGCACGGCCATCTCGCCGTCGTCGAGGTAGACGACCGAGCGGGTGTGCTCCAGCAGCGGCGATGCATCGGAGGCCACGAACCACTCGTCTTCGCCCACGCCGACGAGGAGGGGCGAGCCCTTCCGCGCCGCGACCAGCACGCCGGGCTCGTCCTCCGAGATGATGGCGAGGCCGTAGGCGCCATCCACTTCGCGAAGTGCAGCGGCGACCGCCTCCTCGAGGCTCCCCCGGTAGAGCTCCCCGATCAGGTGCGCCAGCACCTCCGTGTCGGTCTCGGAGCGGAAGGTGTGGCCGCGCTGCTGGAGCATCTTCCGGATGGCGCCGGCGTTCTCGATGATGCCGTTATGAATGACCGCGATGTGGCCCGACTGGTCGGTGTGCGGGTGCGCGTTCGGGGTGGTGGGTGCGCCGTGCGTGGCCCAGCGCGTGTGTCCGATGCCGAGGGTACCGGAGGGCATGCCGCCGTCGAGCTGCTGCTCCAGGGCGGAGAGCTTCCCCGCCGACTTCATGATCTTGAGACCGGTGCCGTTCACGACGGCGATGCCCGAGGAGTCGTAGCCGCGGTACTCCATCCGGCGGAGACCTTCGATCAGGAGACCCGCGGCCTGCCGCGGTCCGATATACCCGACGATGCCACACATCGATCGCTATACCCTCACCTGAGAAGTTGACGTCCCGCCTCCACCAGCGCCTCGGCCTCGGGGCGGCTCGGCGCCTCGGCGATGAGCCGGACGATCGGCTCGGTGCCGGAGGGCCTCACATGGAGCCAGCGGTCGGGCCAGGCGAGCCGGAGTCCGTCGCGGGTGTCCGGCTCCGCGTCGGGAAACCTCTCGCGAAGTGCCGCATAGAGCGGTGCGAGCGCGGGCCCCCGCGGCCCCTTGGCCTTGACGATCTCATAGCGCGGAGCCGCCGCGACAAGTTCCGAGACGGTCGCTCCGGAGCGCGCGAGCTGGTGCAAGATCAGGGCCACCCCCAGCGGTGCGTCGCGCCCGATATGCAGCGCGGGATACATCACGCCGCCGTTCCCTTCTCCGCCGATCACGGCGCCCTCGTCGCGGATCGCCCGCGCCACGTTGGCCTCGCCGACGGCGGCGCGGAGGAATCGGGCGCCGCCGGCCCGCGCGGCGTCCTCGACCACGAGGCTGGTGGACAGATTGACCACGACGGCAGGTGGGGTGCCATCAGCGGTGCGCTGGTCCAACACCGCGCGGACGGCGAGCGCGAGCGTGTAATCCTCACCGATCGGCCGGCCGGCCTCATCCACGATCGCGAGGCGGTCGACGTCCGGGTCCACCGCGAAGCCCACGTCGGCGCCACTGTCCTGAACCAGCCGGCCCAGCTCGCCGAGATTCTCGGGCAGCGGCTCGGGCGGCCGCGGAAAATGCCCGTCGGTCTCCAGGTTGATGCCGCTCATCCGGCAGCCGAGCCGCTCGAGCAGGAGCGGGATGGTTCCGCCGCCCGCGCCGCGGACGCAGTCGAGCGCCACGTGGAACCGGCGCCGCCGGATCGCCTCGACGTCGATGACGGGCAGCGCGAGAATGAGATCGAGGTGCCGCGCGATCGCGTCCGGATCGCTCCGGGCCGAGCCGATCCCGTTCCACGCGGCGCGCGGCGGGCCCTCGTCGGCGAGGCGGCGGACCGTGGCCCCGGCGTCGGCGTCGAGGAAGATCCCGTCGGGCCCGACGAACTTGAGCGCGTTCCATTCGATCGGGTTGTGGCTCGCCGTGAGGATCAGTCCGGCGCCCGCGCCGTGGTGCTCCACCGCAAGCTGCACCGTGGGCGTCGGCACGATGCCGAGCCCGATGACGTCCACCCCGACCGACATGAGGCCGGCGGTGGCGGCGTGGGCGAACATGGGACCGCTGGTCCGCGCGTCGCGTCCCAGCACCACGAGCGGCCGCCCGTTCGCGCGAGCCCAGGCTCCGAGCGCGGCGGCGTGCCGCGCCACCAGCTCGGGGGTCAGGTCGGTCCCGACGTGCCCGCGCATGCCGGACACGCTGATCATGAGGGTATCGGACATTGTCAGGCGTGAACCGGAAGGACGGTGAGGTCCGCGTGCGCGCGGAGGAAGGCGTCGACGACGGACTCGTCGAACTGCGGGCCGGCGAAGCGGCGGAGCTCCTCCACGGCCTCGGCCGCGCCGCGGGAGGGGCGGTAGGCGCGGTTGGTCGTCATCGCGTCATAGGCATCGGCCACGGCGACGATCCGCGCCTCGAGGGGAATCCGCTCGCCGGCGAGCCCGTCGGGAAAGCCGCTTCCGTCCATCCGCTCGTGGTGCGAGCGCACGATGGCGAGGACCCGCGGCGATTCCGACAGAAACGGCTGCAGGATGCGCTCGCCGAGCGCCGCATGGAGCTTGATGTGCTCGAACTCCTCGGCGTCGAGGGGCCCGGGCTTGTGGAGCACGGCCTCGCGGGTGCCGATCTTCCCGATGTCGTGCAGCCGGCTCCCCAGCTCGAGCTGGGCCAGCGGCTCCCCGGTGAAGCCCAGCTGCACGGCGGTCTTCACGGCGAACTCCTTCACGCGGAGCGAGTGGCCGCTGGTATAGGCGTCCTTGGCCTCGAGGGCAAAGACGAGCATCTCGACGCCGTTGATGAGCGACTGGCGGTTGAGCCGGTCGAGCTCCCGCACCCGCGACTCGAGGTTGGCCTGGTACTGGCGGTTCTCGAGCACGAGCGCCCGCTTCTCGAGCGCCTTGTCGATCCGCGCCGCGACCTCCTCGATCATCGCCGGCTTCGTCAGGTAGTCGACGGCACCGATCCGGAGGCACTCGATCGCCGTCGAGATCTCGGCCACCCCGGTCAGCATGATCACGGCCATGTCGGGAAACCGCGCGACGACCTCACGCAGGAAGGCGACGCCGTCCATCCCGGGCATCTGGATGTCGGAGATGCAGACCGGCACCTCGCCGTCGCGCGCGAGAACGTCCAGCGCTTCCGCGCCGCCCGCGGCCTGCGTGCAGGCGAGGCCCTGGCTCTCCACCGCGCGGGCGAGGGCGGAGCGCACCTGGGCGTCGTCGTCCACCAGCAGGCAGCGGGCGGCGGCTGCTCGTCCCATGGATTGGGTCACCCCGCGAACCTAACGGGATCGGGGCCGCCGCATCAACCGCGCTTGCCCCTCCCTTCCCCCGCCCTTACGCTTCTGCAACCTCTTACCAGACTGGCAGATGACGAAGACCCTCCCGGCCGACCGCGAGCACGGCTTCGCCACCCGGGCCGTGCACGCGGGCCAGCGCCCCGATCCGGTGACCGGCGCCGTCATGACCCCCATCTACCAGACCTCCACCTACGTGCAGGAGGGGCTCGGCCGCCACAAGGGGTACGAGTACGCGCGCACGCAGAACCCGACCCGCGAGGCGCTCGAGCGGAACGTGGCGAGTCTCGAGGGCGCGAGCTACGGATTCGCCTTCGGCTCGGGACTCGCGGCTCTCGACTCGACCCTGAAGCTCCTCCGCGCCGGCGATCACGTCGTCTCGGGTGACAACATCTACGGCGGCTCCCACCGCCTGATGGAGCGGATCTACACGCAGTACGGCGTGAGCTTCACCTTCGTGGACATGCGCGGCATCGACGCGGTCGAGCGCGCCCTCACGCCGGCGACGCGCATGATCTACTGCGAGACGCCCACCAACCCGATGATGAACCTCGTGGATCTGGCCGCCGTCGGCGATCTGGCCCAGGCGCACGGGCTGCTCTTCGTGGTGGACAACACCTTCGCGACGCCGTTCTTCCAGCAGCCGCTCGCGTTCGGCGCCGACCTCGTCCTCCATTCGACGACGAAGTACCTGAACGGCCACAGCGACATGGTCGGCGGGATGCTGGTGACCAGCCGCGACGACCTGGCCGAGCGGCTCGGCTTCATCCAGAACGCCGCGGGGGGAGTGCCTGGGCCCATGGACTGCTGGCTCGCGCTCCGCGGGACCAAGACCCTCGCCCTCAGGATGCGGCAGCACGATGCCAACGGCCGCATCGTGGCCCAGTGGCTCACCGAGCAGAAGGTGGTGCACCGGGTCTACTACCCGGGGCTGCCGTCGCATCCGCAGCACGACCTCGCCGCGCGGCAGATGCGCGGCTTCGGCGGCATGATCTCGATCGAGCTGGGCAGCGTGGATCGCGCGCGCAAGGTGGCCGAGGGCACCCGCGTCTTCTCGCTCGCGGAATCCCTGGGCGGCGTCGAGAGCCTGATCGGCCATCCCGCGTCGATGACGCATGCGTCGGTGCCCCTGGCGATGCGGCAGGAGATGGGGCTCACCGACAGCCTGGTCCGTCTGAGCTGCGGCATCGAGGATCCGGACGACCTGATCGCCGACCTGGACCAGGCCTTCCGCGCGGCAGTCTGACATGTCGCACCCTGAAACACGACACGGCGCGCCGCGTAGGGTGCGGCGTCCCCAACCATCGAGCCGGCCATGAGCAGCATTCCCGCCACCCGTCCCCGTCGTACCTTCCCCGAGATCTCGGCCGTCGCCTGGGAGCATCCGGCCGACCGGGCCGCGCTCCAGGCGCTGCGGGCGGTGCCCGGCTTCGACGACGTGGTGCGGAAGGTGATCGCGCTCCTAGGCGGCGAGCGGGGGATCCGGCTCCTCTTCCAGGGCAACGCCGTCCGGGTCGGCCCCGCGCAGTTCCCCAAGATCTGGACGCTCCACGTGGAGGTGTGCACCACCTTCAACTGGGAGCGGATTCCCGAGCTCTACATCACGCAGACGCCGATCTTCAACGCCGGCGCGTACGGCGTCGACGATCCGTTCATCGTCCTCAACTCCGCGGCGCTCGAGCTGCTGGACGACGACGAGCTCCGGGTCCTGCTCGCGCACGAGCTGGGGCACGTGATGAGCGGGCACGCGCTCTACACCACGATCGTCGCGATCCTCGCGCTGATCAGCCTGGGCGCGCTGCCGCTCCTGGCCGGCGTGGTGCTGCTGCCGGTGCGGCTCTCCTTCCTCGAGTGGTCGCGGAAGAGCGAGCTGTCGTCCGACCGCGCCGGCCTTCTGGGCCAGCAGGACATCGTGGTGGCGCAGCGGCTCGACATGAAGATGGCGGGCGGCGGCCGGGGGCCGATGTTCGAGGGCACGATGAACGTCGATGCCTTCATGACGCAGGCGCACGAGTACGCGGCGAGCAAGGAAGGGCTGGACACCGTGTACAAGATCATCAACACCCTCGCCCTCACCCACCCGATGCACACCGTGCGCGCGGCCGAGCTGCAGAACTGGGTGGCGAGCGGCGAGTACGACCGGATCATGCGTGGCGAGTACACGCGCCGCGGCGACGAGGCCCGCTCGCGGCCGCTGCGCGAGGACTTCGCGGCGGCGGGCTCCTACTACAAGGACGAGGCGCGCGACCTCGCGCGCGACATGGCCGACGCCGCGCGGAAGGCCGCGGGCGCCGCGGCGGACGCCTTCCGGAGCGCCACCAGGAAGTGAGGATCCTCGTCGTCGGCGGCGGGGGGCGGGAGCACGCGCTCTGCTGGGCCCTCCGCCGCGAGAATCCCGACGCCGATCTCTACTGCGCGCCGGGGAATCCCGGCACCGCTTCCATCGCCACCAATCTTCCGATCGCCGCCGACGACCTCGACCGCCTGGCCGACGCGGCCGACATGTACGGCATCGATCTCACCGTCGTCGGGCCCGAGGTGCCGCTCGCGCGGGGGCTCGCCGATCGGCTGCGGGCGGAGGGACGCGCGGTGTTCGGGCCGTCGGCGGCGGCGGCGCGTATCGAGGCCTCGAAGGCGTTCGCGAAGGACGTCATGCGCTCGGCCGGCGTCCCCACGGCGGCGAGCGGGACCTTCACCGACGCGGTGGCGGCAGCGGCCTTCATCGATCGCCAGGCGGAGCCGCTCGTCGTAAAGGCGTCGGGCCTCGCCGCGGGCAAGGGCGCGGTCGTGTGCGCCACGCGGGCCGAAGCGTCGAGCGTCGCGCGAGCGATGCTCGCCGGTGGCGAGCTGGGCGACGCCGGCCGCGAGATCGTGGTGGAGGCCTTTCTCGAGGGCGAGGAGCTGTCGGTCTTCGCCGTCACGGACGGACGCGACGTGGAGCTCCTGGCTCCCGCCCAGGACCACAAGCGCCTGGGCGCCGGCGATACCGGGCCGAACACGGGCGGCATGGGAGCCTACGGTCCGGTGTCGATCGCAACGCCCGCGCTGCTCGAGCGCGTGCGCCGCGAGGTGCTGCAACCGGTTCTCGGCGAGCTGGAGCGGCGGGAAGCGCGGTTCAGCGGCGTGCTCTACGCCGGCCTCATGATCGGCCCCGACGCTGCGCCGAGCGTGGTCGAGTTCAACTGCCGCCTGGGAGATCCGGAGACGCAGGTCGTACTGCCGCTCGTCACCGGCGGACTCACCGACTCGCTCGAGCGCGTGGCGACGGGTCGCGCGCCTTTGCCCATCGTCGCGGAGCCCGGCCGCTACGCCGTAACGACCGTGGTGGCCGCCCGCGGCTATCCCGACCGGCCCGAGCGTGGCGCGGCGATTACGCTGCCGCCGCCCAGTCCCGGCGTGACCGTCTTCCATGCCGGCACGACCCTCGACGGCGAGGGGGTGCTCCGCGTGGCCGGGGGCCGGGTGCTGAGCGTGACCGGCATGGCCGGCACCTTCGAGGACGCGCGCTCGCGAAGCCGCGCGGGTGCCGAACAGGTGACGTTCGACGGCAAGGTGTACCGGGAGGACATCGGCTGGCGGGAGGCGGCGCGGCGGCGGTGAGCCCGGCGCTTCGCTACCTTTCGCGCGCATGCCCGAGCTGCCCGAAGTCGAAACGATCGTCCGCGATCTCCGTCCCCGGCTCGTGGGGCGGACGATCGAGCGGGCCACACTCTCCCACGATGACGTACTCCGCGGCGTGACACGCCGCCGGCTCAGCAGCCGGCTCCGCGGCGCCGCGATCGAGCGCGTGTCGCGGCGGGCCAAGCACGCCGTGATCGCGACGACCGCCGGCCGACTGATCATCCAGCCCGGCATGACCGGGTCGCTGATCGTCTACGACCGGCCCCTCGACGCCGACGAAGCACGCTATGCCGTGCTCCGCGCACCGCTCGATGACGGCGCCGAGCTCGTCTACCGCGACGTGCGGCGGCTCGGCACCATCCTGCTGCTGGACGAGGCCGGATGGACGGACTACGACGCGGCGCTCGGTCCCGAGCCGCTCGACCCCGGCTTCACCGCCGACGCCTTCGCCGCGTCCCTCTCCCGCTCCCGCCAGGCGATCAAGAAGGTGCTGATGGACCAGCGCTACGTGGTCGGAGTCGGAAACATCTACGCCAACGAGGCGCTCTTTGCCGCGGGGATCGATCCGTCGCGCCCGGCGAACGGCGTGAGGGAGGATGAGTATCGCCGGCTGCACGGCGAGGTCCGCCGCATCCTGAAGGCGGCGATCCGGTCGAAGGGGACGACGTTTCGCGACTACCGGACCGGCACCGGCGAGCGGGGGGGCTTCCAGCTCGCGCTCAACGTCTACGGGCGCGAGGGCGAGCGCTGTGTCACCTGCGGCACGCGGCTGAGCGGCACGCACACGATCGACGGCCGCGCCACCGTCTTCTGCCACCGATGCCAGGGCTGAGGAAATCGCGCGCGCGGCTTTTGCCGCTGCCCGCCACCGACCTCGCGCAGCTGCGCGCTCGCGTGCGCGCGCTCGCGGAGAACCGGCCCGGCGTCTACCACATGGTGGACAACACCGGCCGAGTGCTCTACGTGGGGAAGGCCAAGCGGCTTCGCACCCGGCTGCTCACGTATTTCCGGGCGAAGTATCCCGAGGACAAGGCGGCGCGCATCCTCCACGCCGCCCACGACATCCGCTGGGAATACGTGCCGAGCGAGTTTTCGGCGTACCTGACCGAGCTGCGCCAGATCCGGAAGTTCCGGCCCCACTTCAACTGGCGCCTCAACCGCACGCGGCGGTCGGTGCTCATCAAGGTGTCGGGCGGCCCGGCGCCGCGGGTCACGGCGGGGAGCGCCGTGGCGCCGGAGGATCTGCGCTGCTACGGCCCCTTCCCCTCCCTGGGCCGGACGGTGGAGGCGGTGCGCACCCTCAACGATCTGCTCGGCCTCCGCGACTGCGCGCCCACCATGCCGATCGTCTTTCCGGGCCAGGGCGATCTCTTCGGGATGCCCCGGCAGGCGGCGTGCATGCGCCACGAGTTCGGGTTCTGCGCCGGCCCCTGCGCAGGGTTCATCGCCGAGTCGGAGTACCGCGCGCGCGTGGAGACGGCGATGGCCTTTCTGGAGGGGCGGACGATCCAGCCGATCGATCGTGTCGTCCGCGCCATGACCGGTGCCGCCGCCAACGCCGAGTTCGAGCTGGCGGCGCGCTGGCGCGAGAAGTTCGAGCATCTCGAGTGGCTCCTCGGCGCTACCAGCCGCGCCCGGAGCGCGGTGGATCTCCTCACGTTCGTCTACCGCGATCCCGGCGACTTCGGCGACGACCGCGCCTACGTGATCCGGCAGGGCGTGGTGCACGCCGCGTATCCCTATCCCGGGACGCCGATCGAGCACGAGGCGTTCCGCTCCGTCGTCTCCGACATCGCGTCGGCTCCGCTGCCGCCGCCCGGCCCGCTGCCGCTCGAGTCGATCGACGAGATCCTGCTCGTGATGTCCTGGTTCCGGCAGCACCCCGACGCCCTGCGCCGGACCACGCACTACGGGCACTGGATCAACTAGTGAGCGTTCTAGGCCTCACGCTCCTGGTTGCGTCGGGCGCCTTTGCCGCGGGCCTCCTCGGCGCGCTCACCGGTCTCGGCGGTGGCATCGTCATCGTCCCCCTCCTCACGCTGGTCTTCGGCGTCGACATCCGCTACGCGATCGGCGCGTCACTGGTCTCGGTCATCGCCACGTCGTCGGGCGCGGCGGCAGCTTATGTGCGCGAGGGCTACACCAACATCCGGATCGGGATGCTGCTCGAGGTGGCGACGACGCTGGGAGCACTGGGCGGCGCCTACCTGGCCGGCCTCATCTCGCCGAACGCGATCGCGGTGATCTTCTCGCTGGTGCTCTTCTACTCGGCCTGGCGCTCGACCCGCCGGCGGGA
>JAICUF010000054.1 GCA_025935995.1 Gemmatimonadales bacterium
GCAACGGATCTATCCGGCGCCCGACCTCGCCCGCGGTGCCATCGGGGCGGTCGACGCCGACACCGGACGCTCGGGCATGGAGCGGATGCTCGATTCGCTCCTCCGGGGCGTGCCCGGCGAGGAAGTGAATCTCCGGGATCCCCGCCGACGCCTCATCGTCTCCCCGCGCCGCCTGATCCGCGAGCCGGTCCCGGGGAACGACGTCATCCTGACCATCGATGCGGGGCTGCAGGAGATCGTCGAGCGTGCGCTCGACCACGCCATCGAGCAGCTCAAGGCGCGGAGCGCCGAGGCCGTCTTCCTGGACCCGCGGAACGGCGAGGTGCTGGCGATCGCGTCGCGCCAGGCGGACGGCGGGGTGAGCAACTCGGCGCTCCTGAGCCCCTTCGAGCCGGGCTCGACGGCCAAGCTCTTCACCGCCGCCGCGCTCCTCTCCCTCGGCCGCGTGGACAGCACCGATACGATCGACCCCGAGGGCGGGCGATGGGAGATGCCGATCCGCGGCCGCCGCGTCACCAGCCGCACGATCAGCGACGCCCACGCGGAGCACGAGCCGCTCACGCTGGCCCAGGTGATCGAGGTCTCGAGCAACATCGGCATGGCCAAGTTCTCGCAGCGCCTGACCGCCGATGAGCAGTTCGGGATGCTCCGCGCATTCGGCTTCGGCACGCCGACCGGCGTCGAGGTCGCGGGCGAGGTGGGCGGACAGCTCAACCCGCCCGACGGCCTCTCGAGTCCGGACTACGTGACCGGCAGCTGGGCGATGGGGTACGAGCTCAGCGTCACCGCGATGCAGCTCGCCGCCGCCTACGGGGTGATCGCCAACGACGGCGTGCTCATGGCGCCGACGCTGGTCCGCGAGATTCGCGGGCCCGACGGGACGGTGCTCTACCGCCATCAGCCGGAGCCGGTGCGCCGCGTCATCTCTCCCGCCGTCGCGGCGACACTGCGGCGCTACCTGGCGGCCGCGGTCGCGAAGGGCGGAACGGGCGAGCAGGCGCAGCTCCAGAACTACCGTCTGGTGGGGAAGACCGGCACCTCGCACCAGACCGAGCGCGGGCACTACGTGGACCGCTACAACGCCTCCTTCGCCGCGATCTTCCCGGCCGACCGGCCGCAGCTCGTGGCGGTGGTGAAGGTGGACGCGCCCGGCAGCGGGAGCTACTACGGCGGGCAGACGGCCGCGCCGCTCGTGAAGGAGATGCTCTACGAGGCGCTCGCGTCCCCGAGCGGGGTCATCAACCGGAACCTCTTCGCCGGCCGGCGGGATACGTCCCGCGTCGAGCTCGCGGGGCCGACGGTGGCAACCCGCGTGAGCGCGCCGCCGCCGGTGATCGCGGTGAGCTGGCCGTACCGCGAGCGCACGCCGAAGGCGGTCTCGGGGCCGGTGCCGGACGTGACCGGCGTAACGGTGCGGGCGGCGGTCGCCGCGCTCCACCGGCGCGGATATCATGTCGCCCTCCGCGGCATCGGCACGGTCACGCGAACCGATCCGGCCGCAGGCGACACCGCCGCCGCCGGCACCACCGTCACCGTGTGGACCCAGCCGTGAGCGAATCTCCCGCGCGCTCCCTGGCCGAGCTCGTCGCCGCGCTCCGCAGGGAGGATCTGCTCGTCAGCGCCCCGGCGTCGGCGACACCCCTGACCGGCATTTCGACCGACAGCCGCCGCGCGGGGCCCGGCACGCTCTATATCGCCGTCCGCGGCTCGCAGACCGATGGCCACCGGTTCGCGCGGGACGCGGCCGCCGCCGGGGCCGCCGCGCTGGCCGTGGAAACGCCGCAGGGGCTCGCGCTTCCGGAGGTCATCGTGCGCGACGGTCGGGCGGCGGCGCTCGCGATCGCGCGGGCCTGGTACGGCGATCCGGGGCAGGCGCTCACGCTGGTCGGCATCACCGGCACCAACGGCAAGACGACGACGACCGGCCTGGTGCGCCATCTCCTGAATGCCGAGGGCACCGCGGCGAGCATCGGCACCCTGGGCGCGTTCGACGGCCGCGGAGCCGAGGTCCCGTCGACGGCGGGATCGCTGACCACGCCGGGCGCCATCGACCTGCAGGCGACGCTGGCGGACCTGCGCACGCGGGGGACGGAGTATGTCGCGATGGAAGCGTCGTCCCACAGTCTCGACCAGGGTCGCCTGGACGGACTCGCCTTCGCGGCGGCGGTGTACACGAATCTCACGCGGGACCATCTGGACTATCACGCCACGATGGAGGCGTACCTCGCCGCGAAGCTCCGGCTTTCCACATATTTGCGACTGGACGGCACCGAGATCGTCAACCTCGACGATGAGGCCTGGCGTGCGCTGCCGGCCCGCGGGCGGCGGCTCACCTTCGGTCTCGACGCCGGGTCGGACGTCCACGCGTCGCAGGTGCACCTCGATTCGGCGGGCAGCACCTTCCGGCTCCGGACGCCGTTCGGCTCCGCCGAGGCGCGCCTGCCGCTCCTGGGCGACTTCAACGTCCAGAATGCGCTCGCGGCCGCGGCGACGGCGCTCGCCCTCGGCCGTCCCCTCGACGACGTCATCGCGCGGCTGGCCGCGGCGCCGCAGGTGCCGGGACGCATGGAGCGGATCGCGGAGCGGCCCTGCGTCGTGCTCCGGGACTACGCGCACACCCCGGATGCGCTCGAGCGCGCGCTCGCGACGCTCCGCCCGCTGACCGCCGGCCGGCTCATCGTCGTCTTCGGGTGCGGCGGGGATCGCGATCGCGGCAAGCGGCCCATCATGGGGCGGATCGCCGCCACCGGTTCCGATCTCCCGATCGTCAGCTCCGACAATCCGCGCACGGAGGATCCGGACGCGATCATCGACGACGTGGTGCAGGGGATGGGGACGACGGGCTTCCTCCGGATCGCCGACCGCCGCGCCGCGATCGCGCGCGCGCGGGCCGAAGGCCGGGAGGGGGACACGATCCTGCTCGCCGGCAAGGGACACGAGACCTATCAGGTGATCGGCACCGAGAAGCAGCCGTTCGACGAGCGTGAGGTCGTCGCCGGGATCCTCGAGAAGTGAGCCGCTGGCCCGCGGGATTCGTGGCGCGAGCTCTCGGCATGCCCGCCGCGGCTCGTGGCCCCGATTTCACGCAGATCTCGACCGACACCCGCACGCTGGAGCCCGGTGCGCTGTTCGTGGCGCTCAGCGGCGAGCGATTCGACGCCCATGATCATCTCGGCGCCGCTCGCGAGGGCGGTGCACGCGCGGCGGTCGTCCGCCGCGGCACGCCGGCGGTCGCGGGCCTTCCGGTGATCGAAGTGGATGACACGCTCCGCGCCTACGGCGATCTCGCGCGGGAGCGCCGGCGGAGCATCGCGGGACCCGTCGTGGCCGTGACCGGAACGAACGGCAAGACGAGCACGAAGGAAATGCTCGCCGCCGCGCTCCGGACCCGCTACCGCGTCCATGCCACGCGCGCCAATCTGAACAACCTGGTCGGCGTGCCGCTCACGATCCTCGAGTCAGACCCCGATGCCGAGGCGCTCGTGATCGAGGCCGGCGCGAACCTCCCGGGGGAGATCGCGCGGTACCGCGAGATCATCGAGCCCTCGGTCACGGTCGTGACGAACGTCGGGGCGGGGCACCTGGAGGGCTTTGGATCGGTCGAGGGGGTGCTCGCGGAGAAGCTTTCGCTGGCGCGTGATGTGCCTGTCGCGGTGGTCGGCACCGACCCGGCGGCACTGGCCGAGGGCGCGCGGCGCCTGGCGGAGCGCGTGGTGACCGCCGGACTTCAGGGCGCGGATGTCGCGGCCGACTCGGTGGAGGTCGGGGAGGACGGCCGCGCGCGCCTCCGCATCGGTGCTCACGAGATCAGGCTTCCGTACCCGGGACGGCATCTCGCGGCGAATGCGATGCTCTCGTGGGCCGTCGCGAAGGAGCTCGACCTCGACCCCGCGGCGGTGGCAACAGCGCTGGGCGCCTTCACCCTGCCGGGCGGCCGCACCGAGCTGGTCCAGTCGGGCGGGCTCACCATCCTCAACGACTGCTACAACGCCAACCCCCAGTCGTTCCGCTCGGCCATCGCGACCGCGCGGGCCATGCGGGGCGAGCGGCGCCTCGTCTTCGTGGCCGGCACGATGCGCGAGCTGGGCGAGCACGCCGCGGCGCTTCATGCGGAGGTGGCGGCGGCGCTGGTGGAGCTCGAGCCCGATCTGCTGGGCGCGGTCGGGGAGTTCGTGCCGGCGCTGGCGCCCTACGCGAACAGGCTGGGCGGTCGCCTCGTCACCGCCGCCGATCCGGAATCGCTCGGCCGCGCCCTCGCGCGGCGGCTCCGGGGCGACGAGCTGATCGTGCTCAAGGCATCCCGCGGCGTCAGGCTCGAACGTATACTTCCGTTCCTCTCCCCTCCCCAGACGACCGCGCCCGAGGCCTGATGTTCTACTACCTGCTGGCCCCGCTGGGCAAGAAGTACATCATCTTCAATCTCTTCAACTACATCAGCTTCCGGGCGGCGGGTGCGACGGTGACGGCCCTCCTCATCGCCTTCGTCGTGGGGCCGGCCATCATCGCGCGGCTCCGCGCGCACAAGGTAGGACAGGTCATCCGGGCCGAGGGGCCCGCGAGCCACCAGAGCAAGCGGGGCACGCCGACGATGGGCGGGCTCATCATCCTGCTCGCGACGGTGCTGCCCACGCTGCTCTGGGCCCAGCTGCACAACCGCTTCGTGGTCGTGGCACTGCTCGCGATGCTCTGGATGGGGTGCATCGGCTTCCTCGACGACTACCTGAAGATCGTGCAGGGGAAGTCGCGCGGGCTCGTGGCCAAGTGGAAGCTGGTCGGCCAGTGCTCCTTCGGCCTCCTGCTGGGCCTCTTTCTCGTCTTCAAGCCGGTGGTCGATCCGGACATCCTCCCGGCGACCGCCACGACCCTTCCGTTCCTCAAGTACATCGTGGTCCACTTCGCGCCATGGCTGTACGTCGTCTTCGTGACCACGGTGTCGATCGGGACGAGCAACGCGGTCAACCTCACCGACGGCCTCGACGGGCTGGCCACGGGCCTCGGCGCGATCGCGGCGTTCGCCTTTGCCATCTTTGCCTACGCCCTCGGCCGGGTGGACCTCACGGGCTACCTGAACCTCTTCTACCTGCCGGGCGCCGGCGAGCTGGCCATCTTCTGCGCGGCGCTCATGGGCGGGTGCGTGGGATTCCTCTGGTTCAACGCCCACCCCGCGCAGGTCTTCATGGGTGACACCGGGAGCCTCGCGATCGGCGGTGCCTTCGGAACGGTCGCCATCCTTCTCAAGGCCGAGTTCCTGCTGCTCATCATCGGCGGCGTCTTTGCGGCGGAGACGGTGTCGGTCATGCTGCAGACGTCGGTGTACAAGTGGTTCAAGCGGACGCGAGGCAAGGAGTACGCCGACAGTCACCGCGTCTTTCGCATGGCTCCGCTGCACCATCACTTCGAGAAGCTCGGATGGGCCGAGACCACGGTGGTCACGCGGTTCTACATCCTGGGGCTCTTCTGCGCGCTGATCGCGCTCGCGACCCTCAAGGTCCGCTGATGCTGCTGGACGAGTGGGGCAGGTCGGGCCGCGAGGTCGCCGTGGTGGGGCTCGGCCGGAGCGGAGTCGCCGCGACGCTGCTGCTCAGGGACCACGCGATTCCGGTGTACGCATCGGACAGCGGGAGCGGGCCGCGGTTCGACGAGTGGGCCACGCGGCTCCGCGCGGCCGGTGCCGCGGTCCAGGTCGGGGGCCACGACCTGGCGCGGATCGCGCGGGCGGTCTCCGTCGTGGTGGCGCCCGGCGTTCCGCCGGACGTGCCCGCGCTCGAGGCCGCGCGCCGGGCCCGCGTGCCGATCGTGGCCGAGGTGGATCTCGGGTTCACCGCGCTCACGCGGACCCGGTGCGTGGGAATCACGGGCACCAACGGCAAGACGACGACGACCTCGATGATCGCGCACCTCCTCACGGCCGCCGGACTGCGCGCGGAAACCGCGGGCAACATCGGGCGCGCGCTGTCGGAAGTCGCGCGGCTGGACGACCCGCCCGCCTGGCTCGCACTGGAGCTCTCGTCGTTCCAGCTGCACGACTCGCCTGACCTGAAGCCGGCCATCGGGGTGATCACCAACCTCGCGCCCAATCACCTCGACCGGTATCACTCGCTCGAGGAGTACTACGGAGACAAGGCCCTCCTCTTCGCGAATGCCGGCGAGGACTCCATCACCGTGAGCAACGCCGACGATCCGGCGGTGGCGGCGATGGTGGCCGGCGTGCCGGGCCGGCATCTGCGCTTTTCGATCGCGGGTCGCGCCGATGCCTGGTACGACCGCGACGCGCGGACGCTCATGCTGGGCCCCGAGCCCGTCCTCCCGCGCGATGAGCTCCACCTGCTGGGCGATCACAACGTCGCCAATGCCCTCACCGCGATCCTGGTCGCCTCGAGCCTCGGCGCAACGCACGAGCGGATGGCGGTGGGCCTCCGGACCTTCCGGTCGATTCCCCACCGGGTCGAGCCGGTCCGCGAGGTGGACGGCATCCTCTGGGTCAACGACTCCAAGTCCACCAACGTGACCTCCACCGAAGTCGCCATCGCGGCACAGGACCGGCCGTTCGTGCTCCTGCTGGGCGGGCGCCACAAGGGCGAGCCCTACACCCGCCTCGTGCCGGCGCTCCGCGACCGGTGCCGCGGCGTGGTGGCGTACGGCGAGGCACGGGAGATCGTCGCGCGTGACCTGGCGGGCGCGGTCCCGCTGGTCGAGGCCGGTTCCTTCGACGACGTCATCGCGCGGGCGCGGCAGCTCGCCCGCCGGGGTGACGCGGTGCTGCTGTCGCCGGCGTGCTCGAGCTACGACATGTTCCAGAACTACGAAGAGCGCGGCGAGCGCTTCCGCGCCGCCGTCGAGGCGATGTGAGCCTCCGGCGCGTCCGGCATCCCGGAGAGCTCCGCTGGGAGACGCGGCTGCTCGGTGTCGTCACGCTCACGCTGCTGGTGCTCGGTCTCGTCACCACGTACAGCGCGACGAACGTGATGCAGAGCCGCGGGCACGTGGTGGGGCTCGGGTTCGCGCTGAAGCAGGTGCTGGGCGCGATGCTGGGCGGCGCGTTCCTGCTCATCGCCTCACGGATCGACTACTACCGGTGGCGGCAGCTGGCCTGGCCGCTCCTCCTGGTCACGGTGGTCCTGCTCCTCATTCCCATCCTTCCCGGTACGACCGCGATCGCGAAACCGGTCAACGGCGCCCGGCGGTGGATCGACATCGGACCGATCAACTTCCAGCCGTCCGAGCTGGCCCGGCTGGTGGTCGTGATCTGGTGCGCCATGCTGGCCACCAAGAAGGGCGGCAAGGTCCGCGAGTTCCGCCGGGGGGTGCTGCCGTTCATCGTCGTGCTCGGCGGCGTGTCGCTCCTCATCCTGCTCGAGCCCAACCTCTCGATGGCGCTGCTGGTGGCGCTCCTGGGAGGGATCGTGCTCTTCGCGGCCGGTCCCCGCATCGGCCACTTCGTGCTGCTGAGCGTCGTCGGCGCGCTGCTCGCCTACAATCGCATCCAGGGCGCGGCCTACCGGATGGCCCGCTTCAACACCTATCGGAACGCGGAGCACGCCACCTCGGATGCGCTGTATCAGATCCACAACTCGCTCGTCGGAATCGGGTCCGGCCGCATCTTCGGGGTCGGCTTCGGGGAAGGGCAGCAGAAGCTGGGCTACCTGCCCGAGGCGACGTCGGACTTCCTGTTCAGCACCATCGGGGAAGAGTGGGGGTTTCTCGGCGTCTGTCTGATCGTGGGACTGTACGCGCTCTTCTGCTGGCTCGGCTTCCGGATCGCGAAGACGGCGTCCGACCCGTTCGGGCAATATCTCGCCGTGGGACTCACGGCCACCGTCGGCGTCACCGCGTTCATGCACATGGCCGTGACGCTCGGCATGATGCCGACCACGGGGCTCACGCTGCCGTTCATGTCGTACGGCCGGTCCAGCCTCGTCATCTCCCTCCTCGGCACCGGCATCCTGATCAACATCGGCCGACTGCGCGGCCGGCTCACCGCGGCGTCGGAACGGAGGAAGGCGGCGGAGTGAGCCGCCCGATTCTCATCGCGGGCGGCGGCACCGGCGGGCACCTGATGCCCGCTCTCGCGATCGCCGCTACGCTCCGCGAGGTCAGCCCTGACTTCGAGCCGGTGCTCGTGGGAGCGATGCGCGGCGTCGAGTCCACGATCCTCCCGACGCGCGATTTCCGCTACACGCTCCTTCCACTCGAGCCCATCTACCGGCGCACCTGGTGGCGGAATGCACGCTGGCCGCTCGTCGCCTGGCGGGTGTATCGCCGGCTCGGCCGGCTGTTCGAAACGGAGCGGCCCGCCGCGGTGATCGGGACCGGCGGCTACGCCTCGGGCCCCGTGGTATGGTGGGCGGCGCGGCGAGGGATCCCGACCGCGATCCAGGAGCAGAATGCGTGGCCGGGGCTCACGACGCGGCGGCTGAGCGGAAGTGCGCGCCACATCTACCTCGGCCTTCCGGAGGCATCCGCGCTGCTCCGGCCCGGGCCGAAGACCGAGGTCTTCGAGACCGGCAATCCGATCACGCCGCCCGATCCCGGCCGGCGTGGCGCGGCGCTGGCCCGCTTCGGGCTGAGCGGCGTCGAGCCGGTGATGCTGGTGACCGGCGGGAGCCAGGGCGCGCTCGCAATCAACCGGGCGGTCGCGGCCTGGCTCGACCGCGGGGGACTGGGGGAGACGCGGCTCATCTGGGTGACCGGACGGCGGACGCATGCCGACTTCGCCCGCTACCACGCTCCGCCGCGCGTGCACGTCGTCGACTTCCTCGATCCGATGGCGGACGCATACGCCGTATCGGACCTCGTCGTCTCGCGGGCGGGAATGATCACGGTGGCGGAGGTCTGCGCCTGGGGGCTCCCGAGCATTCTGGTCCCACTCCCGACGGCTGCGGCGGATCACCAGACCCACAACGCCAGGGCCATGGCCGATGCCGGCGCGGCGGTGATGGTGACGCAGCATGGACCCTCGGCCGATGGCCTGTCCGACGCGATGGACGGCCTCCTGTCCGACCCGGGCCGGCGGGCGGATATGGCGGCCAGATCGCGCGCCCGCGGGCGGCCTGCCGCGGCCCGGGAGATCGTGTCGCGTCTTTTGACACTGGCGACGGAAACCCGGCCTTTCGCGAACCGCGACAAGATTTTAGGTTAGCTGAGCCAAGATGGAATTGTTCAACGCTGACGACCGGCGGCCGGTCCACTTCGTGGGGATCGGCGGGGCGGGGATGAGCGCGCTGGCGCTCATTGCCTGTCGGCGCGGGATCCCCGTCAGCGGCTGCGACAATGACCCTGCCGGAGCGGCCGACGTGGCGGCGCTCGGGGCGGTGGTCCATCGGGGCCATGACCCGGCGCACGTGGAGGGAGCGCGTGCCGTGGTGGTGACCGCCGCGGTGAAGCCTGATCATCCGGAACTCGTGCGTGCCCGTGAGCTGGGCGTGCCGGTCGTGCCCCGCAAGGAGGCGCTGGCCGCGCTCATCGCGGGAGGCCGCACCGTGGCCGCGGCCGGCACCCACGGCAAGACGACCACGACCGTGATGACGACGGAGGCGCTCGCGGCGGCTGGGCTCGAGCCGACCGGCCTCGCGGGCGGGCGCGTGAGCGGCTGGGGCGGCAACGCCAGGCTCGCCGGCGATGCCCTGTTCGTGGTCGAGGCCGACGAGTACGACAAGGCGTTCCTTACGCTCCGGCCCACTGTCGCGATCGTGAACAACGTCGAGGCCGACCACCTCGAGTGCTACGGCAGCGTCGCCGCACTCGAGGACGCCTTCGCCGAGTTCGCGGGTCGCGCGGAGACCGCCCTGATCGGGGCCGACGACGGCGGCGCTCGCCGGGTGGCGGCGCGGCTCTCGAACCGGGTCTGGCTCTTCGGCACCGCCGCCGACGCCGCGCTCCGGATCGCGGACGTGACCCCGACGGCGCTGGGGACATCCGCCCGCGTGCAGCTGCCGGGCGGACGGCAGGTGACGCTCCGGCTTCGCGTGCCGGGCATGCACAACCTGCGGAACGCCGTCGGCGCTCTCGGCGCGGTGCTCGCGCTCGACGCGCCGCTCGAGCCCGCACTTGAGGCGCTGGCGGAGTTCGGTGGCGTGGGCCGCCGGTTCGAGCGCCTGGGAGCGCCCGGCGGCGTGGAGCTGGTGGACGACTACGCCCACCACCCGTCGGAGCTGGTGGCGACCCTCGCCGCCGCGCGACAGGCGTATCCGGGGAGGCGGCTCGTGGCGGTGTTCCAGCCGCACCTGTTCTCCCGCACCGCCGCGCATGCCGACGCGATGGGCATCGCGCTCGCGGCCGCCGATCTCGCGGTGGTGACCGAGATCTACGCGGCGCGGGAGGCTCCACTGCCCGGCGTGAGCGGCCGCCAGGTAGCCGATGCCGTGGGCCGCGCCGGTACCGCCGTGATCTTCGAGCCCGATCGCGACGCCCTGGGTCGTCGCGTGCTCGCCGCCCTTCACCCCGGTGACGTGGTGCTGACGCTCGGGGCGGGCGACATCACGCGGCTGGGCCCGGAACTGGCCGCGTGGCTCTCGGCCGGCTGAAGCCGGGCTGGTATGCCCTCGGCGCGATCGCGCTGGCGATCGTGCTCCGGTTCGCGACCGTACCGCTCGCGAGGCGGATGAGCTTCTTCCGGGTGCGGCGGGTCGAGCTGGTCGGCCTCCGCTACGGCGCGCCGGGGCCGACACTGGCGGCGCTCCGGATTCCGCGCTCGCTGAGCACCTTCGACGACCTGTCGCCGATCGCGCGGCGGGCGCGGGCTCTGCCGGGCGTCGTGCGTGCGGACGTGCACCGCCGGCTGCCGGCCACGCTCCGGGTCGCGCTCGAGGAGCGGACACCGGTGGCGCTCGCGCCGGGTGAGGGGGCCATGCGGCTGATCGACGCCCGTGGCCGGGTACTGCCCTTCGATCCGGCCCGCTCGGCCCCCGATCTTCCGGTGGCCGAGAGCGCGGACCCGCTGGTCGGGCAGCTCCTTGGCCGGGTGGAAACGCTCGACCCGGCGCTCTTCGACCGCATCGCGGCCGCGCGGCGCGAACAGGATGACGTGGTGCTCGAGGTGAATGGCAGATCGCTCCGGTTCCGGCCGGACGCGTCCCAGGAGGAAATGCAATTGGTCACGGCAGTCGAGGCACAGCTCGCGCGCGAAGGGCGCTCCTGGCAGGAGCTCGACGGACGGTTCGCCGGTCAGGTGATCGTCCGGGGGCGCGCGTGAGCGCGCAGCCCCACCAGCTCGTCGCAGCGCTCGACCTCGGCTCGACGAAGGTCACGGCTCTCGTGGCCGAGGCCACCGGCGATGTCCGGGACCCATCGGTGAAGATCCTGGGGCTCGGTGTCGAACGGAGCGGCGGCGTCCGGCGCGGCGTGGTCCGCGACATCGAGGAGACGACGCGCGCGATCGCCAAGGCGATGAAGGACGCGCAGCGGATGGCGGGGGTCGAAGTCGGGACCGTCTACTGCGGTATCGCGGGGGAGCACGTCTCGGGGCGCAGCTCGCACGGGATGGTGAGCGTCACCGGCGACGAGATCCGGACCAGCGACGTCGCCCGGGTGAACGACATGGCGAGCAACGTCTCCTTCGGCCGCGATCATGAGCTGCTGCACGCCATTCCGCAGGACTATCTGATCGACCAGCAGGCCGGGATCAGCGAGCCGATCGGGATGACCGGCTCGCGGCTCGAGGCCGAGGTCTATCTGGTCACGGTCCTCACGAGCGCGCTCCAGAACCTCCGGAAGTGCGTCGAGCGGGCAGGCTACCATGTGGGCGAGTTCGTGCTCGAATCGCTCGCCGCGTCGCTCGCGGTGCTGACGCCGGATGAGCGGGAGCTGGGGTGCGCCATCGTCGAGCTGGGGGGTGGATCGACCAACGTATCCATCTTCCACAATGGCAAAATCCGGCACACCGGGTCGCTGCTCTGCGCCGGCGGCCACGTCACCGGCGACATCGTCCACGGCCTGCAGGTCACCCAGCAGGACGCCGAGCGGCTCAAGGAGCGCTTCGGGGCGGCCTTCGAGCCGCTGGTGCCGGAGGCGGACGTCTTCGATCTGCCGAGCACGCCCGCCCAGGGCGCCCGGACCGCGCACCGGCGGGTGCTGGCGCACATCATGCACATGCGGCTCCAGGAAATCCTGGAGTACGCCCTCGATGAGGTGACCCGCGCGGGCTATCATGACCGGCTGCCGGCCGGCGTGATCCTGACCGGAGGCGGCGCGCAGTCGCCCGGGATCGTCGAGCTCGCGCGCGAGGTCTTCGCCGCTCCGGCCCGGATCGGCGTGCCGGGCCAGCGCCTCCGCGGCCTGGCGGACAGCGTGGAATCGCCCGCGATGGCTGTGCCGGTGGGCCTCCTGCTCTACGGGGCCCGGCAGACCGTGACGGGGAACGGGTTCGCGGCGGGGGGCCGGCGCTCCTCGCAGGCGGTGGAGAAGCTGATCAATCCAGTGAAACGCTGGCTGCAGGATTTCTTCTGAGTCGGGCCGAGAGGACACATCATGATCTTTGAGCTGGAAGAGAGCGCCGCGCAGAGCGCACGGATGAAGGTGGTGGGCGTCGGCGGCGGCGGCGGCAACGCCGTCAACCGGATGATCGAGGAAGGGCTCCAGGGGGTCGAGTTCATTTCGGTGAACACCGACTCGCAGGCGCTGACGACCTCGCGGTCGGACATCAAGATCCAGATCGGCAAGAAGCTCACGCGCGGCCTGGGCGCCGGCGCGCGGCCGGAGATCGGCCGCCAGGCGATCGAGGAGAACCGCGACGAGGTCGGGCCGCTGCTCTCGGGCGCCGACATGGTCTTCGTCACCTGCGGCATGGGCGGCGGCACCGGCACCGGCGCCGCGCCGATCGTGGCGCAAATGGCCCGCGAAGCCGGCGCGCTCACCGTCGGCATCGTGACCAAGCCCTTCCTGTTCGAGGGCCGCCGCCGGATGCGGCAGGCCGAGACGGGCATCGGCGAGATGCGGAAGAGCGTCGACACCATGATCGTCGTGCCGAACGAGCGGCTGCTGGCGGTCGTCGGCAAGGGGATCCCGTTCCAGGACGCGCTCAAGAAGGCGGACGAGGTGCTGCTGCACGCCACCCAGGGCATCGCGAGCCTCATCACGTCGACCGGCATCATCAACGTGGACTTCGCCGACGTCCGGACCGTGATGCAGAACGGCGGCGCGGCACTGATGGGCACCGGCATCGGCCGGGGCGAGAACCGGGCGCTCGAGGCGGCCCAGCAGGCGATCTCGAGCCCGCTCCTCGACAACGTCTCCATCACCGGCGCCACCGGCGTCCTCATCAACATCATCGGCGGCGACGATCTGACCCTCGGCGAGACCACGCAGATCAACGACATCATCCACGATGCCGTGGGCGACGACGCGGAAATCATCTTCGGCGCGGGCAACGATCCGGCGATGCACGGCGAGGTGCGGGTCACCGTGATCGCCACCGGCTTCGACCGGCAGGTAACCGGGACCGAGCCGCTCGCGAGCCGCGGCGGGGCCAGCGTCCTCACCTTCCCGCAGAAGCGGCCCTCGATGCCGCATGCGACGCCCTCCGCGACGCCGGTGGCGCCCCGGCCGCAGACCCGTCCCGTCGCGCCGCCGGCGCCCGCCGCCGGCACGCCCGGGAACTTCGAGCTGCCCGACATGGAGATCCCGACCTTCATCCGCCGGCAGATGGACTGATGGGCCGGCTCAAGCTTCCGCTCGCGCTCGCCGTCTTCACCGCTGCCGCCTTCTTCGCGGCGAGCGGGCACTGGCCGTGGCGCCGCCTGGCGGTCGAGCCGGCGCCCGTCCTCGCGACGGTGGCCCCCGCGCTGGCCCGGCCGGTCACCGAATCGCTCGACACGCTGCACCGCGGCGAAACGGTGTCCGCCGTCTTCGCGCGCCACGGCGTGGACGGGATCGACCTCCCGTCGCTGAGCCGGAAGCTCTCGCTGGATCCCCGCCGACTTCGCGCCGGGCTCGTCTTCACCTTCCGCCACGCCGCCACCGACTCGGCGCCCGACGCGATCACGGTGCGCACGAGCCCTGAGCAGCGTCTCACTTTCACGCGCGTCGCCGATGAGTGGCAGGCGGCGGCGGAAACGATCGCGTGGCGGCCCGAAGTCATTCGCATCGAGGGGGACATCGACAACTCGCTCTACGAGGCGCTTGACCAGCAGGTGGCCGATTCGGTGCTGGGCGGCAACGAACGGACCGGCCTCGCGTGGGCGCTCGCCGACGTCTACGACTGGCAGGTCGACTTCACGCGCGACATCCAGCCGGGTGATCACTTCCAGGTCGTCCTCGAGCGACTCGTGTCGGCCGAGGGTGACGTGCGGTTCGGGCGGATCCTCGCGAGCGATCTGTCGGTCGGCGGGAAGCAGCTCACCGCGTTCCGCTTCACCGGCGGCAGCGGCTTCTACGATGCCCGGGGCAGCTCGCTCAAGCTCGCATTCCTCCGCGCGCCGCTCGAGTTCCGCCGCATCTCGTCGTCGTTCACCCGCGCCCGGTTCCATCCCGTCCTCGGCATCACCCGCAGGCACGAGGGGACCGACTACGCGGCCGCACCCGGCACGCCGGTGCGCGCCGCCGGCGAGGGCGTGGTGGTGCGCGCGGGGCGGGCGGGCGGCTACGGCAATCTCATCGAGCTCCGCCACCGGAACGGCATCACCACGCGCTACGGCCACCTCCGCGCCTTTGCCCGCGGGATCCATGCGGGCGTGCGGGTGAGCCAGGGCCAGCAGATCGGCTTCGTCGGCGCGACGGGCCTCGCGACCGGCCCGCACCTGCACTACGAGTTCCGGGTCAACGGCGTCGCGCGCGACTCGCGGAAGGTCGATCTCGGGAACGGCCCGCCGCTCACCGGCGCCGAGCTCCATCGCTTCGAGGCCGAGCGCGACCGGCTCTCCCGCCTCCTCTATCCCGCCGCGCCGGTCCTGGTGGCCCAGCGCACGAGCTGAAACACGCCCCGCGGGGCGGCCGTACCTTCCGGCAGTGAACATCCCTTCCGTCGTCGCCGTCGCCGCGGTGGTGGCCGCCGCCATCGCCCTGGCGTCGTTCACCTATCTGCGGCTCGAGCGGAGCGGCCGGCGCGGCATCGTCCCGCTCTCGGCCCGCGCCGTCGCGTGGGCGGCGATCGGCCTCCTCCTCCTCAATATCGGGTGTCCCCGCGCGCCGACGGCGCGCCGGCCGCTCGTGCTCCTCGACGCGTCGCTCAGCATGACCGCCGCGGGTGGGCACTGGGGCGAGGCGCGCGCGCTGGCAGCACGGCTGGGCGAGGTCCGCACCTTCGGCGATGAGCGACCGGGCACCGACTCGCTGCCCGATCGGGGCCGCTCGCTGCTCGCGCCCGCCCTCGCCGCGGCCTCGGCCGCGGGCCGGCCGGTTGTCGTCGTCAGCGACGGCGAGATCGAGGATGCGGCGGATCTCCAGCCCGACCTCTCC
>JAICUF010000194.1 GCA_025935995.1 Gemmatimonadales bacterium
CCAGTTGCCGGCGGGGCGGGTGGTGGCCCCGTAGATCTTGGGGCGGATGGGCGTAAGGACGGAAGGACGGAAGGATTGCCCTGTGCGTCGGCGGCCCTCGCGGTGCCGGAGTCTTCCGACCTTCCGCCCTTCCGACCTTCCGCCCTCCTCTCCACCACCGCATACGCCGTCGGCAGCAGAAAGAACGTCACCAATGTCGCCGTGATGGAGCCGCCGATCACGCCGGCGGCGAGGGGGCGGTAGAGCTGGCCGCCGCTGCCGGCGCCGATGACGAGGGGGAGGACGCCTACGATAGTAGTGAGCGAGGTCATCGCGATGGCGCGGAGGCGCTGGCGGCCGCCCAGCATGATCGCTTCCTCGAGCGGATGGCCCAGCTCGCGAAAGCGGCGGATGGCGTCGAGCTTGACCACGGCGTCGTTGTCGGCGATGCCGATCATCACGACCATGCCGATGAGCGACACGGCGTTGAGGCTCTGGCCGGTGAGCCAGAGGACGAAGATCCCGCCCGCGCCGGCGAGGGGCACGGTGAGCATCACGAGCGCCGGCAGCGTGAAGGAGCCGAATTCGCCGGCGAGCACGAGGAAGACGAGCGCCACCGAGAGCACGGCGACGATCGTGAGCTCCGACGTGGTCCGCCGCTGCTCGGCGTCGGCGCCGGTGACGGCCCAGCGCACCCCCGGCGGAATGCTGAGCGCGCCCAGCGTGCGGCCGACGTCGGCCGAGGCGCGGGCGGTGCCGCCGCGCTCGACCACGCCTTCCACCACCGACACCGGCCGCTGCCCCACGCGCACCACCTCGATCGGCGCCCGCGTGTCCTTCACGCTCACGAGCTGGCCGAGCGGCACGCCGTGCACCGTGGTGGCGAGCGCCGTCGCGAGGTCCTCGTTCGCGTTGCCGGCAAAGCGCACGGTGATCGGCGTCCGCCGGTCGGTCTCCCGGAGCTCGCTCGCCTTGACGCCGCCGAGCCCGCCGGCCAGCGCATTCGAGACTTCATCGATCGAGATCCCGTGCTCGGCGATCCGCTCGCGCTCGAGCGCCACTTCCACCTGCGGCTCGGTGCCGCTGTACGCGTCCCGCACGTCGGTGAGCGACGGCAGCTTGGCCATCGCGAGCCGGGCGCGCTCGGCCCACGACTCCGCGTCCTGTGCCTTGCCGGCGGAGACCTCGACCCGGACGAGCCGGCCCTCACGGCCGATGAGACTCCCGAACTCCGACTGTCCCGCGAGATCGAGCGCGAGCGCCCCGGCCGCGAGATCGGGTACCGCGGCGCGGAGCGAATCGGCGAAGGGCGCGGCCGAGCGGCCGGGCGGGACGCGCACGATCAGCTGCGCGGTGCTGGAGGAGCCGGGATCGGCACCCGAAAGGATCTCCTCGTCGGTGGCCGCGCCGACCCGCGCGTAGACGTTCGAGGCACCGAGCTTCCGCGCGGCGCCCTCGATCCTGCCCGCCTGGCGGATCGTCTCCTCGATCGCCGTGCCCTCCGGCAGCTTGAGGGCGGCGACCACCACGCCTTCGTCCACCTGCGGCAGGATCTCGCGCGGCAGTTGCATCCCCACGATCACGGTGAGCACCACGGTCACGAGCGCCGTGGCGAAGACCGTCCGCGGATGCGCGAGCGACCACGCCATCCCGTGCTCGTATGCCTCCGCCACCCGGTGCCCGTACGGCGTGAGCCGTCCGATGAACCGGTCCCACCAGCTCGCCCGATGGGGCGCCGGCGGGAGCGCGCCCGCCGCCTCGGCGTAGCCGCGCCGGCCGATCGCCATGACGGGCATCAGCGTGAGCGCCAGAATGAGCGACGCGCCGAGCGATGCGACGACGCTGAGCGAGAGATCGCGGAAGAGTGCCGCGGCGAGCCCGCGCACGAAGACGATCGGGCCGAAGACGAGGAGCGTGGTGAGCGTTCCCGCGATGAGCGGTCCTCCCACTTCCTGACACGCGAGCCGCGCGGCCTCGATCGCCGGCATGCCCTCCTCTCGATTGCGCGACGTTGCCTCCGCCACCACGATCGCGTTGTCCACCAGCATGCCGACGCCGAGCGCGAGCCCGCCCAGGGAGAGGACGTTGATCGTCACGTGGAGGAGCTGGAGCACCACGAGCGAGACGAGCACCGAGAGCGGCACCACGAGGGCCACGGCGAACGAGCTCCGGAGATCACCCAGCAGCAGGAGAATGACGATGAGCGACAGCGCGCCGCCGGCCACGATCTCCTGCACCAGGTTGCCGAGCGCCGCGTTCACGAAGCCGGCCTGCGCCGCCACCACGGTCACCTTGAGGTCGGGAAACTCCTTCGTGAGCTGGGCGACGGCCGCGTCGATGTTGCGGGTGACGGCGACGGTGTTCGAGCCCGCGTCCTTGTAGACCACGAGGCCGACGGCGGGCCGGCCGTCGAGGCGCGTGACCGTGCGCGGATCGGCCGACGTGAGGTGAACGGTTGCGACGTCCCGGAGGCGGATGCCCGAACGCTCGGGGCCGACGGGCGTGTCGCCGATCTGGTCGGGCGTGCGGAACTCGGTGAGGGCGCGCACGGAGAAGCGGAACTGGCCCCGGCGGATGGTGCCGCCCGGCGCGCTCGCGTTGGCGGCGCGCACCGCGGTCGAGATGTCATCGGGCGAGAGC